>CAJUFL010000004.1 GCA_910585605.1 uncultured Lachnospiraceae bacterium | reverse complement strand
TGTGATATCTCCACAGCGGACTCCACCACCCCCTCATGTTGAAAGCGTCCCCCTTACTAAGATAAACAAGAATTTATCTGCCTTCGGCGGGGCAGGGGACATTAATTCCAAGCGAAAATAGTATCAAATTAGATTCTGACTTCTTAACGGATAGTGATAAAAGGTATTTTAATTTGTCCTCTATCGGATAGCGTAACCATTCCACATTGGCAAGAACCATTGGCCAATCTTGCAATTACAGGATTCAGTGGATTGACCGCCCTTTTTGCAATAGGATTATGTGTATTTTTCGCGACAATATTCATTCTGATTTTTGCAATATTGCTTAGGGTAACAACCATCAGGAAGAAAGACCTGGTTACAGAATCTGAGGTTATATTTACCAGAAGGTTAATTGTAATTTCTTCTGTTTTTGCCTTTATTGTTGGCATTCTGTCCACGGATATAAACTTAATCTGGCTTGTCATATACTTGTCATGGCAGCAGCCGCTGTTTATGATATTGATATATTATCTGCCACTAAACAACCGATTTCAGAAAGGGGTGGAAATTGATTATTCAGAACATTCATAAGAGTTCTTCTCCTTATCACTGTCTTTTTTCCAAAAATATTTCTTTATCATTTTGGTCTATTTCAAATTCGCCAGAAGAATTCCGTATCAGAGCTGTTCCGACAGGATTTTCAATATACCTCAAGACCTCTGAATCCAATTGACACACCTCTGCTATAGATAACAGCCTTATATTTCTATAATCATCTATGTATTCATCATCTTCATTTCCTGCCATAAAAGACCAGCCACTGTCATTTTCATTCATTGCTTCCGCTCTGGTCATATATCCGACTTTCCAACCCTCATCAGTAACCTTCCTTGATACATACGACATCATTCCAAACATCCTTTTCCTATTAATCATACCTTCATAGTACTGTTTGTTATTCCTAAATTCGTTTATCATATCAGCAGTTAATGCAGCGCCTGTATGAATACTGTCTATATTCGCATCCCAGATTTTATTATTATCCATCACATTTTTTAATAATACCGCAAATGTAAAAATATCATCCTCAGATGCTTCCACATGGGTTATGATTTCCTTTATCAAGCTTCTCCCGCTTTCGTCATAAATATATATCAATACGTCACCGCCACAATAAAGTGTCAGCTTAACAGCGCCTAAATTATTTTCATCGTTATAAAACACAAAAAAATCAGAAATTTTGTTATTTACATACCAATCAAATTCCGTTCCATTTTTTCCATTCATATAGTAAACTGCACCATTTTCTTCTAATGCTTCAGACTTTATATGTGGCAAATACATTTCCCTGTTTTCGTTAACAAGCCGCCTTATTTCATTCAATATCTTATTCATAATTTTAACCTCTGCCTTACTTCAATAAATCAATAATATGTTTAAGCTCTTTTTTCATAAATCAGATCAGTTATTCCATTGCTCGTTTGAGTGTTTACTAATTTTAATTTCAGCTCACTTCCTATCGGTCCAAAAAGAGGAATACCATTCCCTAATATAGTTGGGATAATCGAAATATAATAAATATCAATCAGATTTTTCTGCATTAATTGATGAATGATATCTGCTCCTCCACAAATCCAAATATCTTTTCCTTTTTCTTGTGATAACTGCTGTACTAATTCACAAGGACTTTTGGATATAAATATAATTTCACCGGAGGAAGAAAGTGTTCTATTTGTGATAATATAGCTTGTCAAACCTGAATACGGCCATTCTAATGGGGATAATTCTGTAACAACCTGATGGTAAGTATTCCATCCCATAATAACCGTATCTACATTTTTTATAAATGCCGAGTAGGTATCAACACTCTTTGCATTTTCATCTTCACCGTTTAACCAATCTACGCCACCGCTTTTATCTGCTATATATCCGTCAAGACTCATAGCTATAAATAAAACAACTTTTCTCATGATTTTTTACCCCTGCTTTAAAACTGCAACAATCCCTTTGCCATTCAGACTTTTGTCGATTTCAAATCTATAATCCCAACGTATTAATTTTGTCCAAGATGTTCTGTGACATACCCATAGTTATCCGGTTTATGGGGAAGTATACAGCAGCTGCAATCCTTAATCCCATTTTCCAAAAATACAGGATTTCCTCCGCATTTCTCTCCCAGCGCATACAGCGGGCAATAGCAGAACAGACAGTTAAACTGCTCCCGGTCAATCCCCTTATGACACGGAAAAAACTCACACTCTTTATTTTGAAAAAAAGAAAAATGCTTCCCTTTCCAATATGGTTCATCCATATGATTCCACCTCCAAAAATAATGATACCGTCCAGATAATACCTCTATTATAGCCTTCCTTTTCCCATAATACAATAATTGTGGTAATCTCTCCCTTTTTTTGATATCATTATAGGTAATTGCGAAACTTGATAAATTGGATATATGTATTGTGCTATATATAAGGATTTGCAACAGCATTAGGAACGTTAGCCGAGCAAAGCCTTCCTATATTCACAATACATATGGTACAACATAACTGTTTCGCAATTACCTGGATATCATATAGTTATTGATCACCAAAAAACGACCGCTGTCAAAGGAAAGCATCAATACAATTTTAAAGGAGCATCTCTATGAAATTACCCGGCTATTATTCCTCTGGTGAATTTGCAAAAATGGCACATTTAACAGTCCGTACGATCCGCTTTTATGACAAACAGAATATTTTAAAGCCTTCTTATGTGAATGATTCCGGTGCCCGGTTTTACACGGATGAGGATTTTGCAAGATTACAGCAGATTCTACTTTTAAAATATTTGGGATTTTCATTGGAAGATATCCGTAATATGACTATAGGGGACTCTGACTATCATATGTTAAAAAATTCTTTAAATCTCCAGCTTAAGCTGGTAAAAGACCGGATTGAACAGATGGAGTTAGTCGCAAATGCCATTGAGGATACTGCAAAAGCGATCGATACTGAACAGGAAATCAATTGGAGCCAGATGTTAAATCTCATCCATCTTACTAATATGGAAAACACATTAAAAAGCCAGTACCAGAATGCTACCAACATTTCTGCAAGAATTAATCTTCACAAGCTCTATGCATCTAACCAACAGGGCTGGTTTCCATGGCTGTACGAACAGTGCCATATTACAGAACCAATGGATATTTTAGAGCTAGGCTGCGGAAACGGTGCTCTCTGGAAGGAAAACTATAGCCACCTGCCGGCACATATTCATATTACATTAAATGATATTTCCGAAGGTATGCTAAGAGACACCAGAAGGGAGATTGAATTGCTGGAAAACGGACTTCACTCCAATACGGCTGTCAATCCAGATCCTTTGCCACTTCAACATCATACCGATAGCAGATTTACCTTTAACGCCTTTGACTGCCACCGGATTCCTTATGAAGATGAAACCTTTGACCTTGTTTTGGCAAATCACGTCCTTTTTTACTGTGACCATCTCACTGACGTTCTTGATGAAGTCCGCCGTATACTAAGACCAAATGGTATCTTTATCTGTAGTACCTACGGCGCTTCCCACATGAAAGAAATTACCAGTCTGGTGCAGGAGTTTAACAGTCTGATCATACTGTCGGCAGATAAACTGTATGAGCGTTTTGGACTAGAAAACGGTTCTACCCTGCTGGCTCCTTTTTTTACAAATATACACATGGAAATTTATAAAGATTCCCTGCTTGTAGATCAGTCAGAACCATTGATTGCATATATCTTATCCTGCCATGGCAATCAAAACCAATATATTCTGGACCGCTACAAAGATTTCCGAACCTTTGTAGAAAAAAAGACAAAAAAGGGATTTTCCATTACAAAATATGCCGGAATATTTATATGCCGGAAATAGTAAACTTTTTATTATATCTTTTGGGAAATAATACGCCTATAATTATAATGCATATAGAAATTCTAACCAACAAAAAACAATAGTTTCTGATTGAATTCACACATCAAGAAACTATTGTTAATTAAATAATTGGCTATTTCATATAATCCACAGAGTATTGATATCCTCTTCCGGCTTGAAAAGCTAACAATAATAATTCAACGCTCTGTGCTGTAAAACTACGATAACAAAAGTAATATTTCATTGTCTTTAGAAATTCATATACGTCTTCCTGCTTTTCATCAAGTATAGGAATGTTCTCCGGTTCGGAAAACAAAAAACTTCCTAACAGTTCTGTCACTAAATCTTCATTAACAAATACTAACTCTGCATCTTCTATATCTTGATACACTTGCAGTGGTTTATGGCGCAAAATCCAATACGATAAGTAGGAATATATTTTTATTTCATTAACATATTCAATCTCCTGAAAAGGCTTTAGACGATCAATATCTACAAAATAATCTACTATTACATGATCTAATATAGATGGTATTATATGTATCTTATCCTCTAATTCTCTCTGTTTTATATAATCAGTCATAAAATCATATACAAACTTATAACGGCTCTTTATCCTTTCTTCCTGACTATCTACCAAATATTTGTAATCACTGTCGCAATTCAGCTTAACCTCAACCATAATATCTGCACCTCAATTCATCTGTGTTCATCCGCATAATCATATGTGAACATGAGCCCATATAAGAAATAAATTTTTTCAATCATTTTAACTATTTATAATTCTCATACAAATCATTATAATTACCATATATATTTCTACAAATTTTTTCCGTTTTATTACTTGCATCTATAATATTCATTTGATTAACAGCAGTTACTAATTTATTTTTTTCTAACAAATTATTCCAATACTCTTTCCAGCTTTTTCCCATTTCCACACCAGCTAACATTTACTATTTTATATGATTTACACCTTGAATATAGCATACACATTTGCACTTACAGACGAATGTGTTTTTATACATCATATCATGAGTGTTACTCATGATTGGCATTCAGAAAATTCACCCTTGCAAACAATTGATTTTTCATCGTTATATCAGAATTCGACATTTTAACAAACTTTTCATTTAAACACAAATCTTTTGATTATATTTTTTATTTTAAAATTCTAATATTATAGATAAAATTACTAAAAAAACTCTTGAAGGTGACGTAGCGTCATCTTTTATAATATGTATGATAATGAAATTTTTACCAGATTAAAAACCCCACAGAAATGAAAGTACATATTTTATTCATAATATAACAACATAAAAAATGAACATACTAACTAAAAAATTATAAAATCATGAGTGCAAAACAAAAAAGGAGGCATTATATTAATGAAAGGAATTATTTTAGCTGGTGGCTCAGGCACACGCCTTTATCCACTTACCATGGTAACTTCGAAGCAACTACTTCCAATTTATGACAAACCGATGATCTACTATCCAATGTCCGTTCTGATGAATGCCGGAATCCGGGAGATTCTTATTATTTCAACGCCTCAGGATACTCCACGGTTTCAGGAGCTTCTAGGTGATGGGCATCAGTTTGGCGTATCCCTCACTTACGCTGTACAGCCAAGTCCGGACGGACTGGCACAGGCATTTATTATTGGAGAAGAATTTGTCGGAACCGATACGGCGGCCATGGTTTTAGGAGATAATATATTTGCCGGGCACGGATTGAAAAAACGTTTAAAAGCCGCTGTAGAAAACGCTGAAAACGGTCAGGGGGCAACTGTTTTCGGCTACTATGTTGATGATCCGGAACGTTTCGGTATTGTGGAATTCAACTCTGAAGGCAAAGCAATCTCCATTGAAGAAAAACCTGCCAAACCAAAAAGCAACTACTGTGTAACCGGTCTTTATTTCTATGACAATAAGGTTGTGGAATATGCCAAGAGTTTAAAGCCCAGCAACCGCGGTGAGCTGGAGATTACCGATTTAAACCGAATTTATCTGGAAAAAGGAAATCTCAATGTAGAGTTACTGGGGCAGGGATTTACCTGGCTGGATACAGGGACCCATGAAAGTCTTGTGGAAGCCACCAACTTTGTCAAAACAATGGAAGATCATCAGCACCGTAAAATAGCCTGTCTGGAAGAAATCGCATACTTAAATAACTGGATTTCCAAAGAAGATGTATTAAAAGTATATGAACTCTTAAAGAAAAACCAATATGGACAGTATCTAAAAGATGTCTTAGACGGCAAATATCTGGATGTGCTGCATTAAATTATAAAATAAAAGGAGAAAAATTATGACTATTATCGTAACCGGAGGAGCCGGATTTATTGGAAGCAATTTCATTTTTCACATGTTGGACAAATACCCTGATTATCGAATTATTTGTCTGGACTGTCTGACCTATGCAGGAAATTTATCTACCCTTGCACCTGTTATGGACAATCCTAATTTTCGTTTTGTAAAAGAAAGCATTACGGACAGGGAAGCTGTTTACAAATTATTTGAGGAAGAACATCCCGATATCATTGTAAACTTTGCTGCGGAAAGTCATGTTGACCGCTCCATTGAAGATCCTGAGGTATTCTTAGACACCAATATCAAAGGCACCGCCGTATTGATGGATGCCTGCCGTAAATATGGCATTACCCGCTACCATCAAGTGTCTACCGATGAAGTTTACGGTGATCTTCCGTTAGACAGACCTGATCTGTTTTTTACAGAAGAAACACCAATCCACACCAGCAGCCCATACAGTTCTTCCAAAGCTGCCGCAGATTTGCTGGTACTGGCATACTACAGGACCTACGGGCTTCCTGTCACGATCAGCCGGTGTTCTAACAATTATGGACCGTATCATTTCCCGGAAAAACTGATTCCTCTTATGATTGCAAACGCCCTGAATGACAAACCACTTCCAGTTTATGGCAAAGGGGAAAATGTACGTGACTGGCTCTATGTTGAAGACCACTGTAAGGCAATTGATTTGATCATTCACAAAGGACGGGTCGGTGAAGTCTATAATATTGGTGGACACAATGAAATGACCAATATTGATATCGTTAAGATTATCTGTAAAGAACTGGGGAAACCGGAAAGCCTCATTACTTATGTTGCAGACCGCAAAGGTCATGATATGCGCTATGCTATCGATCCTACAAAAATCCACAGCGAACTTGGCTGGCTGCCGGAAACCAAATTTGCAGACGGAATCAAAAAAACAATCCAGTGGTATCTGGATAACAAGGAATGGTGGGAAACTATCATTTCCGGCGAATATCAGAATTATTATGAAGAAATGTACGGAAACCGCTGATTTCCCACAATAAACATAGTTTACTATGCAAAATTGGTTATAAAGAAAGAAACGGAGATAATTTATGAAAATATTAGTAACCGGAGTTGCCGGTCAATTAGGCCACGACGTAATGAACGAATTAGCCAAACGCGGCATAGACGGCATTGGCAGTGATATCGCCGATACTTACAGCGGTGCTGCTGATGGTACTGCTGTCACTACGATGCCATATATCCCCATTGATTTAACGGATGGGGACGCAGTACATGCACGCATCATCTTTGAACAGCCAGACGCCATCATTCACTGTGCCGCATGGACAGCTGTTGATGCTGCTGAAGATGAAGATAACCAGCCCAAAGTCAGAAGCATTAATTTTGGTGCTACCAAAAACATTGCCAAAGTATGTCAGGAACTGGATATCCCCATGATGTATCTTTCCACTGACTATGTATTTGATGGACAGGGAACCCAGCCATGGGAGCCGGACTGTCAGGATTATAAGCCGCTGAATGTATATGGAGCCACTAAGCTTGCAGGAGAACGTACCGTAACAGCTAATCTGGATAAGTTCTTTATTATCCGCATTGCCTGGGTATTTGGGACAAACGGTAAAAATTTTATTAAAACTATGCTGAATCTGGGAAAAAATCATAGCGAGATTAAAGTTGTCAGTGACCAGATTGGAACTCCTACCTATACCTATGATCTGGCCAGACTTCTTGTAGATATGATTCAGACAGAGCAGTATGGATATTACCATGCAACCAATGAGGGCGGCTATATCAGCTGGTATGATTTCACCAGAGAAATCTTTAAGCAGGCTGTAGAACTGGGACATACTGAATATACAGAGGAGCATGTTAAGGTGCTCCCCGTTACCACAGAAGAATACGGCATATCAAAAGCAGCCAGACCATTTAACAGCCGTCTGGATAAAAGCAAACTGGCGGCCAATGGTTTTGAACCCCTCCCTACGTGGCAGGACGCATTAAAGAGATATTTACAGGCGATAGAATTTTAGATATTGATACAGATAAAAGGAGATAAAAAATGGGACAGATTAAAGTAAGCAAATGTCCAATCGAAGGACTTTACGTAATTGAGCCAACCGTACATGGTGATTCCAGAGGCTATTTTATGGAGACCTATAATCAAAAAGACATGGAAGAAGCCGGTCTTACAATGCAGTTTGTACAGGATAACCAGTCCTGCTCTACCAAGGGTGTCCTCCGCGGGCTTCATTTTCAAAAGGAATATCCCCAGGGTAAGCTGGTACGTGTAATAAAAGGAACTGTCTTTGACGTAGCGGTTGATTTAAGAAGCGACAGCAAGACCTACGGTCAATGGTTTGGTGTGGAATTATCCGAGGAAAACAAAAAACAGTTTTACATTTCAGAAGGATTCGCACATGGTTTTCTTGTTCTCAGTGATGTAGCTGAATTCTGTTATAAGTGTACAGATTTCTACCATCCCGGTGATGAGGGCGGGCTTGCATGGAATGACCCTGAAATCGGTATTCAATGGCCGCAGCTCACAGGTGAATATAAGGGAACGGCTTCCAGCGACGGCTATCAGTTAGAAGACGGAACCTCATTAAATCTGAGCGATAAAGACCAGCTTTGGGCGGGTTTAAAGGATACCTTTCAATTTAACAGCATACATTAAATTTATATAATAACAAATCTCTGATAATATGGATTGAAATACCAATATATGAAGAATAAGAAACTGGGCAGATAAATCTCCATGGCAAACAATATTCGGAAAGTGTCAGGTAACAGGAAATGATTCATCAAATTTTTAAAGAAAAAAATATTAAGCTTATATACAGATACAAACGAAGGGAGACCATAATAAAATTAAGAGCAAGTTCAAAAAAAGTTATTGCAGCCATGGTAACATTATGCCTCGCATTAGGGCTTTTGTTTACAGATTATGGAGACATTGCAACCAAGGCGGAGGAAACAGGAACTGCTCCCCACACTTTACAGAACCCAATAAAGGATGGTAGGAGTGGTAATGTTATATGGGACTGCGTATGGTTTGGAAGCTACCCCCAGACAGAGATAGTATCGGAGGAGGATGAGACGCAGCTTGCTGCCATGCAGAAGATGAATACTGATTATAAGACCAGGTATGAGACAGTATCAGCATCTGCCTACCAGCAGATAGCAGGGGCAAGTTATGACAGTAACAGCGATGCAACAGTCGATGGAGTAAAGTATCGCAGAATGAAGAAGGGGGATGCAACCCATTCAAAAATAAACAATAGTAAATATTACCAGTGGACAGACAGTACAAGCTACCATTACTTCCGCTATGAGCCAATTAAGTGGAGAGTGCTTTTGGTAGAGGGGAATGATGCCCTCCTGCTTGCAGATTTAGGGTTGGATGATAGAAAATATAATGAATCTCGGCTAGACATTACATGGGAGAATAGTACGATGCGGAGCTGGCTCAACGGCTATGGGGCATCGGATAATCAGCAAGGCGGCGACTATAGCAGCAGTAATTTCCTTGATAGTGCTTTTAGCAGTGCAGAGCAGGCAGCTATTGCAAACAGCACGGTTGTGAATGCTGATAACCCGAGATTCGGAACCACAGGTGGTAATGACACGATAGACAAGATATTCCTGTTATCCATAGACGAGGCGACAAAGACAGAGTATGGTTTTTTGACAGATTACAGTACTTATGACAAAGCAAGGATGGCAAAGACAAGCACCTATGCCAAGGCGGCGGGGTGCTGGACTGATACTAATACAGCGTACGCAGGAAATGCCTGGTGGTGGCTTCGTTCGCCTGGGTATAATACGGACGAGACAGCGGATGTGTATAGCGATGGTTTCTTGATTGGTAATGGTTATTCTGTCAACAACAACGATATTGCCGTCCGTCCGGCTTTGCATTTAAATCTTTCTTCTTCCCTGTATTTCTATGCAGGGAATGTGGGGAGTGGGGGAACGATGTATGAGGAAGCTCCCCCATCAGATGCAACGACTACAGAGGCGGCAACGACTACAGAGAAAGTGCCGACAGATGCATTCGGACAGTCCACAACGACGGAGGCATCTACGGCTACACAGATACCCAATAATACCGAAAGCCAGCGTGTTACAGCACCTGCTAGGGTAAAAAAAGTTAAACTAAAAAAAGCAGGTTCTGGTAAACTTAAAGTATCCTTTAAAAAGGTGAAGAAAGCGAAGGGTTATCAGATTAGATACAGCACAAATAAGCGTTTTTCCAGGTCAAAAAAGATTATTACAAGGAAAAATAAATATACCATCAAGAAACTAAAAAAGGGGAAAACCTACTATGTAAAAGTAAGGGCATATAAGCTGAATGGCTCCAAGAAGGTATATGGCAAGTGGAGTGCAGTTAAGAAGTGTAAGGTGAAGAAATAGCAGGATTGCCTGTTTACAGTTTCAAGGAATGTGTAAGTATGAAATAATATAATTCAGATATCGTTGGATTAATAGTTACCGCCAGCCAGTATGATATTGGTCTGGCGGTTTTCTTATGCAATTCTGTGTTTCATTTTAGACTGAATCTGACAACTATAAAGTTTTGGACAGCCTGTTTCTCCTGTGCTAGCATATTGGTATACCAATGTGAGATTACAGATTACTGATGTTATCCAGTGTATATTAACGTCATCCTGCTATCTGAATTTACTTATTGTATTTGCTTCGCAAAGTACAAAGGCGTAAATTTAGATAGCAGGATGACCGAAGCCAAAGAACATATAAGTTTTGTAATTATCTATAACAGTAACCCTTTTTCGTTTTTATCTGTAATAGTTTGCTTTGGATTTTTAACTTTAATAACATAAAGCCTCTGAGTGATTAACATATTTATTGCTGCCAGTAAACAGCAGTATGGGTAACCACCAGTCTCTTTGCCGGGGTATTTGTGTCCGTTGGTACTTAAGCTGCGTTTTTTGCAGCGTTATGTACCATTACGAGACACAATGAAACGAAAGTGTCCCCAGCAAAGAGACTGGTGGTTACCTATACTGCGTTGAGATAGCCACATACTATTTACACAAACAAAAGAATACAGTTGCACATCCACTAACAGATTAGTATAACAAGGAATAGAAACATGAATAAAACAACAAAAATGGAGAGCTTGCGATAGGGGGAATCGCAAAAGAAATGCAGGAGGAAGTGGATAACGTAAAAGGGAAAGAGGATTGGAGGGCGGAATATATGACGATGATGGAGATAGAGCGTGAGAGATACCGGGAGGGGTTGGAGAAGGGAATAGAACAGGGGATAAATCAAGGAATATATCAAGGTGAAGCGAAAATGCTTATTAATTTGAACAGGGAATATGGAATGGATAACGAATCAATTTTACAAAGTTTACAGGATAAGCTTGGTATATCTTTAGAACAGGCAACACGATATTTAAAGGAATATGGGGGAGGAGACAATACTTATGAAAAAATTTTTAGAAGAATTTAAGTCTTTTGCATTACGCGGAAATGTTATGGACATGGCTGTTGGTGTTATTATCGGAGGTGCTTTCTCCGGAATTGTAACCTCTTTGACAGACAATTTTATCAATCCTATTTTAAAGACCGTTACCGGTGGTGCCCATTACACCTGGGCAGACATTGCCGGTTTCGCTTCTTCCTTTATTTCCTCCGTTGTCAATTTTATTATCATGGCATTCATTTTGTTCTGTCTGATGAAAGCCATTAACACTGCTGCAAATTTGGGAAAGAAAAAGGAAAATACAGCTCCAACCACTAAAATATGCCCATTCTGTAAAAGTGAAATTCCCATTGATGCTGTCAAATGTGCACATTGTACTACGGAACTGCCACAGGAATAATTTTCAAAAAGACTGTTATATGACTTTTGTCATATAACAGTCTTTTATTCATCCGTCACATTTGTACTGATTTTCTATCTGCTGACATCAGCATACATATTATAGCTGCCTGTCTCTTTATGATTACACGCTCCTTAAGCATCTTAATCCTGACAGCATTATAATAATGCTGCCCGAAGCTCCTCCGGGCTTTTTGCGCTTAAATATGCAGGTGCAATGTCAAATACTGTTTTGCAGCCGGACTGTCCTTCTTTGGACAATCGATACGCAGCCCTTGCATATGCTGCTATGACACTGGCTGTAAACTCCGGATTGGAATCCAGCTTTAAGCTGTATTCTATCACATGGTTATTCTCCTGCTCCCAGCCTGTTTTTCCGGAGCGGATCACAAAACCGCCATGGGGAATTCCACTGTGGTTTGCCATAATTTCTTCTTCACTGATAAAATGAACTGTGGTATCATAATCTGCAAAATAATTTGGCATAGTTTTAATCTCTTTCTCCACCTTTGCCGCATCCGCACCTTCTTCCAGTACAACAAAACATTCTCTGGTATGCTTCTGCCTTGTTGTAAGCTCCGGGTTCTCACCTGCACGTACGGATGCCAGAGCATCCTCTACAGGAATCGTATACTGCTTTGCATTTTTAACTCCTGCAATCCGGCGAATGGCATCGGAATGACCCTGACTGACACCCTTACCCCAAAAAGTATAATCTTTTCCCTCGGGAAGAATCGCATTAGCATACATTCTGTTTAACGAAAACATTCCCGGATCCCAGCCTACCGAAATAATACCGATTCTGCCGCTCTGCTTTGCTGCCTTGTCCACATTTTCAAAATGCTCCGGAATCTTTGCATGGGTATCAAAGCTGTCCACCACATTAAAAAACTTCACATACTCCGGTGTCTGTTCCGGTAAATCCGTTGCACTTCCTCCACAGAGAATCATAACATCAATTTTGTCTTTCCATTCTTCCACATCAGCTACGTTGCATACTGCCGCCTCTTTCGTCAAAATAGAAACATCAGACGGGTCTCTTCTCGTAAATACTGCTGCCAGTTCCATATCCGGATTCTGCTTAACCGCACACTCCACACCTCTTCCAAGATTGCCATATCCCAAGATTCCGATTCTTATACTCATACTATTTCTCCTTGTATATAAATTTATCATAGACTGCCGCATTAGGAAATTCTTCTCTTTTAATATTTCCATAGAGATGATAACTATTTGATACGGCACTCCCTCGTCTATTACCCATTCCATTATAATACAAACTTTATTATTCTGCCATAAATAATTCTACATATTATAAATTGCCTTCCATTCTATGACAGAGAAATTTCCGGCAGCAACTCCGTTTTATTCCTGTTTAAAACATAAAAAAGAGACTCTTCTTCTATTGAAGAAAAATCTCTTTTTATTTTTCTCTGCTTACACAAGCTTAACTGTGTTTAATTTAACACCAGGACCCATTGTAGAAGTAAGTGTAACACTTCTTAAATACTGTCCCTTTGCAGCAGATGGTTTTACCTTAATAATCTCATCTATTAACGCTTGGAAGTTATCTGCTAACTGCTCCTCTGTAAAAGAAGCTTTTCCAATTGGCACGTGAACAATGTTGTTCTTATCAAGTCTGTATTCAATCTTACCGGCTTTGATATCATTGACAGCCTTTGTTACATCCGGAGTTACCGTACCAGCCTTAGGATTCGGCATTAAGCCCTTTGGTCCAAGTACACGACCCAAACGACCAACAACACCCATCATATCCGGAGTTGCAACAACAACGTCAAAATCCAGCCATCCGTCATTTTGAATCTTAGGAATCAATTCCTCTCCGCCTACAAAATCAGCACCGGCAGCAGTAGCCTCATCCACTTTTTCGCCCTTGGCAAACACTAAAACCTTTACAGTCTTACCTGTTCCGTGAGGAAGTACAACTGCACCACGAATCTGCTGGTCAGCATGACGACCATCTAATCCCATTCTCAAATGAGCTTCTACTGTCTCATCAAACTTTGCACTGGCTGCTTTCTTAACAAGTGCAACTGCTTCTGGAATATCATAAACCTGTGTCTTGTCTACAAGCTTTGCAGCTTCAACATATCTTTTACCTTTTTTCATCTCTTATAAACCTCCTGTGGTATTATCGGGAGCGACCCTCCCACTTCTTGTAACCAATTTGCTTTGCAAATTGATTGCCTGCTTGCGTGCCATCATGCAGTGATTCTCATGCACGCAATTCCTTATTTCTTGTAACCAATCACAAAGTGATTGATTGCTTATAATAATTCTCTTTTCGTCGGTTTGCAGGCTCGTAAACACCTCGCCAACCGCACCGACATGACTACGACTAGGTTCAAACTTCGCCTTTGGCTCGTTTTCGCCAAGTTCTCTGTCATCCATTCTACTAAATTCGGTCTTCAGCCTCATTAAGTATCAGGATGAATTTTCGTACTAAAACTCAACCTGCACTCTGTTTGGTCTCGTTAAGTACCCAATGTCAATCCTCCACAACGATTCCCATAGAACGTGCTGTTCCGGAAATCATGCTGATTGCTGCCTCAAGGCTGCCCGCATTTAAATCTGGCATCTTAAGCTCTGCGATTTTCTGAACCTCAGCTTTCGAAATCGTAGCAACCTTTGTTTTATTAGGAACGGATGAAGCCTTATCAATCTTACATGCCTTCTTTAATAAAACTGCAGCTGGCGGAGTTTTTGTTACAAAACTGAAACTTCTGTCAGCATATACAGTAATAACAACCGGAATAATCATTCCATCCTGATCTGCTGTTTTGGCATTAAACTGCTTTGTAAATTCTACGATATTAACACCGTGCTGACCTAATGCCGGTCCAACCGGTGGTGCAGGAGTTGCCTTACCTGCCGGAATCTGTAATTTAATATAACCTTCAACTTTCTTAGCCATAATCGTTTTTCCTCCTATTTCATGTGGTCAACGGGACCTGCCCTCCCACTATTTGTAACCAATTTGTTATACAAATTGATTACCTACTTGCGTGCTATCACGAAGTGATTCTCATGCACGCAATTCCTCTTTTATTTGTAACCAATCACGTAGTGATTGATTGCCTACTCGTCCGCCTATCTGCGAAGCAGATTCCTATGCGGGCGATTCCTCTTTTTATTTGTAACCAATCACGAAGTGATTGATTACTTAATCAATTTTTGTAACATCCATAAAACTGATTTCCACAGATGTTGCACGACCGAAGATATCAACTTCAATCGTAACGGACTGTTTCCCTGTATTGATATCCGTAATGATTCCCACCGTACCTTCCCAAGCACCAGCTACAACCTTAACGCTATCACCCAGTTCAACATCAATTTCCATCTCGGGAACCCTGATGCCCAGATTCTTCATCTCACTTTCCGTAAGCGGTACCGGCTTTGATCCCGGTCCCACAAAACCGGTAACACCTCTTGTATTACGAACAACATACCATGTAGCATCATTCATAATCATGTTAATCAATACATAGCCCGGAAACATTTTTTTAGAAACCTGTTTCTTCGCACCGTTCTTTAATTCCACTACATCTTGAAGCGGAACTAATACCTCAAGAATCTGATCCTGAAGCTTTCTGTTTTCAATCGTCTTTTCGATATCTGCTTTTACCTTATTCTCATAGCCTGAATAGGTATGAGCCACATACCATCTTGCTTCGCTGTTATTCTCTACATCCGCCATACAATCACCCACCTAACCAATAATGAATGAAAGACCGATCTGCATCAACCAGTCAATAGCAGCAATAATACAGCCGATAACAATTGCAGCAATGATAACTGCAACAGACTGCTTGCCTAAAAGCTTCTTATCAGGCCAAATAATTTTACGGAACTCACCCTTAAGCTCGGTGAAAAAGCTTCTTTTTAAAGATGTTGATTCATTCTCATTTGCCATCTTAAATCACCTCCGTAATCCCTGATTATTTGGTCTCTTTGTGTAACGTATGAGTCCTGCAAAACGGACAATACTTCTTGGTTTCCATACGCTCTGTGTGGACTCTCTTGTCCTTTGTCAGATTGTAATTACGCTGTTTACACTCTGTACATGCCAATGTGATTTTAACTCGCACAACTTCCACCTCCATTTTATTCTAATGACTTCCTTTTGCCTGCAAACTCAAGCGTTAATTCGAAAATTTGCACACAAAAAAAAAGCCCCGACACACGTCGCAGGTAATAGAATAGCAGAAGACACATGAAAAGTCAAGGAAAATCCTTGATTTTATTATGTCTGACTGCATTTCTTTCTATCTCCTGCAAATATTGTCAGGCTGACTTATAAATCCGCACTTATATTCTATTCATCCAGGCAATTGCACAACTATATCACCCTGTTGCAGAACAGTGGAATATTTGACCCTCGCAGCACTCTCCAAATATCTGTGCAAGCACGTCTGCTTGGCTCATTGCCTGCATAACTATTCCTTTTTCACCACAATGTTCCCATCCATCATTCCCAGCTTTACCTTTTTCCCATTAATTCCTGCTTCTTCCAACAGCTTTTCCGGAAGCTGCAATCTTCCAAACTTATCCAGCACACTATACTCTTCATGAGTATCCTCAGACAAATCCAGATCACTTAAGGATAACCCTGAAAGATTTCTCTCATATTCTTGTTTCATAATCTGTTCCGAACTAATCTTGCCATCCTGGATTCTTACCACCCGCTGTACCATCTTAGATATCTTATTGTCATGAGTTACAATCACAATGGTCAGCCCAAGCTCCTCATTCAGCCTTTTGAACAGGTCGAAAATGTGATTTGCAGTCTTTACATCTACCGACCCGGTGGGCTCATCTGCCAGAAGGATTTTGGGATTATTAGCAAGTGCAATAGCAATGGCGATTCTTTGCTGTTCTCCACCAGAAAGCTGTTTTAGCATACTGTCTTTTTTATGTGCCATATCAACAAGCTCCAGCAGATGCAGTGCACGTTCTCTTTTTTCCTTCTCAGCTCCGTTCCTAAATAGCATAGGGGACATCACATTATCTAATGCATTTAAATAAGGTAATAAATTTCTTGAATTATTCTGCCAGACAAACCCAACGATATCCCGCTTATAAAGTACCAGTTCTTCCCTTGTAAGAAGGCTCATATCTTTACCGTCCACCAGAAGCTTCCCCACAGATGGTCGTTCCAACCCTCCAATCATATTTAAAAGTGTGGATTTTCCGCTGCCGCTCTTTCCGATAATCGCCATAAATTCTCCAGTTTTAATGGATATCTCCAGACCGGACAGTGCCATAACTTCCACTTCTTTTGTCTTATATATTTTTACCAGACCATCTCCCCAGATAATGCTTCCGGCCGCCTCTTCCTGTTTAGCATCCGGCTCTTTTTTTCCCAGCTTATCTCTATCCCCCTGCAAGTATGCATCTCCTTCCTTTCTTTGCTTTTTTTTCTCCCACAGTCTCATCCTATCACCTGCCCGTCTTCCATTTCATAAACCACATCTCCCAGTTCCATCAGATTTGTATCATGAGTTGTCATAACAATTGTAACCCCTTCTTTTTCCACCAGATTCTTAAACAGATGAATTACTCCAAGACCGGTATTGGTATCCAGTGCTCCGGTTGGTTCATCCGCAAAAATAACCTTTGGCTTATGTGCAATTGCCCTTGCAATGGCAACCCTCTGCTGCTCTCCACCTGACAATTCTCCCGGCATATGATTCATACGGTCTTTCAAACCGACTAATTCCAGGCATTCCTTTGCCCTTTCTTCCATGTTTCCCTCATATCCTGATAACCTTAGCTCAAATTCAACATTTTCATAAGCTTTCATCACAGGTATTAGTGCAACTGCCTGAAAGACATATCCCATCTCCTTTCTGCGAATCCATTCCTTTTCCTTCTCCGGCATCTGTCCGATTTCTCTTTCCTCCATATATACCAGCCCGCTAGTGGGATTATCCAATGCACTCAATATATTTAGCAGTGTCGTCTTTCCTGACCCTGAACGCCCTTTCAGGATTGTGAGTTTTCCTGCTGGTATCATCATATCAATTCCTTTTAATACCACCAGTTCCTCTCCGTCTCCAACAGGAAATGAACGCACCACTCCCCTTGTCTCAATCATAACATTCAAAAAATCTTCCATGCTCCGTCACCTCTTCTATCGCTTTAATCTTCACCAAGTTTGATTACCTGGGCAACCTTCATCTTGGAAAGCATTTTTGCCAGTATGAATATACAGCTGCCAAGTATGAATGTTACCACAATTCCCATCCGTACCATATCCTTAGGTGAAGAATATAATATATATGGTAAACAATGACTCTCCGGGGCATATGCAATGACAATCAGGGAAATAAAAACACGGGAAGTTACAATTCCACTGATGACACCGCAGATGATTGCCAATAGTGAACAAAACACCTGCTCATTCACCAGCATGCCGATAATCTCTCTCATAGACATACCCATTGCACGGTAAATTCCAAATAACAGTTCTCTTTGCCGGATAGATATAATCCAGTATATTAAAAAACCGATCATACAAAGCACTAAAACTACCAGAAAACTCATAGTCAGCATTCCGTTTGTAATCTGGATTATTGATGTCTGCTTTGCCAATATCAGTTCTGTGTTGGCATTATTACTATACTCCAGATGTATTTCATCCCTGGATGTAATGTCAAAAATATCCTGATTCTTTCCTCCTGTCTTTGCCCATATTTCACAAGGCTGTGTTCCATTGGTACTTTCTATAAACCCATAATTGGCAACGATCAGATATACCGGTTCCTGTTTTCTTACACCCTTTTCGTCTGTCACTGTTTGATAACCACTAAATCCCGGCCATGCGTCCACAAAACCGCAAATCGTTCCTGTTACGGTTCCTAAAGTATCTCTTGTGTTCTTTTCTTCCAAGCTGGGGAAATATTTGATGCTGTCTCCTATTTTTAACCCAAAATCTGTTTTTGCATTGGAAGATACCAATACATTCTGGGAAGCATCTGCAAGGTCATTTAAATAGTGATACCAATGCTTATCCAAAGTACCATCCCTCATCCATGCCACAGAACCAAATTCCTTTGTATGTATTGCCATCAGCCGTCCGTTTTTTGTTAAATCCTTTGCTCCTTTCATTCCTACGTTCCGCTGTAATACCTTCGTGGCAGATTCCGAAACCTCCCTCACTTCTGAAAACAAATTTGTAGATGGCTCAACATAATAGAATGAAACTTCTTGTTTATCCTTTGCGATTGAACGGGTAGCGGCCATTTTTATCCATTCCTCCTTTAGCACTATATCCGTACCCAGATTATATAGTGCCCGGTCTTCTTCATTCTGGTTAATGGTTCTGGCGATATTGGAATAAAAGATTCCCATTGACAATGTTACGATAAGAAATAAGGATATAAATCCTTGTTTTCCCTTTGTCCTCAATATTTGCAAAAAAGAAGCATACATGGCAGGCGACCATTTTTTCTTTCCTATTATATAAATCAGTTTAACTAGCAGGCGAAATACCCTTAGTACAAGCATTCCCAGACTTAACATAAATAAAGTTGCACCCAGAAACAAAAATGGATCCAATCCATCCCCATTTAAAACCTTAGATGCTATTTCTCCTCTCTGCTTTTGAAAACTATAATACGCATAACCAGAGACTGCCAGGAGAATTACATCAATATAATATCTCTCCCATAAACTGACATCAGACTTTCCTCTTTTACTTTTTTTAGAAACAATGTCCTCTCTTGCAATATGCAGCAACGGAAGTGTCATAAAAGCAACTGCAAAAACTGCTGCTGCTATACAGTATACCATTGTAGATGCTGTAATTTTTACTGTCAGATCCGCACGGTTTACAAATTCTAAGAATGCGTCAGACTGTCCAAACAAACGGCATAATCCATATCCCATTGGAAGTCCGATTAAAACTCCGATACCTGCCAGTAAAGATGACTGAACAAAATACAGCCATACAATCTGTTTTATGGATACTCCGCGACTCTTCAAGACAGCAATTTCATTTCCCTCTAACTCCAGAATCTGTGAAGATATCATATAAATAAAGACCAGTATCAGAACTAACATCGGCAGCTCCAATATCCAGAGAGTCGCTTTGATCTTTCTGGCATTTTCCATATATGCATCCAGCAAATCAAAAAAATCCGTTTCCCACTCTATAGCCCCATTCTCAAATCCAGAAGATGTATAATGTTTCAAAGTCCTATAAAATCTCTGCAATTCCTTTGCATACATATTCTCGTAATCATACAGGTTATGATTTTTATAAGCAATTTCTCTCTCACCGCTTACGTCATCAAGTATCTCTGACATCATAGCTTCTGACACAAAAAGATGTCTGGTATATGCTAAAGGAGGATTTACCCAGTATGTATCTTCTGATTCCTTTTCCTCAAATACACCTGTAATCGTAACCCGCAAGGGTGCATTATCTTGACAGATCATATTCTCAAACTCCAGAGTCTGCCCTATATAAAAGCCGCTTTCCTCCAATAATGCAGCAGATACCACGCAGGTATATTTAGTATCTTGATCAAAAGAAATCACACCTTCCTCCGGTGTTCCCTTTTTCACACTTGCGGTATCATCAAACATACAACCGGCTGCGAGCTTTATATGATTCTGAAAATCAGAAAGTACACTGAGACGATAATTATTCGCACCCATACTATTTCCAGCGTTTTGCAGGGGATTTACTTTTTGTTCCCTGATCGTAAACAATTTAATTCTTTCTTTAGGCTTGATGTGCAGGTCATCATCCAATATCTCATCGCATTTATTCATCTGCTCTGTAGCAGCCTTATACGCATTTTTCCCCTCCTCCACAGCAAATGCATTAGACAATGTAATAACAGAAGGATATCTTTCTTCTTCATTAATATATTCCTTCATCAAATTCTGAAACGCCTGATTTTCTGCCAGATTCTGATACATCGGCAGGCACGCTGCCACAGCAGTCAGGATTATGATTCCAATCAAGAGACAGATATTCAGCCATTTTTTATACAATAATTTTTGTTTAATAAATGTAAGCATCTCCTACTTCACCCCCATAAGAAGCGTGTCATTTTCTGATAGACCCTTATAAATCAACAGCTTGTCATCTGCCAAATTATCAAATTGTACATACTGCTTGTATGGTTTTCCTTCTCGTAACACCCATACATAAAAATCTTTTTTTTCTTTCTTCAACAGACTCATATCAATTACAATCGCATCTTCCAGCATATTAGACTGATAAACCAGTGTACCATTTTTTAACTCAATATTCTCTTTTAACCGAATATATACATTCCCTTGATTTTCATTAGCTAATACAGTATAGGTAAAAGTAGTTCCTGATTCATCTGTTTGCGTAAACGTTGCTTCTCCCGATGGATAAGTTCCTATCACTTCTCCTTCATATTCATTTTCATCCGCATCTTTTATTACTACCTTCATTCCATATGGCAAAATGTTATCCCCGTCCCTCACAGCCCAAAAAAAGGTATCTGTGTGATGCATAATTCCAAGTACTGAGCCGTCCACCAGTCTTGAACCCTTTTCCACGTAAAATCTTTCAAATTCTACCTCTTCTGATGAATAGATAGATACTTCCCCTGTGCTTTCCTTTAAATGCTTCTGCTTTTTTTCCATTCCTTTAAGCTGAATTTTATAATTATCCTCTTCATATGCTTTGGACATCTTCTCCATGGACAGCTCCAGTTCCTTGATGGAAATATCCTCTTCAGAGACAGAATCCTCTTCCGGTTCTCCATCGCCGTTTTCCTGCTCTTCTATCTTACTGAGGTCTTCCTGTTCCTCGTCTAAGTCAATATTTTCCTGCTTTTCGCCCTTACTTTTGTTTTTCTGCTCTTTCTTTTTTTCTTTTAATTTCTTTATTTCTTCGTTTAAATCCTTTATGACCTTTTCATGCATATCATTTTGAATATCATATTGCTTTTTTAGTGTAGAAATCTGATTTTCTATCTCCTTTACATCTGCTTCTCCACGTAAAACCTTGACTGTAGCAATTAAATCACCTTTTTTTAACTCCGTTGCTTCAGTAAGATACTGTAATTCTGATTCAGCAATCCTCGTCGTTACAAGTGACTGATATGGATAACTCAAATAACAACTTCTTTCTATTCCCATAATCGGTACACTTTCTTTTGTTACAATGGCAGTTCCTTCATATTCTATGGTTTCGTCTATCGGATAAAAGACTAAATCACCTTCCTCAATTCCACTGGTAATCTGTACTTCCGAACCATCGTCTATTCCCTTTTCTATAAAACATTTCTCCTTGTTCTCTCCGTGGATCCTATATACATAATCCATATCTTCACTTCTATAAATACATGATTTGGAAATGACAATGGCATCCCTGCTTTCTTCCAATACAAAATACAATTCCAAATAATCCCCAAGCACCATAGACTCAGCGGGAAGCTCAAATTTTGAACCAATAGTCATACCATTTCGTTCTGCTGCTTTTTTTTCCATATCTGAATATGGTATTTCATTTAATTCCCATTCTTTCCCATCATAATACACATATGCCCTGATATAGTCTTCCACCAGATATTCAGCATTGATACACAAAGAATCGGTATTGGTCACCGCTAAAATATTATAAAATTCCAGTGAAGATTCTTCATAACTTATATAGGATACATATCCGTCTTCCTCTGCATACAGTGTGCAGTTTTCTATCTGCTCTTGCACTTCCGCAATCTGCTTATTGATATTAGCAATCTCTATTTCTAACAGGCTCCTCTGATATTCTTCATCTATTTTTTCTTTTTCTAGCTCCCTTTGTGCTTCCTCTTTACCCTTCTGATCTGCATTCTGTCCCTGAAGTTTTATCCTTTTCTGGTTTAACTGACTGTATTCTTTTTGGTAGGATAACTTTCCTTTTACTTCCTCCAGTTCCCTATTCAAATCCTCCAGCATACTCTCCAGTTCTTCTGTATCCGCCACCACCAGCTCCTGTCCCTTCAGAACCTTTTCCCCGAGTTGTACTTTATATTGCAATCCATCCATAAACTGGTTGTAATAGTAACATTTTACTTTGCCCGTCACATTACCCTTCATAGCAGTAATATTTGCAATATCCTTTCTTTCCGCAAGAATTCCCTGAACGCTTTCGCTGGCCGGAGTTTTTAGTTCCGGTGCGGCAATATTTTTCTTACAACCATCCATAATTCCTATCAGCATAACCAGCAAAAGAAATGATGCCATAATCCTTTTATTCATTTATGATCTCATCTCCTTCCTGCAATCCATTCTCTACAATATAATAACCATTTACGGGACCAGTCACATTCACCTCTTTAGCCCGTAAAAACCCATCCTCAGCTACGATCCGCACATATGCTTTTTCATCATCTATCGCCACTGCTGTCTTCGGAATATACAATACTTTTTCCGCCTTTTCCCCTTCAATAACCAGCTTTGCCCGGCTGCTTTGCTCAAATGTACCCTCTGCAAAAAAATGAACCTCTATTCGCCCATCCGTTATATCCTGCATATCCTGCACTGTCATTTCTGTGGGCTTTGATGAAATTTCAGCAGTAACGGTATCACCCTCTTTTAACTTACACATTTCTTTGCTTACAATTCCTTTAAAATAACCTTCCAGAGATGTCACCGTCACAATTGGTCTTTGTGGGTCATGGTACGTCATAGTTAAATCTCTCACCTTTGTAGCCTGTCCGTCCATGTCAGCCACAATCCGGAACTTCTCCATTTTCTCCTCTACTTCTCTGATTCTCATTTTTAATACTTCTATCTGATTGTTCCCATCCTCAATCAGCATTCGGTACTGCTGTTTTTCCTCTTTGTTCTCCGCAATCTCCAATAAATTTTTATTATAAGTAACATCTAATTGAATGGTTTCCATCTGTTTCTGATAACTCTTTTTTTCTTCCTTTAATTCATCGCAGGGTGCCTCTGCCAATAATTGTCCTTTTTTCACAAAATCTCCTTCAATGACATAGCATTTGATTCTTGAGTTCATAGACTCTTCATAATAATAATTTAAATAATACTCTCTTTCTTCCTGATTTTTATATTCCATAATAACCGTTTCCGAAAAATCCAAGTTCCCTCTTTTTACCTTTATCTTTTGATGCTGTAATGGAGTAAAGTGCTGTACTTTCATCGTATCATTGATACTTTCCTCCTCTGAAAACAAACCGCATCCGGTAAGTCCCAAAATCATTGCTGCAATTATAATACTACTTATTCTCTTCTTACCCCTCATGCCATCCCTCCCCTTTGCATTGCTTCCTAATTATGTATGATAAATCTAAAAAACATAATAGTTATTTAGTCCTGATTTCTTCATAATAAATAACTTTTTCCTACTTCTCAATACAGTTTCACCAATTGTAAGAATATCGAAAGAATATTGTAAGAATCTATATGTTTTCCAGTCAAAAACCCCGTTTCATTCAGTAATACACATAAATATAAGACCTCGTCCACTAGCAGCAACTCAATTCCTTTCCGCCGCAGTGCAATCCTACCCAGAGAACTTTTCTATAAGATAAAAACAGCAAGGCGATCAAATCTGCCTTGCCAAAAAATTTAATATTTATATCTGTTGCAATTTTTCTTGAATACGGCTGCCTTTTTTATAATTGCAACAGCCTTCCCTTCTTTATCAGCCTTAACACAATATAACTCGTAAATCCTGCTTCCCTTGGAATATCTCCCCTTTAAAGGCTTTTCCATAACATATTGAAAATCCACTCTCTTTTCTGTTATCATAAAATCCTCATACCCTTCTCCGTCTTTTTCCACAATGCGAAACGGATGATTCCTGACATTTTTTCCTGCCTCCATTAAAATCCAGATGATTTCCCCTGCTTCATAATCATCTGCCAGTAAAAACATATTCTCTTTATCCCTGATTACCCGTATCTCCTCCAACGGTTTTCCTTCTACAGTTATTCTTTCATAGCCGTCCGGCAGCACATACATCTCATTTGGATACAGTGTAATCAGCATTAGTGGTATCCCGGAAACCTCTTCAACTTTCCACTCCCCCAGACTCTCTTCTCTCTTTTCCTTCTCTTCTCCAATAAAAACTACACATTGCTTTTCCTCATATAATAAAGATTGAATACTTATCTCTATCCTTTCTTTTTCTTCCCCCAAAAACACATAATATTTATCTTTTTTCACCGCCTTAGGATATCCTTTGGCATATACGCTGATATCCTCTGATTCTATTGTCCTGTTGGTAAACGCATCTCTTAATTCTATGCCCAATACCGCTTTTCTCACGATTCGATCCTTCAAGCTTTTCACTCCATCTTTGTAAAATAAATTTCTATATCCTTCTGATTCTCCTGTCTACTGTACTTATCACACAGATATAGATATTCCTTTGCTGCCTTATCTTTTCTAAAACGTTTCAGCACTTCAATAAACTCATGCCGTGCCTTTTCAAAATTCCTGATACAGTATAGCTCCACCCCTTTTTCAAATAACTCTTTCGTCATGTCCTTAAGTTCTATCTCCTCCCTGCTGTCCCCATCATACACATCATAGATTCTGTCTGTATAGCCAGTATATGTATTATACAAAAAACCCAGTGTACGAGTATGGTATGTATCAAAAAAATGCGGTATATTATCCGCTGCTGTCTGGGTAATCAGTATATGTGCCTGATATTGTTCTGCAATCCTTTGAAGCCAGCAGGCAGTATCCCTATACTGAGAAACCGTAATCGGCGCCAGTCTTTTTTCCTGTCCTACGATTCCAAGGGTAACGGCTCCGTAAGCAATCCCAATCCCTGCCTGGTTTTTTTCCAATTGCTTAATCCTGACCATATGATTGAGCTTCTGGCATATCGTAATGGCACCCAGCAGTGCTGCTTCACTATTATTATCAAATAGTGCAGTAAAGCCTGCATTTTGGAATCCCTCTATCATTCCCTCTTTTTCCACAATCACAGGAACACTTACATGCAATACCTGATTGATCGCATCTATCATTTTTTTGGCACTTTTTTTCCGTATAGTCCTGTCAAAATCCGCTAATTGCAGAGAAAAAACCGTGAGCATTGCACTGGTCTCATTTCCCAGCTTAATATCCACAATCCGTTCCTTTTTGAGAAGTAACAAAATTTTTGATGGTACATATCTGTAATACGCATCATTCATAATCTGCATTTCTTCCATATGACCTGCTATACTTTCAGACATCCAGTTAAATACAGAATATATCTCACTCAGTTCATCATGTCCTCTGACTGGCAGTTTATCATGAAAATTCCCTTCTGAAACCTGTTTCGCATACTCCTTCAGCTTATGAATCCTCTTAAGAACAGAAAAACGAACGATAAAAAACAACAGAAAAAAAGAAAAAAGTGTAATGACCAGCAAAAACTTCATATTATTATCAATCTGTTTCTTCATATTTTTTGCAATCATCGTCTCACTGAAATCTATCCCAACAAATGCAGAAGCGGTTCCCTCCTGATTTATAATAGGAACATATACCGAATCAAGATTTTCCTCCCCATAATACACTCTGTCAAAATTTCCACTTGCAGTTTTGGATTCCAATATATCAGATAAACCGGGATAATTTGTTTTTAATAAATTTTCCTCTCCCAGTTTATGATTAACAGTACTTTTTTCACCATCAAGCTTTAAATCAACAAAATATATGCTTTTTGACACCACCATATCCCCTGACAATCTGTTCCCCGCTATTCTCCCCACTGCACAGATAAATACCTGCCGGAACTATATCTGCAATGCAGTCCATTTGCTTAAATAATCCCGTATCCTTATAGGCTGCACTGTCCTCCTCTTTGGCATGATACCATTTTAAAAAGGAGAACCTTCCGAAAAATCCTGTATCCTTCGAAAACAAAAGTCCAAAAAAAGAATTCCTGAGCTTAAGCCCCCATCTTACCCTTCCCTTTCCTTCCTGTCCATAAAAGGAAAAAACGTACCGAAACAGTTTACTGTCTTTTGCAAAATATTTATAAAAACCTATGTCTGCTCCATTCCTCATCAGATATAGTCTGATAGCCGTATCTAAGCTTAAATACCCATTATTCCAGTCATTATTCATATAGATAAAAAACTTCTCAAAATAAGAATCCACTTCCCCTAATACTGCCAGTTCCACACACATTTTCTCAAATGCATCCAGATGCAGGACAGACTCCACATTATATAATATGGAATCATTAAATACCTGCTTTCCCGTCAAAACAGGTATCTCCTCTGCTTTTAAATACTGCGAAAAATATTTTTTTACTTCCCTGCTTAAAATAGACTCTTCATAAGATGACTGCTCACTAAAATCATAAACACTTTCCTGTTCCAGCAAGGATAAAAAACGGAAAATCCGATGTCCCTCTGCCTTCTTTACATATTCAAGATACCTTTCTGATTTTTCTCCTGTCATCATAGAAATTTATCTGCTTCCCTTTCCAATTCCACATCATCATTAATCGGTTTCCCCTGTTCTCTTTTTGTAACACCAACTCTTCCCTGTTTCTGCTGCACTACATGTCCTAATTCATGAGGAAGATATTTTTCCTGCCCCGGACCCACATACACCTGATTACCCATCGTATATGCCAGTGCTCCAAGTTCTGCCGGTTTAGGGGAATTATAGTGTACCCTGACATCCGAAAATGACATCCCCGATTTTATTTCCGCGGCCTTTTGCATAGCCTTCGGAATACCTGTTTCACCTGATGTTATGCTTTGTGTTTTTTCTTCCTGATACAATTTCCCTCTCCCTTCATGTTTCCTGCAAGTAAAACGGAAACACCAGATTAAACGGATTATTGGTTGTCCGTACCCGGTATGCTATTTCTATTTGTATGGCATTTTCCTTCTGCAACCGGTTTTCCACCTTTACGTTAACATCTGTAATTCTGGGTTCCCATCTTACCAATGCCTCTTCCACTGCATGTTTCATCATTGTCAACGTTGTATAGTCTAATGCGGCAAACATATATTGATGAATATCACATCCGAAATCTGGACGCATAACCCTCTCACCCTTTTTGGTCATCACAATCAGATATATGCTTTGTCTAATATTATCCTCATAGGAGCATTCCATGATACGTCCTGTCACTTTATCAGCTGCAATCGGAAAATGCCAGCCAGCTCCAAGAAAATCATTTTCATTACCAAAATACAAAATATCATCTCCGCTCCCCAAAATAATATTTTTATTTTACTTTATCTACTACAAATTGTATGTTGGAATTTATAGTTCTTTTTTGTTGGGAAATATTGGAATCCGTCGATATTTATGGTTTTACCACACCAAAAAAGGGCTGTCACGATAAAAAAGAAAAATCTTCTTTCTTATTGCAACAGTCCCTTTAATGTTTTCCTTATTTTCTTTTATTCATTTACCAGCCTTTTTAATATCTCATCCTGATATTCCAGCCGCTCTACATGCTCCCGCACTTTTTGCACTAATGGGGCAATATATGCCAGTTTACGCTGAATCTCTTCATTCCGCCTTCGGCATTCCACATGCTGTACACATAATTCTCTGCCATCAAACAATGCCGTAATCTTCAATATCATATCATTTTCAACCCAGGCAAACTTCTTATGTGTATAACTGCTTAAAGCTCTCAAATCGCTTTCCACCTGATTAAGGTATTCTTTTATCCTGCCAAGGCATTCCTCCATTTTATAAAGGCGTTCCTCTACCTTGCCAAGACGTTCTTCTATTCTATCAAAACGCTCTTCAAGACGTTCCTGCTGTGTATCCAGCAAAATCTTAATGTTTCCCAAGTCTTCTTGAGTCAGCATCTTCTTACACCTCCTCTGCTTGACTTATGCATTCCGTGCAAAATGAGACTATTATGGTGTAGTCATTATAGCCAGTACCCTTACCGCAGTCAAGCCTTTTTTCTACTCTATGAAGAACTTTATACCGAGCCTTTTTTTCCTAACACAACCTTGAAAGTTTTTAATATAATCTCTAAATCCAGTCCTAATGAAAAATTATCTATATATTCCTTATCCAGTCTTACAACCTCTTCAAAATCCGTAATATCACTTCTTCCACTTATCTGCCACATTCCAGTTAAGCCTGGTTTGGTTGCCAGCCTTCCCTTGTGATGAAGCTCATACTGTTCATATTCCTTCACAGTCGGAGGTCTGGTACCCACCACGCTCATGCTTCCTGCCAATATATTAAAAGACTGCGGAAGTTCATCAATGGAGGATTCTCTTAAAAATTTTCCAAGGGAAAATTTCTTTCCATATCCGATAATTCTGGGATCATCATCCATTTTAAACATTAAACCGCTCATCTTATTTTGCGCCATTAACTCCGCTTTTCTCTCCTCCGCATCTACATACATTGTCCGGAACTTCCATATTTTAAAAATACGCCCGTTTTTACCAACCCTCTCTTGACAAAAAAATACGGGTCCCGGATCCGCTATCCAAATTGCTGGTGCAATAAATACCGTAAGTAAAACCGTAACAAGCGTACCAAAAAAACCAAAGAAAATATCAACCAAACGCTTCATCATAAGCTGACGGGAAGTCACCGTATTAACGCTTGCCGTAATAACCGATATCCCATTGACCCGATTTACAGTAGCTCTTGGAATCTGAACCAGATTCTGAATACTGATATGGACAGTAATCCCCATACTGATAAAGGCATTGGCAATATCTTCCACCTGATCACTTTCCATGCATATCAATACTTCATCCACTACATTGATTCTGGCATATTCATACATATCCGTAAGAGTTCCGACTATCGGTATATCCCGGACAGTATGTCCTATTATGGCATGATTCCCAATATTGCAAGTACCACCGGCATCCCCCTGTTTCTTATTTTCCCCTGCCATATCTCCAGCAGCTGCTTCCAGCTCTGCCATGCTGTCTGCTAAAATAATACCAACAATCTTAACAGTGCTGATCTTACTCTTATAAAATTTATGTAATATCCCGTTTATCTGGCTATACGGTACAACCAACAGCATACAGCTCTGATTCTTCTTTTTATTAATCTCTTTTCTCAGATAACGTTTATAAATATATCGGTAACTAAACATTAATATACAATCCAGCACCGGATATCCAAACATAATCAACCGGGAATACACCACGGATGACTGTTCCATAAACAAGATAAAAATAATGCCTGCCAAAATATATATATTATATTGAAAAACTTTTTTGATCTCCTCTGCGGCATTTCGTTTTAATATACCGGAATATGGCTCTGTAAATAATATCATTGCAATATGCAGACATAAAATAATCACCATGATCTTCCGGTATGGTGTGGAAAAATCAGAAGATAAAAATAATTCCGGAGCTTTCTCAATACCAAAACGAATGATATATGCAATGAAAAAACTTATTTCCATACAAAGAAAATCAAGAAACATAAAATCAAAATGTTTATACCATGTTTTCTGATTTCTCTGATACATTTCCCTTCCTCCTTAAAACAACAGAGAATCCCCACATATGAGATTCTCCGCATATAACAAACTGGCTCTTTATTCCCGCAAGCAATGAGCCAAGTGCCGTGCTTACACGAACATTTGACGAATGCCGCAAGGGTCAAATACCCCGCCCCTTGGGGCGAACTTGCTAAAGAGAAGTTAGGGCATGCCCCATAGCTTGCTGCGAGGTATTTGACTTACTAAGCTTCTTTATCATTTCCATAGTCACCGTAACTACCATAATAACGTCCATAATAATTGCCGTAATAACCTTTACCGTAATAACCTTTGCCACCCATTTCTACTTTATTTAAAACAGCACCAAGGATTTTACAGCCACTCTGTTCCAATTGCTTTTTCACTCGCTGTACTATCTTATAGCTTGCATTATCTGTCTCAATAACAATGATAGCACCATCACACTCTTTCGCAACGATAGCAGCATCAATAACACTCCCAAGTGGTGGACAATCAATAATAATATAATCGTATTCCTCCCGTTTTGCTGCAATCAGACTCTTAAAACGAGCATTCCCAAGCAGCTCTGACGGATTAGGCGCTGTCTGTCCTGTAAAAATAACACTTAAATTCTCAACATTTGTTTCATAAACAATCTCTTCTAATTTATTCTGTCCGCTCAGATAATGGGATAAGCCCTTCGTCTCAATATCTACTCCATAACGGGCAATCGTAACAGTCTTCCGAATATCTGCATCAATGTATAACACCTTCTTGCCATCTTCTGCAAGAGAATTTGCCAAATTAAAAGACACCACTGATTTTCCCTCATTCGGCAGGGAACTGGTAAGTGCAATAACACGAATATCATCGCCGGAAAAACTAATATTGGTACGTAATGTCTTATATGCTTCATTTGTCTTGAAATCTAATTCTTTCTTCTTTTCAAAATTAACCTTCATGAGAATCTACCTTCCTACTCTATTCAACCCAATTCCTATCCACTTTTATACAGCGTCTGTTGTTATGCCTTTTTCTTTCTTCGTGCCCGCTTACGTTCTTTACGCATTCTTGCTGCATCTTTATCATGTCCCCTGGTGGAACGCTTAGATGTTCCCTCCTCTAACGGAATCAATCCTAATGTATTGATACCAAGGTACTTCTCCACATCCTCTGTTGTCTGAATTGCATCATTCATCAAATGCAGAACAATGATACAGCCGACAGCCAGAACAAAGCCAAGGATTGCTCCTATTACTGCATTCTTTGTCAGATTTGGACTGGTTTGATTCTCTGGAACATGTCCATAATCCGCTACATTTGGCTTTTCTGTTTCCATAATAGTGCCCATACGCTCTGCCGATACATCTGTAAGCTTATCAACAATGGTTTTTGCCATATATGCATCATGATTATTTACCGTAATGTATATGAAACGGGTATTTGTTGGATTATCAACAGATACGCTTTCCACAAATTCTCCATAACTCATATCAAGTTCTAATTCTTCAATTACCTTATCCACCACCGGACGGCTTGTGATGAACACCTGATAATCCTGTGTCAGGGAAGACCCAACCTGTATATCTGTTAATGATGTAATACTGGTCGATTTTGTCATTACATACATCATGGATGTAGAGCTGTAAAGAGGTCTTATAAATGCTGTTGTATATCCTGCTGCAATCCCCAGTCCCAGTGCCGTTACCAGTATAATAATCCATATTTTACTCAGCAATACATAGAACAATTCTCTTAAGTCAATTTCTATTTCTTCATTTCTCTCTTCGTTCATGTTCTTTCAATCTCCTATTTTATATTTGTACAAACTATCATAAAATCATTATCTATCTTACTCGATAATATATTGATTTTCAACCATTTTCTGTGGATTTACAACAAACACCTTTTCCAAAAATGATTCCCCACATTTCTTCTCTATCCAGCCCACATAATCCTTAATATATGGTGCTCTGTCTTCCAGATCATGAGCGTCGGTGCCAAAAAAGCTGATATATTCCTCTTTTACCAGTTTTTTACACCATCTGGCATTCTCATCCAGCATTCCCCCGTACACGCTGGAAATATTCATCTGTAAATACGCTTCCATGCCTACGAGTTCATCAATCCTCTCAATATGTTTAAACAAACATCTATAACGTTCCACATGGGCAATGATCGGACGGTATCTGGCATTGGTAAGCTTACGAATCGCATCGTATAATTGATGATAGCTAATCCGGATATTAAACTCTACCAACACATACTTGGTATCATTCATGAACTGAATCAAACCTTCCTTCAAATCCTCTATAATACCGTCTTCATACAATATCTCATTACCGAGATATAATTTCATATCTGAATATTTCCTGCCTACTTCCATCTGAAAATCTTCAAAACGCTTATGTAGTTCTTCTTTGCTATAGCTATTCTTGCCTCTGATATAATGCGGTGTCAGCATTAATTTCCGGGTTCCTTCCTTGTAGGCAACATCAATCATTGACATCGCTTCTTCCAAAGTCTGAGCTCCATCATCTACCCCCGGCAATATATGGCTATGGATATCGAAATATTCCATCCTGTTATTCTCCTATATTACTCTCTTGTAAATATAACAAAATATTTTCTTCTGTATTCAGACCCCAACACGCAAATTCTATCGTATTTACGATGTTTGGTTATTGGAAATCGTTTTATATACCCCAATCAATATCATCCCGACTACTACACAAAATGCAGAAATACTGGTCATTACCTTTACACCCCACTGAATACACTCCATTAAAAACAGGTACAGATAATCCGGTTCAATATAAAGGTGCAAATACGGCTTCTTCGTTGCCATAATGGTAGTCACTATTATAATCACAATACTTGCTATCAATTCTGCCGCCGCAAAATGCTTTATACCTCGTTCCCTGCGCTGATCCATAAAAATCATCAGAACCGTTCCTAAGACTGCACTGAGTATTGTAAACACTCCTGCCACATAAAATAACTGCATATAACTGTTTTTCATATTATAAATATACGGTGTTACATTACTGTCCGGAATGCGGATATTGGTCTGACCATCTAAAATCTTTAGAGAATTCTGTTTTATGGTAAATAAATAATCCTCGTAAGATACAATCTTATCCATATCGGTTATACTTTTGCCAGATACGGCTTCCTTCGCCATACCAGATATATACTCCGAATACGCATAACGAAAATAACCGCTGCTCTGCATATTCTGCATAATAGCATCTTTATTAAACAAAGCAATATAACTCCCCAGCAGAATAAAGGTAGCTACCAGGCTGAGCATCGTTGTGACAGTGAGCACATTTCTTGTATATCGGCGAATCTTACGCCTTTTACTATGTCCCGGTCTGGCTCTTCTGTTCTTCGGTCTTTTGAAACTCATACACTTTGTTATAAATAAGATTACACCACATACCAGAGTAATTGCAAGTATTATTCCCGAAATCCCATCAATTACCAGAATAGTCTTATCCGAAATCAACTGTTCTTTCTTGGATATGCTAATGGTTTCATTATCCTTCGTTGTGATAACAATATCATTTTCACCAAGCTGTACTGATGCTGCTGCCTCTCCTTTTTCCGGACGGGATTCCAATTTTTCCTTTGCCTCTGTCTGATTTGACATGGCATCCCATACATCTAAATCAGCTGGATTACTATCTTCATCAGAATCCTTGTCATCTTTATCCTTCTTTGTATCATCTTTTGATTTTTTATCTGCCCCATCATCCTCTGTGGAGGTTGTAGGCTCCGAATTCCCTGTCTGTCCTCCCACTTCATAAAGGTATCCCTGTGCGACACCCTCACCGACATTGGCATACATCATGGAAATCGCTTCACTTGCCTGTTCTGCCGTCAAATCTACATCATCTGCCGCCAGATAACTGGTCAGGGAATTAATATAGGCAGAACCTGCCTTATAAGTTTTTCCGTCATAAGAAAATGTTCCACTTGCAGCAGCAATCACACCTGCCTCATTACTGTTGATTCCTCCTGCAAATGCAATCATTTTAGGAGAAATAGCACACATAACCAGTATACATCCCATCAATATGAATAATCCTAAATGATTCCGTCTTTCCTTCATCTTAAACCTCTCAATTAATTTTCCCTATACATAGATTAAGCTGTTAAACATTGCCGTCTAACAGCTTAATCTTAAATATCATATCATTTGAAACAATATGTATAAATTATTTTACAGTAATGGTTACTACGTCACCCATTCCCTTAAGAACCTCTGCTACATTACCTGTAACAACGATGTTCTTACCGTCAACAACATATGTATATGCTGTTCCGTTAACCTTGAAGCTTGTAGCTGTGATATCTGTGAATGTTACAGTACCAACTTTAACAGATGCTACAGAAGCCGGAGCAAATGCAGTAACAGCTGCAATCTTATCTGCCTTAACATCAACCTTAATCTTAACTGATTTAGCTGCGTTAGCCTTAACAGATGCAGAAATTAACTTATCACCAATCTTAACATTAGTTCCATCATAAGTAGCAACATACTTTGCACCGTCAAGATAAACTACAACATCATCACCTGCTTTAACAGCCATTTTAGCAATTGCATCAACATCCGCCTGTACTTTAGCAACATCCTTAAATGCTACCTCAACTTCAACAGTTCCATTTTTAGGTGAAACTACTGTCTGGAATTCCTCAACCGTGATAGTTGCCTTAGCTGACTTATTAGTACCATCAGTAGACTTAACTGTGATAGTAGCTTTACCAGGAGCAACAGCTGTTACAACACCCTTAGCTGATACCTTTGCTACCTTCTCATTAGAAGATGTCCACTTAACAGTCTTGTTAGCTTTCTTACCCTTAGTCTTAACAGTTGCCTTAAGAGTCTCTGTAGCACCAACCTTTAATGTAGCTGCACTCTTATTTAAAGAAACCTTTGTTACCTTACCAGCTACAACAGTTACTTTTACAGTTGCTTTTTTCTTCTTGTTCTTAGTAGAAGTTACAGTAATCTTAGCTGTACCAGTCTTCTTAGCTGTAATAACACCCTTTTTAGATACAGTTGCTACTTTCTTATTAGAAGTCTTGTAAGTTACCTTCTTGTTAGCAGCCTTGTTAGGAGTAACGGTTACAGTTGTCTTCAACGTAGCCTTCTTACCCTTTGTAATCTTAATAGTCTTCTTGCCTGTCAGTTTGTCAACGGATGCTACCTTCTTAACGGTAACTTTCTTCTTTGCAGCTTCTGCTGTTGTACCTGCACTTACGCTAAAAGCAAAAACCAAAGCCAATGCAAGCATGAGTGATTTTACAATTTTCTTCATTTCTAATATCCTCTCCTTTTTATTTTGATATGGTATATGATAATAGTCTTTTACATTTTTGTCAAGGCTTATCCCAATTTTTATATATTTTTCCTATAAAACAAATTATTTCCATTTCTTTTTTATCAAAGGTTACAAATGATATCCCTGACCTATTTTTACGGATTTTTCCACATACTTGTGGAGAACCTGACTGCAATGTCAGATAATCCACTATATATTGAAAAAATATACTTTAGATATACTGTTTATGGCAAACCATTCCACCCTGCCCACACCTTTATCCATTCATTCCTATATTTGTCCTTTCATTCCTCATTTGTGGAAATTTATCTGCGGACAGTAGAGACCACAGCATATTTTCTATTCTGCAATTCCCTGATCAGTGCATCATTCGCAACATCACCTTTTATATAGATAACCCCCTGCTCTACTTCTGCATCATACTGTTTATTGCCAACTTTGATTTGAATTCCTTTGGCAGATACACTAAGACTGGTAAATACATAATCATCAATCTTGATCGTATACTGATATTCTCCCACTGCTGTAAATTTTGCCAGCTCCAATGCTGCAACTGCTTTCGATATATTTGCACCATAAGTAACGCTAACCTCACCGTCTTTTGCAGTTTTGTCTTTGATATATTCTAAAAGAGGAACATTGCCAACATATATTTCTTTTCCGTTTTTGATTTCTATAACCCCCTTATTACCGTTTACTACAATTGATTTCTTATCACCCGCCTTTGTAGCAGCCAGAATCAGTCTGGAAGCATCCATAGCAGCCTGTTCCCTGTCTCCATCAAAAGATACGGTCACATCTGCTGTCACACCGTTTACAGGTGCGATCGCTGTATACAGTTCCGCCACCTGGATTTTAACTGTTGCGGTCTTTTTGGAACCATCCATTGCCCGGACCGTGATTTTCGCATTTCCGGGAGCCACCGCCGTCACTTTACCTGTCAAAGCATCAACAACCGCTACCTTATTATTAGAAGATTTATAAACCACCTTTTGCAAAGTGGCATCAGATGGTTCAGCTGTTGCTGAGATGAAAGCTGTTTCACCTGCTACCAAAACTTTTTTGTCTGATGAAGCTTTTAAAGACGTTATTCTTTTCATAATTCTATTCGTTACATATACCGTAAATGATGTTGTCTTTTTGGAACCATCTTTGGCAGTAATCGTAATCTTTGTCGTACCGGTCTTTTTAGCATTAATCTTTCCCTTAGACGTTACAGAAGCAACATTTTTTTTGCTTGATTTATAACTGACTTTCTTATTACTGGCATTTGAAGGTGAAATCTTTGTGCTTATAGTATAGGTTCTGCCTCTGACAAGAGATACCACATTATTATAAGAAGCTAAAGGTCTTAAAACACTTGCACTGATTCCCCTCACAGTCTGTTTTACAATAATCTTAAGCTTATCTTTCTTTTTTTTATTAGCCTTTGAGGTAACCGTAATCGTAGCCGTCCCTTTTTTCTTAGCTGTCAGCATACCGGAAGAAGATACACTTACTACCTTTTTATTACTGGATTTATATTTAACTGCTTTGCTGGCTCCCCCTTTGGCAGCAACCTTTACATTTAACTGTACTTTAACATTGGTATTCTTACGGGTAATGACATATCTGCTTTTCTTAGTAGGTGCAATAATCTGAACCCTTGTCACTTTTCCTTTTGCCTCCGCAGTTAAACCAAATGCAAGTCCTATTATAAAGATCATGATAAAGGTAACTGTTATCTTTTTTACATATTTGTTCATTTTGATCTTCTCCTTAAAAAATGGTCTTAATGGGAACAGTTGCCATCCCATAAATATATGATCTGCTTTACACTATGATTCAAAATTAAATATAATCTTTTTATATTACCACCTGCTGACATTCATTTTATATTTTAGCACATAAAATATCCTTCAAAGAAACTTCCCGAAAAAAGTCTGAAAAAGAATCCCCATACTGCCTGACCCCTTTCAATTCTTCATAATTGCTGCTGCAAATAGAAACACAATATAACTCTTCCAAAAATAAAGTTGCAAAATAGATATTCTGTATCTGCGAATCTTTTTCTAAAAATGACAGGAAATTCTCTTTTCTAATAATCCGAAAAGAATCAAACGGAATGCGGAGTCCTTCTCCTAAATATTTTACATACGCTTCCTTCATTGTCCAGTATTCCAAAAATCTCATATCCTGTTCCTGTTCAGTATGTGCCGATATGATATCTTCATATTCTGTTTTATCAAAACATCTCTTTGCCACAGCCAGTCTGTTCTTTTTCCTTCCTTCTATATCAATCCCGATCAGACCGTCACTGACTGCAAGCACTACATATTTTCCGGAATGGGATAAATTAAAATGTATTCCGTATTTTTCCATCTGATAATCCCGCATCTTGTTTTTATCCAGTTCCGGTTTTCCAAATTCACCATATTGATAAAAAATACGCCTCATTGGAATATCCAATGAAACACTCAGGGCATACTGCAAAAAAGCACCTGATAAAATCTTCTTTTTTATCTGCTCTTCATTTTTTAATCGTTCTACTCCTGCCTGTCGTTCCGGCGGTAAAACCCTATATAAAGCCTGTGACTGCTCATATGAGCAGTCACAGCTAATATCCATATAATAACAACGTAACATATTTGCCTCGTCATCGTTCTCCTATAATAAATCTACAACTTTACCAAGGATAGCAATCTCCTTTTCTTTTGCTTCCTTTAAATAAGCTGTAATCCTTTCACCTGCCTCAATATCTCCCGTAATGGAAATACGAACCAAAAGGTTACGTGCTGTCAACATATTGTCAACAACCATAGCATATTCATCTAACATTGTCTGGTCAAACGGTATCACTTCGTTTGCCATCAGATATTTGAGACGGTCTAACATCAATACCTTATGGTCATATGCGATATGCAGTGCCCGGATATCATAATCAGGTTCTTCTTTGTGAAGCTGCTTATCTACCCTTCTTTGAAGCGCATCGTATACATCTACACCAAAAATAGTATCATCAAAACGGTTACGCATCATCCTGAAATGATCCTTGGTATCCTCACTATTCAGATACTCTGTCAATGTTCTCTTGATCAGCACCTTATCCAGATCATAATATTTGTTCTCATTATTCTTCTGTATCACATAAAGTCCCCGGGTTCCCTTATAATCATCCTTAAACACATGGTCTTCACCGGCTGAAAGGGCATCAAACCCCCTCTTTACTGCTTCGAAAGAAACTGTAGAATATGAGTATTTGTCCTTAAAGGTAAAGTCGCCGACATAGAATATCTCCTCTTCCATGTTATATCCATAGATAAACAATTCATGGGAAAACTTATAATCTACGCTGACATCACATAACATTCTAGCTTCATCAAAAGCACCATAAACATATCCACCAAGGTCGATTGTTTTTACGATAAAATCAATCACATCACCACAGTAGCTCTCAATCTGCGGCTTTGTAAGCAGAGAAAAGATAAGATACGGACATTCTTTCATTGCACTACTTCCCGGCATCATGTCACATAATAAAATCTCATCACCGGTTGTATATTCTTCAATATTATAGCAGCGCAGTTGTATGTAATTGCTATAAATCCACTTTTTTGCATTCTCATCTTCACCTAAAATTGAAAATAAAGTCGCATGCCACTGCCATGATGTAATAGCAGGATATTTTACAGGTAATACTACTTTGTTTGCCATAACACTTACTCCTCCTTCATTATTGTAATTTACTCTCAATAATATCAACCATGTCATCAAAGCTTTCATACTTATTAAGTGCTAATTCCCTGTCATCAAATTTAACCTGAAATGTCTCCTCTGCATCTACGATCATTTTAATGAGAGAAACTGAATCTACACCATACTCATCCGCAAAAGAAGCTTTCATATCAACCTTGTCAACTTCTACATCCGGCATCTCTTCGTCAATAATCTCTAACAGTTTTTCCTTGATTTCCTTCTTTTCCATATTCTGGTAACCTCCCTAATATATTATACGACTGCACATCCAGTCCCAGTGTCTTAAAACCCAACACCAAAACATCAAACATATGTCTATTTTAATACGAATATCCATAATGTTCAATAAAAATATTGAATTTTTTATACATTATCTTCTTATATTTCCTTCTATAATAATATATGTAAGAAATTGTACAATAGGATATTTATGATTCAGATCTGTTTTCCTGCAATTCTTTATTCTTTTTATTTTTTACTGCACGGAGTAAAATCCCATGAACCAGATTAACATACAATAGAATACATAATATAACTGCTATTCCAAATCCTACCCATACATTACCCGTAAAATACGAAATCGCCTGTGTCATTCTTTTCCCATGACAAAAATTCACAAATATATCTTCCAGTTTATCTACTGTTATACCCGGAAGAACACCGACAGCAATCTGTATGATACCAATAAACAACAGCAAAATCTCACCGCCTCGATACGGGGTTTTACTGTCTTCTATATCCTCCGGTTCCGGCTGCAATTCCTCTTCTGTTGTTAGAATCCTCATAGTCTCTTCTCTCCGGCTTACAAACAGTTTCATAAAAATACGGGTCACAGCCGTCATTAAAAATGCCCACAGAATAATATAAACTGTTATCAGCCATTTCCATCCCACTTTTTCAAAAATAGTCTTAAAAAGCATGGAATGTGCTAAAAATCCGGCTGTCCCGGGAACCCCTCCGAGGCTGGCACAAGCTAAAAAGCTTACCACTGCCAATAATCTGTTTCCCTTTCCTGAAGCGATCAACCCTTTGATCTCGTATGTCTTTATTTTGCGCACCTGCTCTAAAGCCACCATGTACAGAACCAGCATGGATAATGCCGATACCAGCATCATATACACCGCACTTCTGATAGCATATGCATTAGAATTACCACATAATGAAATTAGCCCTGTACCAAGAATACTAAATCCATTTACCGCTACATTCAGACCCATTAATATCTTGCGGATATCCGTAGACGTAAGCGTAAGAATCAGCCCCCATGCAGTGCTAAGAAGCCCTCCGGTTAATAAAACTCTGCCGTAAAACGCACTTTCAACAAACAAATCAGATGCAAGCACTAACATTCCATATATTCCTAATCTGGAAACAATTCCAGCAAGTACTGTGGATACTTCAATCAAACCATAAGAACATCCCCTTGTTATCTGAAACTGTACCGGAAACATACCGGAAAAAACTGCAAACCCGGCAAATACAAGCATCCCACCTAAAAGGATTTGACTGTTTCCACCTTTTGACATGATCGTGTTGTACATACCATCATAGCTTACGCTTCCTAAATATCCGAATACAATTACAACACCAGTTAAAATCACTGTAATCGCAGCAACCAGAAAACTTATATATATACCTGCATTTTTTAATGCCTGCTTATCCTGCCTGTGCATGATCAAAGGATAAGCGAGAAGAAATGCCCCCACAGCAAACATAAAGAAATTAAACAGGTTATTTGCCATAAACGCCCCTAAAACCATACTGTGCATACACAAAAACAACAAGTAAAACCGGTTGCTTCCCTCTTCACTCTTCATGGACTCCTTCATAAACTGTGTAGTTACACCAAAAAAAATTGTCGTAACTATGCTAAGCAGGACCTGCATCATACCTACGGTAAGCGAAAATCCCAGACCCAAAAAATCATTTAACACCAATGATATGGAAACATTTTTCCCAATGATCACAAAACCAAGATATCCAAGCATTACCAGTTCCACAATCATAACAATATCAATCCAGTCATTACGGGTTTCCTTATTTTTCTTCCCTAAACAAAAACCAATGATCCCGCTTATAGCAGGAAACAATAATACTAATAATATTCCATAATTATTTTCCATCATCCTCACCGCCTAACTAAAATCTTTTCCATCAATATTCCAGCTGCTGTCATAACTGGCTTTTGATAAATGGAAAGTAACACCAATAAAAATGCCATTAGAAAATGTATGATCATCATTCCTTTTCCAGGCATTATTACAGATTCCCTTCTTTCTCTTTCCTCCTCTGGAAAATATGCTTTTTTCAACACGGGAAAAAGCAATACTGCCGGCACAGCAATACCAGCAATATTTCCGATCATTCCTACATAAGTAACGGCACCGAAACCGCCTGCAAGTAATCCAATCTCAGAATACAAAATACCTGTAAAAGTTCCTGTGGCAGGCATACCGATCACAATCATGGAATAAACTGCCGCCATCAGGAACATATACGGCATCTTCCTCCCGATTCCGCTGATATCTTCCGTATATATAATCCCATTTTTTTTACAGACATTTCGGAATAATAAAACCAGAAACAGAAGGCTTATCAGACGAAACAGCATCTGAAAGATTCCCCCTATCAGACCATATGCATTCAGTTCCACAAAAGACAATACAGTCATGCCAATAGAGGAAATGCATAAAAAAAACATTTTTCCTCCCAGTGTTTTCGATCTGATGCCAAATAATCCTGCCAAAACAAATATTGCAGAGATTGTAATTAATATCTTGCTTATCATATGTGCCTCCTTATTTTGCGCTAATAAATTATAATAACCTGCGTTTTTTAAACGCTATGATACAAAATGAAACGATAACAATCGAAAATATAATCACACCCAGATATCCATATCTCCATTGCAATTCCGGCATATTGGTAAAATTCATGCCATACCAGCCTGCAATCAGTGTAAGGGGCAAAAAAATAGTCGTTATTACCGTAAGCAGTTTCATACTATTGTTCAAATTATAGTCCAGCATTGCATCGTGCGTCTCCCGCAGTTGTACCGTATATTCTTTTAAATGTTTTACATTCTCGCTCAATCTGATTGTCCGCTCTTTAAAGATTGCAAACCGCTTTACATTTTCCTCCGGAAACATATCATTCTCATTATCCTGAAGAACCTCTCCCACATCAATCAGCTGTTCATAGTAATTCCTAATATACATAAGTTCTTTTTTAATGGATAATATCTCATTAATAAAAGCCGGATCAACATGTTCTTTTAAAATTCTTGTTTCCAGAACACTCATGTGAAACTCCATATTTTCCAGAAATCTTCTGTCATCCAGAATCAGCTGTTCCAGAAAATGATACAAAAACTTTTCCGGAACCGTCTGTTTCAGCCCCTGCCCTTCAGTTTCATAACGGTTTACTACCTGTTCAAACAATCTTCTGGTACTTCCATCCTCGTCTTTTACATCCACAACCAGACATAAATCCTGTCGAATATATAGCGCCAGCCTGTCTTTTTCTCCAAACACATCCAGCATATTGATTAAATCCAGTACTAAAAATACCAGATCATTTTTGACATAGGTATCACTGCGAAAATTATAAAGGTTGCTTTCACATTCCTCCACTGTCTGGACCGGAAAACCATACATAACATAATCATCCTGTAATTCCTGAAATGTAATCAGTCCCACTCTTCCCCGCTTCAGTTCATAAAACATAATATCCCTTCCTTTTTTACTATGTATTATGTCCCGATTCAGAAAAATAACCATGATGATATGCAAAATCACCATGGTTATTTTACCACTATCTGTAAAAATTACAATCTATTTCACACAATATTCAATAGCATCCCTCTAATTGAATAAATCATTAAAGAATTTCTGTATCGCATCAATTATCTTCTGGAAAAAATTCTTTGCCTGCTCTTTATCGATTCCCATATCTTCCAGCTTGTTAAATAAGTCCTTTGCCTGTTTCTTCATGCTGTCAATATCCAAATCCAGATTGCTGATCTTCTTCATAAGGGAAATGATCGTCTGCTTTTCCTCATCGGTAATGGAAATCCCCAGCTGACTGGCACCTTCATCAATAGCTTCACTGATCGCTTCCTCATCATCAAGACCACCTTCCACTACTTTTGCCTTAACGAATGCTATCAGCTGTTCTACATCTTCTGAGTTCATATCTTCTGCCATGCGGCTTGTAACAACCAGCTCATTCACTGCGGTATCCATACTCTCTGCCGAAATTTTCTCTCCCGTCAGCTCCGCATATGCTTTCATCGCACCTACCAAAGCAGCTGTTCCCGTAATTTCAAACGGCCCTGCAACAATCACATCAGCATTTTCAATTCCCGCAGTAATCAAGGCATTAGTATACATACCGGAAGTACAATATGATATATTCTTTGTCTGCACATCAATCCCGTCTCCGTCTTCACCAACCACTACGATAACGGAAGAAAGTGCTCTTGACCCGATTACACTGGAATCCAGATAATCTCCAAGATATTTTTTTTCGTCATCATTGGTAATCTCACCAACCGTAAATCCATCCAGGTCATCTTCCGTTATTCCCAGTAAACCCATGACCGTAGACTTCTCATCACCACTTAAATCTGCACCAAATGATACATACACATCATCCGGATTTGCATCTGCCACTGCATCTGCCTTTGCTGTAATCCCTGCTGCGGGCAACGTAAATATCATTGTCGCCGCAAGTACTGCTGCTGTTAATCTCTTATATAACTTTCTCATATCATATCCTCCATTTGTTGTAACCAATTCTTCGCAAACTCTGTTTATTGCAATAGTCGCCAAATGTGTGCACAGACACCCACGCCTGACTTGTCATCCACACAAATTAACCGCCTGTTTGCGTCTATCATCATATCATTGCACCTATTATTCGTCAACAAAAGAAACCCTTAAAATATTCTTTCATTATTATTACATATGTTAATTTTGTCTGATATATTTGTTACAATGATATCATTTAATCATTTCGTCGTGCACCACCCAAAAAGCGGGTCACATAATAAATAATCTGCATAACAGATGTGATCAATGCCGCTACATATGTCATAGCCGCCGCACTGAGCACCTTTTTAGCCCCTTTATAATCCCCCTCGGCAAACATCCCACTATCCCGGATAATAGAAAGTGCCCTGGAAGATGCATCAAATTCCACCGGCAATGTAACCAGCTGAAAAACCGCAACTAATGAAAACAACAATATTCCAAAGAAAACAAGACTTAATCCAAATTTGCTGCCTGCAAACAGACACCCCACCACGATCAGAATCGGTCCTATACTTGAGCCCAGATTACAAACTGGTACAATCGCATTTCGGATACGAATCGGTGCATATTCTTCCGCATCCTGTATCGCATGCCCTGCTTCATGAGCAGCAACGCCTACCGCACCAATGGAAGTGGAATCATGTACGGAAGAAGACAGACGCAGCACACCATCTCTTGGATCATAATGATCAGTCAGACTGCCTGACACATGTTCAATCCTGATATAGCTTAAGCCATTTTTATCCAGTATCATCCTTGCCGCCTGTGCACCGGTTATATTTCTGGAATTACTAATCCTGTTATACTTATTAAATGTATGTTTTACCTTTACCTGTGCCCATAATCCGAGAATCAGTGCCGGCAGCATAAAAACAAGATAAGATAAATATCCATAGCCATAACCGTAACCATAACCGCCATGATATACACCCATCACCAGGTTATCCAGTAAATCTGTCATACCTATCACTCCTTGTGAAATCATATCTAACATAATATATCCCTTTCATTTATATAATATTTCTATACCATATTAAAAATATGTGTTCATTCTGTGTATTCTATGCTAATTTTTTATTAATGCCTCACTCTGATTTATTATTACAAATTTAGATTGCACTCTGATGTCTACTTGCGGATACGCTCTACACAGTTTTTCCATCCCCTGTACAGGGCATCCCTTTTTTCATCTGAAAATGCCGGTTTAAATTCTTTATCCTTTAACCAGTTGGATTGGATTTCCTCTATATCCTTATAATATCCTACCGCCAGCCCTGCCAGATAAGCAGCTCCCAATGCCGTGGTCTCTGCTACTCTTGGACGGATAATTTCCCCATTTAAAATATCCGCCTGAAATTGCAGTAAAAAATTATTGGTACTGGCACCTCCGTCTACCCTCAGGGAATGCACTTTGATTCCGGCATCCTCTTCCATTGCACGGATTACATCCAAAGACTGATATGCCAGCGACTCTAATACTGCTCTTACAAAATGTGCTTTGCCACTTCCTCTTGAAAGACCAAACACAGCTCCTCTTGCATATGCATCCCAATACGGTGCACCCAGCCCTGTAAATGCCGGCACTACATAAACTCCGTTACTGTCCGGTACGGAATTCGCAAGCATTTCCGTCTGGGCAGCCGTTTCTATCATTTTCAGTTCATCCCTGAGCCATTTGATAGCAGCTCCTGCCACAAATACACTGCCCTCTAGTGCATACTGTACACGGTTATCCCTTCCAATAGCAATCGTCGTTAACAGTCCGTTCCTGGACTCCACTGCTTTTTCTCCCGTATTCATCAGCAAAAAACATCCCGTTCCATAGGTATTCTTGCTTTCTCCTGCCTGAAAACAGCACTGCCCAAACAGTGCTGCCTGCTGGTCACCTGCCACGCCTGCAATCGGAACTTCCGCTCCGATTATCGTATTATGTGTCACACCATATATCTCAGAAGAAGATTTTACCTCCGGAAGCATTTTTTCCGGAATATCAAATTTCTCAAGTAATTCCTTATCCCAGCAAAGTTCATGAATATTATATAACATCGTACGAGAGGCATTGGTCACATCCGTGGCAAATACATACCCTCTGGTAAGTTTATAAATAAGCCAAGTGTCCACTGTTCCAAATAAAAGAGTCCCCTCTTTTGCCCGATCCCTTGCACCTTCCGTATGGTCCAAAATCCATTTCAGTTTAGTAGCGGAAAAATAAGGATCTACAACCAGTCCTGTCTTTTTCTTAATCACCTTATCATATCCTTCTGCCTTTAACTGTTCTACATAATCGGCCGTTCTCCGGCACTGCCATACAATCGCAGGACAGATAGGCTCCCCCGTCTCTTTATCCCATACAATAGTGGTTTCTCTTTGATTCGTAATGCCTATGGCTGCAATATCCCCTGCCTCAATGGAATGCTTCGCCATCGCTTCTGCCATGACACCCATCTGGGATGCCCAGATTTCATTCGCATCATGTTCTACCCATCCGGACCTCGGAAAATACTGGGTAAACTCTTTTTGTGCCATGGAAATAATATCACCCTTTTTATTGAAAATAATGCACCGGGAACTGGTAGTCCCCTGATCAAGCGCCATTAAATATTTATTCATAACTGTCCATCAGCCTCCTCAGTAGTTTTCCATATTCTTCCTTTACCCACATAGGACCCGTTATCGTTACTCCTTCTCCCAGCCCTGTAAGCCAGCCAAAAAACTGATTGCTGACCATCACATCAAGTACAACTGTAAAATGCCCTTCATCCAATGAATGCATCCACACCTCTTTACCGAAACGATCAATCACAACGCCTGCAAGCTCATTCTTCATACTAAGCGTCACCGTTTCCCGACGACCCTGAAACATACCAAACGTCAGAGTCCCATAGGATGCCGGATTCATCTGATCAAACAATTTTTTTCCGTTACGGGGACTTTCTAAAATTGTGATCCCGTACATTTTATCCACACGAAAGTGTTTCATTTTATCTGCCAAATCCTCATAACCTACCAGATAATATTTTTCATCTTCCCACTGGAGAAACCACGGGGAAATTATATATCTTTTCCTATCATGCCTATACACCATTTCTTTTTTCACATTCCAGTTCCAATAATCAAACGCAACCTGCCGGTTTCCACGAATCCCCTCATAAATCGTATCTATATTATAGTAAATACTCTCATTCATGGTTTTCACACGATTTTTCACAAACACCTGGCGGTGCAGCTGTTCGCTTTCATAACGGCTTAATAATGTTCCAATCTTTGCAATCAGTTCATCCGATTTTTTCTCTGTTATAAATTTGGAAGACTGGACTGCATCAGCTAAAAGTTTCAACTCCGGCAGTTCAAACATTCTTGTTGCCATATACGCCCCCCGCTTTGTGCGTATAATATCAAAACCGAACTCTGTCAGCTCCGTCAGACATTTATATACACTTTTTCGCTCGCAATGAATGCCATAGGATGCAACCTTTTTTGCAATCTGTTCTGCTGACAAAATATGCAGCTCATCGGATTCCTCCCATAAAATCTTTAATATGTATAATATTTTCATCTTCTGATTATCTTCTCTTGTCAAGCTGCCTCCTATACATATCCCTGGTCAATATGCACCACTGCAAAATAATCCCCTTCTAAGTTTCTCACTATCTCTTCTATTTTTCCTTTTACCTCTTCCCCGCTCATCTTTAATTCGTAAGGTACTAACGCATCAAAAATCAGATTAGTATGTGTGTTACCCGTCACCATCCGGAAATCATGTATCGTCATCCGGTTATCAATCCGCTTCACTTCTTTGGCAATCAAATCCCGCATCCTGGCAACCTCTTCATTATCGGTCTCAATGGGATCCATGTGAATAACTGCCTCGCAGAACAATTTTTCATTTAATTCCCGTTCAATCCTGTCAATCAAATCATGAATTTCATAAATATTCTGATCCCCAGGTACCTCTGCATGCAGGGAAATCATTTGTCTTCCCGGTCCGTAATCATGTACCACCAGATCGTGAATCCCCTGAATCATATCATGCTCCATTACAATCTGTTTAATCTTCTCTACATATTCTTTATCCGGTGCCAGCCCAAGCAGCGGGTCAAGTGTTTCCTTTGCCGCACTAAATCCTGCATATAAAATAAACAGCGCTACAAGAACACCACAAATTCCATCAATATTAATTCCTGTAAACCGCATTACCAGCATAGCCGCCAACACAACCGATGTTGCAACAGAATCCGACAAAGAATCCATTGCCGTTGCTTTCATGGCAGCAGAATCAATTTTCTTTCCCACACGGTGATTATAAAATGCCATGTAAAACTTTACTGCAATGGACACTGCCAAAATTCCCATTGCCAATATACTGGTATCCACCGGTTCCGGATAGATGATCTTCAAAAAGGAACTTTTAAACAATTCCAGACCCATTAACAGAATTGCCATAGATACTATAAAACCAGAAACATATTCAAACCGGCCGTGCCCAAAAGGATGATCGGGATCCGGTTTCTTGCCAGCGAAAAGAAAACCGATCAAAGTAATAAAAGAAGATCCTGCATCAGACAAATTATTAAATGCATCTGCCGTAATCGCAACGGAACCACTGACCATACCCGCAAAATATTTGCCGGCAAACAAAAAAATATTCAGCAAAATCCCTACAATGCTGCAAAGAGTTCCATAAGACTTACGCATGACAGATTCCTCTTTATTTTTAATAAATATATTCGATAAAATCGTTATCATTCGCAATCCCCCTCAATCTACAGTCAATTTATTTTCTGACAGACTCGATTTAACATCCCAGCTGTTTTTTGATATCATTCAATGCCGCATCTTCCATATCATGCTCCAACGGTGAAAGCTTCTCACCATATTTCCTCTCGTAAGCAACACCTAAGAGCTCATCTGCAAACCTCGCATTCTTTGGCAATAACGGACCATGTGAATAAGTTGCAAATACATTATTGTACCTTGCCCCTTCTGTTCCATCTTCACCGTTATTTCCAAAACCTTTTATCATCTTACCCAGCGGTTTTACGTGATCCCCAAGCCAGGTCTGACCATTATGATTTTCAAATCCGACGATTGGAAAGGTTTCACCATCCTCCTTTGTATATTCATATACAAAATTGCCAATCATACGCTTATCGCAAGCCGTTGTATAAACATCAATTCCTCCTAAAAAATCCACCCTTGTACCGTCTGCCGCCTCATAGTATTTTCCGAGCATCTGATAGCCGCCACAAATCCCTAAAATGACGGTTCCCTTTTCAATTTCATCCTTCAGCCAGTCCGCTTTATAAGTGAATAAATCTTTTACCAGAAGTTCCTGCTCAAAATCCTGTCCCCCACCGATGAAAATAATGTCATACTTCTCCGTTTTATCTACTTCGCCGAAAGATATTCTGCTAACCTCAGAATCTATTCCCCGCCATGCCAGACGTTTCTCCATTGTACGGATATTTCCGTTATCTCCGTATAAATTCAGTATATCATAATATAAATGACAGATATGCAGGCTTTTTTTACTGCTCATGTTTTATCTCCTTTCGCCGACTCATATGGCTCTCGTTCCTTTTCGCCGTGATCACCTCGATTCCGCTTTGCTCCATCAGCTTTGCATACCTTCGAACTAGGCTCTCTTCGTTCCCCAAGGTCTCAGGCATCGGTCACGGGCTCTCATTCCTTTCTGCCGTGATCACCTCGATTCCGCTTTGCTCCATCTCGGTCACGGGCTCTCATTCCTTTTCGCCGTGATCACCTCGATTCCGCTTTGCTCCATCTCGGTCACGGGCTCTCGCCCTATGTCAGCATATCTATCCAGCCTGCCTTTTGTGCAAGCACAACGTCAGACTGGATAGATATGCTGACGCACGGCTCAATGCTATCGTGCATATTTCTCCAGTGGTATGAATTCACTTAATTTGTCACGAAACTCTAACATACAGGTATAGGAAAGTACCAAAAAAGTCTGCTCCCCAGACTGTTCCAGTCTCGTAATCAGTGTTTTATAATCCTTTTCCACACAAAATTTTTCTGTATCAAAATCCGCATATTTCAAACGCAGCTGCATATCATAAGCACGTTTTCCGGTAAAATAAAAATGCTTTGCTCCCGCTGCCGCCTCCGTTAAACGCTCAAATTCCACATCATAAATCCATGATATATCTTTACCGTCTGCATAATTGTCATTTAATCCAAAAACAATATTTCCGTCCGGACGCTGTTGAATCAAAAACTGCAAAACCTCATTAAACCCCGCAGGATTCTTTACTAATACCATATTCAAAGTACTGTCTCCAAGCTGAACCTGTTCCATCCGCCCAAAATGAGTCGTCAGCCCACCCAGCACCGAAATCATCTTCTCCTCCGGCAAACCGATCAAATGGGCAATCACAGAAGCCGCCAATGCGTTATAAAGATTATAGCCGCCGGGCAGCATAACCTCTGCCTGAAATGTTTTCCCGAAAACTTCCATTTCCACCACTTCGGAGCCATCCCTCCATTCCAAAACTTCCCTGAGGGATACATTTGGTTCCTGCCTCTTATATCCACATTTTTCACAGTAAAACCCGCCTAAATGCCCAAAAGTATGATAATGATACCGATATTTCGTCTTACAGTGAATACAGTAAACAGCATCAGAAATATCAGAGGAGGTTCCCTCATAAAGAGGTCCATTTACACCAAAATAGTATATTGCGCTATGCGGCAGGTCATTTAAAGAAGTTGTAAGCGAACAATCCGCATTTAATACCAGCTTCACATTTGGAAGCTGTTCTAACCCGGCCCTTATCTTATTGACTGTAGTCAATACTTCTCCATAACGGTCTAACTGATCACGAAATACATTAGTTACAACTGCCGTCACATCTAAATCCCCAAAATGCTTTACAATCGCTTTTAAAGCAGCCTCATCACATTCCAAGAGTGCATAATCCGTCTTCACCTTTCCCCCAAAAGTTGCAGCCCCCACAAACGCAGACACGACACCTCCTAACAGATTGGCCCCGGCATCATTGCAGAACACAGTACAGCCCTTCGCTTCGATCATATCCCTGATCACATGGCAGGTAGTCGTCTTCCCGTTTGTTCCTGTCACACAGATAATCTTCATATCCTTCGCCAGATGTCCTAAGATATCAGGGCATATCTTTAACACCACTTTACCCGGTAATGAAGTTCCGCCACTTCCTGCCAATTTCAAAATCTTTGTTGTAAACTTTCCGGCCCACACCGCTGCTGTCGCCCTAAAACTCATACCCTTCTCCTTCATCTTCAGCCATCTTCTTCCAAAATATGCTTATCCTGCCATACTTTGCTCTGTTTTTAAATATCCCTATTATATTCTACTTTACCCATATTTTCAACATATAATCATCCTGAGGTTCTACTGATTTGCACGGAGTTAATCCACCTAAACATATAAGCTGATATTTCAGACAACCAAAGAAGCTGCCGTTTCAGGATAATCTCCTCTTTTACGACAGCTTCTTTGGTTTTAACTTTCTTGAATATTACTGATTGATTTCAATCTCAAATGCGGTTTCGAAATTCTCATGTACATCAAGTCTATGCCCATATTCCCGTTCCTCTAATGTACCTGTAAATTCTTCACTGTCACAGCGTCCATACCAGGGTTCAATACAGATAAATGGTGCTCCCTTTTTGGCAGGAGACCAGAGACCAAATAATGGTGCATCAAAAGAAACGGTAAGATATGGCTTGCCGTCCGGCTTACAAAGAGAAAGCCTGTGTGCCTGATCCCCCTCTACCACCAGGGCATCCTCATCAAATAAATGCTCCGTCACCTGCATGGTTCCTCCATTTATCGGAAGAATATTATCCTTTTTATAGACCAGCCCGTTTTCACTCAGCTTGGAATAAGTCAAATCTTTATCTGTATCAAATGCAATAAAGTAATCTGTCTGCTTTCCCTCTCCATTTAAGGGACACATAAATGCCGGATGCCCCCCGATAGAAAAATACATCGGCTTTTCGTCCTCATTTACGACTTTCCATATCACTTTTAATGTATGTCCTGTTAAAAGGTATCCGATTTCCAGTGTAAACGCAAACGGATATTTTTCATAGGTTGTATCGTCCGAGCTTAAGGAAAACCATGCCTGCTTTCCGTCATTGGACACAAGGGAAAACTCCATATCCCTTGCAAATCCATGCTGTCCCATGGAATATGCACTGTCCTCATAAAGAAACTCTTTATTCTTGAGACTTCCCACAAAAGGAAATAGAACCGGAGCACTTCTCTTCCAGAATTTCTCATCTGCATTCCACATATACTCTGCATTATTTTCCTTTTTCACGATACTGGAAAGCTCTGCTCCAAAATAGTTGATTGTTACCTTTAACTCCTCATTTTCCAACACTGCCTGCATAAAATCTCCTCCTATCAAATAAAATCAAAGGTTCCCTGGCTATACTCCAAATTCTCATATTCCAGCTCTTCCTGTTCCACCTGGCTTCTATAATCCACCACTACAGTCTGCTGCCTGCCGCCAATTAACTGCTGTCCTAAAATATAATTAACATCAAACCGGTTTGTAATCGCCGGTGTAGCACCACGAGCCGGAACAATCAGCTGTACATTGTTGGTCTTTAACAATGCAAAAATCGGTTCCCAGATATAGATATCCTTTGCCGCGCCAAAAGGATTATCAATAAAAATCACCTTTTTCAATTCATTTGCTTCTGCTTCGGGCGCATACATTCCCGAAATATAATTAATAATGGATACCAGAAACTGGATATAAATACCCTGAGACTGTCCTGTGCTTCCCACCGCTTCCTCATAGCGGAGATAACGGCTCTGCTCTTTCATCCGTTCCCGTTTATACAGCTTAAGCCGGATGGCATTCATATCCGTCACCATGACACCAAACAATTTCTTAAGCAGCAGGCGGTTTTTCATATATTTCATACGTTCATGATTGTCCTTAAACTGGTCCGCACCATTCACCACTTCATCAATGTAATCAGACATCCTCTGTTTGATAAATTCTTCCTTTACATAAGGAATAGTAAGAGTCACCATCTGTATCATTTCTCCGTCTAACTGAATACGGGATAATTTAGGAAGCTTATCCAGCTCTGTCCGGACATCCCGGCACCGCTCGATGCACTGGTTTTCAAAATTATTCTTAATTGCCTCCATATCTTCAATACCCTGTTCCACCCGTTCTTTTTCCAACGAGATATAAGATATCATTTCCCGGATATTTGCCAGCAACGCTTTTGCATCCCCATAGGTTTCGGGTACCTCCACATCGTCCTTGACGGAAGCAGACAGTTCAAATGCCCCCATGGTAAAAAATGTATTGGCCGTCTGGGTTTTATAATGAAGCAGCTCCTGTTTTGCTCTTGCCAGTGCCTTATTGCTCTTATCATATCCAAGCAGGCTCTCCTCAAAAATCTCACGAATTTCCTCCTGCCCTTTCGTTAAAACCTGTGCATTTGTAACATCTAACTCCTCATTTTCCACAATACGTTTCACATCTTTATAAAGCTCTGTAATGATACTGTTATTTTTCACATACCTCTGGTACTCTTTCTGGAACTCCCTGCCCTCCTCCTGAAGACTTTTCAGAATCCTGTCACCCTCTGCAATCGCCTGAAGGGCTTCCTCCTTTGTCACTTCCATTTTCTGCACGGCACTTTCCCCAAACCGCTCCTTTAATGCCTGAAGTGCCTGTTCAATACGTCCCTCCAAACGGGTAGCTTCACGCTCTTTCTTCTTGTAATCCTCCCTGATCTGGTCGTTTCTCACAGAGATCTGGGACAACTGCATACTTAGGCGGTTTATAAATGATTCCTCCACCGGATGCAGTTCATTCTTTTTCTTTAACTGTTCCAGGGTTTTCACATCTACCCTGCGGCGTTCAATGATTTTTAATCCCCTCTGCATACTTTCCGAAAGTGCCGCTACAAGTTTTTTCTTATCCTCCAATACAATCTCAGCCTGCTCTACAACTGCTTTTGCTGCCATAAATTCCGCCCTTAACTGTTCTTCAGAATATTTAACTATAGTAAATTTTCCATCTTTATAATAATCCTTATAAATGTTTTCCCAATCGGATAACACTTCTTTTATCTGCTGTTCCATATGAAGAATCCGGCTTTCCAGCTCTTCTTTTTTAAGATCCGCCGTTTCCTTCTTGGATTGCACATCGGCAGTATCTTTTTCTAAACGCTTTACCTCCACCTCATAAAAATCCAGCTGTTTTTTTGTCTCATCGGCCAGATCACTCTTAGCTTCTATTCCCGCCAGTTTAACCTGTTCCCGCTGATTAGTAAGCAGTACTTCTTCCAGCCTGTCAGCTTCTTCCCGCTGATTTTTACTGTGGTCAGAAATGCACTCTATATCAGTCTCCAGACTCTGGATTTGCCGTTTATGCTCCAATACAGCTTCCTTCCCCTCCTGCAGGGCACTTTCCGCATTTAAAAACGTATCATCCGTCAGTTTTGCCGTATAATCCAGGTCCTCATCATAGACGGCTCCTATTTCTTCCAGACGTTCCAGTTCCTCTCTCATTTCGGACAGCTTCTTTTCCAGGCGGGATGTCTCCATTGCAAGAGCACCTTCCTCTGTAAATACACTTTTGTCCTTTGCCACCAGTAATACCCCATCTAAATCCTCCGGAATATATGGAGACTCTAATACATTTCGGTCAAAAACAGGAACTGCCTGATTTTTCAGGTCAATGCTGCTAATCCGCTCATCCTCCCTGACGACATCAAACTGTCCTGTCACTACGCCATATGGAAGCAGAGGAAAACGGTTTAACAGCTCTTCCCGGTTCACTCTCGGCAGGGCTGACAGATAATCCACACCGGAAAGGGCAAAATCACCGTGTCTGCTCTCTAAATAATCCTTTACTCTGGCTACACCTTCCGACTCCTCTAAAATCCTGCCTTCCTTTACCTGTTCCAGATGGCGGTTTACACCTTCTATTTCCTTTTCCAGCACGGAAACTGCAACTCTGTTTTTAAAAGCCCTGTTTTTAATGGTATCATAAAGAGTACTGGCATCTTTTACACCATAAACCTGTACCATTTTTTTCAGGCGTTCCTGATTTACCACGTATTCCTCATGTTTTTTGGAAGCTTCCTCCAGGGAATTTTCAGACACCTTTAATGCCTCTTTTTCCAGATAAAGCAGCCTCTCTTTTTCATTCAGCTCCCTGATATCTGATAGGTAAGCATTTTCTATCTGTTCTTTCTTATCCCTTAATTCTCCTTCTTCCTCTCTGAGATTCCCCATTAAATCTTTCAGATCACTTAAGACCAGAATAGAGATTTCTTTACGGACAGAGCCAATCTCCTCCATAAGCCTGTGATATTCTTCCGTAAAATGTTCCCTGTGGCTCCTGGCTACCGCAAGGGCAGTTCTTCCCTCTTCCCATACATGACCAAGTGTTTCTGCCTCTCTATTCATTTGTTCCAGTTCTTTTTTTCTGTCCTCAAGCTGATTTCTTATCTCTAAAAGCTTTGCATCATCCATCTGTTTTTTGGTATAAGCATAACTATGGAGTTTTTCCAGCTGATCGGAATTGGCATCCTTAGAAGCATCTATAATCGCTTGATTTTCTTCCATCTGTGCCTTATCCTCCAGATAACGCAGATAATCGTTCATGCTTTCTTTTAAATCCAGTTCCGCCTTTGCCTGATTAAGCTCCGAATCTGCTTTCTTAACATGACCTTCCAGTACCTTCATCCCCTGCATCAGACCTTCCAGCTCATATTGGTCTTTAACAATCTTCAGGCTTTCAATCCGCTTACGCTCCAAAAGAAGCCTATGTTCCATAGCCTCTTTTTTCTCTTCCATCCTGATAATTTCTTCCTCACCCTGACGGCTTAAGGTTTCCCCGGTAACATAGATATCAGCAAGCGTTCCCGCCACCTTATCCTTCTCCTCATAAAGTGCCAGAAAAGAAGAAACCCTGCTCTCTAACAGACGCATCAGTTCCGTTTCTTTATCATAATTTGCTATCTCGCTTTTTTTCTTGGATAATTCCACTAACTTGTCTTTGATATCCAACAGGGTTTTTGCCATATCCTCATTGACATCATTTTGTTCCGTTTTTACCAGAAATGCCTTTTCTATAATTTCCTCGATCAGCAGATCCTCGATTACCTTTCTGGTAGTCTTATAATGGGTTTCAAAATAAGTACGGACATGCCCTTCTGTCTTATTAATTCCCCTTATAATCTCCCACTGGCTCTCAAACAGTCCATACCGACTGATAAAACGCTGATATTCCCCCTTACGGTCAAACACATATACTTTCAGATTCAGATTTTTTCTCGACAGGTCTTTCAAATAGTTCTTAAGTCCGGTATAAGTAATCCTCTCTTTACTGTTTTGAAGAGGCAGGTTGACAATATCATTTTCATTATAATCCCTGTAAAAAATGCAGTAATTGAAATATTCAACGGAAGCACCGTCCCTTCCAGACAAATTCATGGATTCCGCAGACTGTCCTGTGACTGATCCAGACTGATCCTTTCCTTCTATAGACATCCCTGCGCTATCCTGCCCATCCGTTTCTTTCGCTTTCCTTGCACAAAAACCGGTAGTCATGTAACGGAAGCCCTCTTTGATATCCTTGTCATCCAGCTTCCATTCTACCAGGGAATGGATCGTCGTATTCCCTCCGCCGTTTCGAAACAGTTTTTCAATCGGCTGCTTCTCATCCAGCGTACAGTTCGGAATCAGGTTTTGCAGCAAAAGCAGCATCAAAATACTTTTGCCGCCACCGTTTGCCAGATCATATAACGTATTCTTACCATACATACGCATGGAAAAATCATCATATCCCTGGGTTCCAAAATTATATTTTATATTATTTACTCGAATCCTGTTTATGTTTGGCATCCCTATAACCTCAACTAAATTTATTCTTCCCGGGTTTCCTTTGAAAGACTGTCATAAATCTGTCCCCGATATTCCTCAAAATAATGTTCTACAATCGCCTGAAACCGCTCTGTGGGATAATAACGTCTATTCACTTCCACAAATAATTTCTCTCCTACCAAAAAATTAAAAGTAAGCTTTACAAAGCTTGCTTTTGATGCGCGGGACGCTCGGATTTCCTCCTGGTCCTCCCCAGTACTGGCAGGAAGCTCATCCCATAAAAGTGCTATCGCCTGAAAGCTTTCCTGCTTTTCTTCCTCTATGTCATAAACTGCAATATCCTTTGTAAAAACAGATAATGCTTTCGTAACCTCTTCCATAATATTTTCTATTCTGATATATTCCTTAAACTGGTAAGAAGCCGAATCCGAATAAAAAGACAATAAAATCTCATAAATAATGAAATAACACAGGTACAGTTCTTTATTATAACGAAGTCCCATATTCTTCTTAAGCTCTTCGTTCGTATAGCCAAAAATCCGGTTGCCATCCCCGGCAGACAAAAACAGGCTTTCTTTATACTCATAGACACTGAGATTCAATTTTTGCAGCATGATTCCCACTATTTCATAAACCTCTGCATTGCCATAATAATCATCATATAAAATGCCATTGGCACCACCGCGTTTAATATCCTCTCCTGTCACCAGCCTGGCATAGATATCCATCGCTTTTTCCAAATTCTTTATGTCCATATCCCGTACCTCTTCTTTTTGTAACCAATTGATGATCTATTTTACACTACCAAACTTCACCAAGCCCTATTTTCCCATAATTATCCTAAAAGCACAAGTACCTCATTCCCTTATTCAGCCACTTAACTCATTGCCCAAGGGAATAGTAGTCTGTACCGGCTGTATGACTGGCATCGGGAGGAATCAGCCCTAAGCCTCAAAATGCATATCCGTTATCGTAAAAGCCTCCTCTTTTCCCTCCCCGAATCTTAATATATGACCCGGCTCAAAAAAAACAGAAAATACCATATCCCCATACCGGTCTTTTTTCTCCATGCTCAGGGCATCCATAACCAGCCCTTCTAAAAAAGTATCCTGCTTTTTCTGCATTTTCTTAAGTTCATACTTATCTTTTTGTGCCAGATGTACCAGAAAAGAATATATATCCCCGTTTTTGTAGATTTCCTTTCCAAACTTTATCTCATAAATCGCCATAAGCTCCGAAAGTGTTGTTCTCCCATGCTTCCAAAGCTGTTCCAGTAACTCTTCGAATAATCTGCCAAAATTTCCGGTAATCCGCGCTTCCTCTATCTCGTCTTCAAACACATAATCTGTATCCACCTGCTTTTTTTCAACCTTCTCACTGTAATCCTGATTATCCATACGCGTTTCCAGCAATCGATCAATGCTTTCCACCGAAAAACTCTTGTCAAGCTTTGGCATAAGCAACGGAGAAATCAGCATACCTAACTGCTCTGGGCAGTCATTCTCCATCATCTTCTTTAATACATCGCGGAAATTAAATACGGGACGAAGCTTCCTAAGCTTTGCTCTCGCTATCATCTCATCCGCTATATTTTGAAGCTCTATCGTTTCTTTGATCAGTTCCCCATGTTTGATAATCGTTTTCTTAAGTTCCGTATCCAGTTTATGAATCTCACTTAATATCAGTGCATTCTCTGCATTAGCTTTGGCAAATGCTTTATCAATCAGTGCCCGGTTCTTTTCAAAAAGCTTTGCCTCATCATCAAACCATTTTGCCACAGTCTCCATATATTCTTCACTTGCCTTCGCTCCGGAAAATACATCATAACTTAATAAATCCAGTACTTCCTTCTTTTGCAGGGCAAGCTTGCCCACCTCATTATTGATCCGCTTCACAACCTCTATTCCACCTGCAAAGTTTTCAGACTGAATCATTTTTTCCAGCAAAAGCTGCTGAACGGAAATATTACTTTCTTCCTTAATTTCTTTTGTATCCAGATAAAATTCTATTCCGTCCGTCGTTACATGATAAAGCACAACCCCATCTGCAATCCGGCTGTCAATCAGTTTTACCCTTGCAGTTTTTTTCTTTTTTTCCTCTGGGTCAAAATAAGAAAAAGTAAATGCCCTTCCGTCATTTTTTATCTTATCAAAAATATACCCCACCAGTTCCTTTTCTTCCTTGAGCTCTTCGTCCAGACGAAATTCCCTTCTTAATAGCTCCAAAAGAAATTCCTCATACTGTTCATATGTGATTTCACTTTCATGAAAATTATTTTCATTAATAAAGAAACGCAGGGTGGCCATAGTGATATATCCCATATCCAGTTCCATGTATTTCCCTTCCTTGTACTGGGAAAACGTAGTATCACACAATACAAAAAACGGATAATATTTTTTCAAATTTAACATCCTGTCCTTATGTTCACTCATAATATCGTGAATCATGATATATTTTTCAGCCATAATATGCGCTTCCTTTTCTACCTGCAATGATATACTTTTCTAATAAATTATATGATTTTTATAAATAAGTCAATAATTATAAATACACAAGAAAGAATCTCACTTTGCGAGATTCTCCGCCTGCGACAGGCCGCTCCGACGGCACAGTTCCTCTCCGCCGCAATGTGCTCCTGCCCGGAAGACTTTTTATCTAATAGGAAAGTTTGGAGAATTTTCCTATTAGATAAAAAAAAGAACCAACCCAATGTTCTATGACATCAAATCGATTCCTTTATAGTGGGCCGCCGGGGGCTCGAACCCCGCACACCCTGATTAAGAGTCAGGTGCTCTACCAAATGAGCTAGCGGCCCATGCCATTCAATTTGCTGCTTGTCTTCCTTAGCAACAGTGATGATTATATATGATAACGAATTAAAATGCAAGTACTTTTTCTATTTTTTTTAAGAATTAATTAAGATTTATTCATATTGCCAAAAAATACCGTAGTTATTTCTACATTTCTTTTACTAATTTCACATCTATTTCATACAGAATCCGTACAGTAAAATCAATACCAGTCATTCTTACAGCTCATTTTTCAAAATGGGTATTGTTCTTAATATTTTATGAAAAATATGAGTGAGACTGGTATTCCTTTATTTTTTGTTTTAATATAAATGGTGGAACTGTCATATTAAGAAAAATGTTCTTTAATTAAAGTTGTATGGCAAGACATAAAGAATAAAACTATATTAAGACAGCCCCACTGATAAAAAACAATTGATTTAAGAAGCTTCACAGAAAGGAGTATGTCGGATTACATACCGATACCAGTATATAATTATGAAAAAATCTAATTATTTAAAACCCATTTTTACTTTATTACTATTATCCGTTTTTATTACAATGAATCTTAATCACACTGTATATGCAGTAAATGATGATCCGGGTGCCGGGCGCTTATCCGGAACCGATATTCCGGAAGAGTTTTATGAGAACGCCTCCCCTTACAGCTCCTCTTCAAATTTAAGGCGTTATGGCAGCTTTCAGTCACAAAGTCCCTATACCGGCTCAACCTATACCCATCAGGATCAGTTTGCAGACCGCACTATCGTGAATGGTATTGATGTCAGCGAATATCAGAAAACCATCGACTGGCAAAAAGTAAAGGCTGCCGGCATCGATTTTGCATTTATCCGCGTGGGCGGACGCGGCTGGGGAAAACCCGGTACACTATACAGGGATTCCACCTATGATACCAATATGCAAAATGCTGCTCTTGCAGGCGTGAAAACCGGTATTTACATTTTCTCCCAGGCAATCACGGAAGCCGAAGCAGTTGAAGAGGCTCAATATATCTTAAACAACATCGGTTCCTACAATGTCACCATGCCCCTTATATTGGATTTTGAGTTTGCCTCCGGCTCCTCAGACGGCGGACGTCTTAAAAATGCAAAATTGTCTAAAGCTGCCGCAACCAAAGTATGCCTTGCTTTTTGTGAGACCATTGCCGCAGCAGGATATACTCCAATGGTATATGCCAATCCTGATATGCTGAACAATCATTTAAATCCAGCGGACATCAGTTCCAGCTACCCGATCTGGCTTGCGAATTATACTACCAACACTTCCTATAACGGTAATTTTTCCTTCTGGCAGTATTCCAGTACCGGTAAGGTCAACGGTATTTCCGGAAATGTAGACATGAATTTCTATTATTCAAGACCTGAGGATAACTTTTTACCAAATACCGACAGTATTTCCGCTGCGGCTATCGCTGCCATTCCGGACCAGCCCTATACCGGTAAAAAAATAACCCCTGCACTTACCGTAACCTACAACGGTGTTGTTCTGACTGCCGGAACGGATTATACCATATCTTACAGCAGCAACAAAAATATCGGAACGGCAACCGCAAAAATAACAGGTAAAAACCAATATAAGGATACCAAATCCATTACATTCAAGATTGTTCCGAAAAAAATGTCGGCTGTCAAAGCCAAAAAACGTGCCACCAGTTATATCACACTTTCCTGGAGTAAAGATACTACTGTAACCGGTTACCAGATTTACCGTTCAACTTCGTTAGGCGGCTCCTATAAGAAGATTAAATCAATTTCCAATAATGCTACAACTTCTTATAAGAATACCGGTCTTACAAGCGGTCAGCGCTATTACTATAAAATGCGCTCTTACAAAAAGACCAGAGGTAAAACCTATTACAGTGAATTTTCTGCTGTCAAGGCAATCGATACAAAAATTGACTATACCAGACTTGCTTTAGGAAAAACGGGTGCCTGCATTTATGACACCACCTCTAAACAAGGGAATGTTATTTTAAATCCTACTGTCAATGTTCCAATGAAAGTAAATTACGGTACGAAAGATGCCTCCGGAACTACGTGGTATAATGTCACTTACGAAACAAGAGATAACGATTACACAGGTTTTATTCCGAAAGGCAAAGTTACCATTGCCAAACAGGGAAAGATTAACGGAACGAAGGTAAATGTGAGAAAATCCTATACCACTAATTCCAAAAAGCTTACCCAGTTAAGCAAAAATAAGAAAGTCTCAATTTTAAGCACAAAGACCAAAAAAGGTGTTAAATGGTATAAAGTAACATTTAAAAAAGGCAGTAAAAATTATACCGGATGGATTTCTGCACCGTATGTAAAAATTATATAAGTATTGTCCGCGCTTTTACCTGTGCTTGTTCCGTTTTTTCAGAAACTTTAAACGAGACGGTTGACTTTCCCTTATGTTTGGTCTACAATCTAGTACAACAAATATTAAGTCGTACTAAATAACAAATTGAATCATGTAATGCAATGAAGAGAACAGTAGACTGGCATTTTATTTCCAGAGAGGGCTTACGGAATTCTGTAGTAATTATGAATCTGTGCTGGAATAAGCCTATATAAAAGCCTTTTGAAGACCACCTCCGAGCAGCCTTTCATACAGGCCGGTGACTCCGATATCGTCATAATGAAGTGTCTGTTATTGCTGTTTTTATAATGTATTAACGAATGACTGTTTTGTTTTTCGGCAATAATAGGAACTAGGGTGGAACCGCGAGAATATCGTCCCTGGCATATTAAGTTATGTCAGGGATTTTTTAATAGTTATGCGACGATTTGTAAATTACAATATCGCTACAGTCAGGAAAGGAGTTTTATAATGGAGTTATTAGAAAAATTTACCGACACATTATCAGATGCAAAAGAGATGTTCCTGGATGCAGTATCCGATGGCAGGGAGCATCTGTGCGATTATTTTAACGAAGAAACAACGGTTACAAGGAAGACCATTGCCACAATCTGTATTATCTGCGGATTGATCGGTATTATATATGGGTTTCTAATCGCACCTGCGAAAAAAAGAATTCAGGTAAATGTCAACAACAATACAAATGATTATGAAGAAGATTGAAAGGATTGGTACAAATTATGAAGATTACATTAAAGGACGGCTCCTTTAAGGAGTATGAAAATGCAATGAGCGTATTGGAAATTGCAAAAGATATTAGTGAAGGGCTTGCAAGAGCAGCATGTGCCGGTGAAATAGACGGCAATGTGGTAGATTTACGAACTGTGGTAGATAAAGACTGTAATCTAAACATTCTGACTTTCGATGACGAAGCCGGTAAGAAAGCCTTCCGGCATACTGCTGCCCATATTCTGGCACAGGCAGTAAAAAGACTATATCCGGATGCCAAATGTACCATTGGGCCTGCCATTGACGACGGCTTTTACTATGACTTTGATATGCCATCCCTTGGACGGGAGGAGCTGGACAAGATCGAAGCCGAGATGAAAAAAATCGTAAAAGAAAACATCCCCATCACAAGCTATACGCTTCCACGCACTGAGGCTCTTAAACTTATGGAAGAAAAAAATGAACCTTATAAGGTTGAATTGATCAACGACCTCCCGGAAGATGCCGAGTTAAGCTTTTATGAGCAGGGGGATTTCACAGACCTTTGCGCAGGACCTCATTTAATGAGTACAAAACCTGTTAAATTCTTTAAACTGACTTCCTCCTCCGGTGCCTACTGGAGAGGAAATTCCGATAACAAAATGCTGACCCGTATTTACGGTACTGCATTTACTAAAAAGGATGATTTAAATGAACGCCTTGAATTTTTGGAAAATATCAAAAAGCGTGACCATAACCGCCTGGGACGGGAATTGGAATTATTTACCACCGTTGATATAATCGGTCAGGGACTTCCGCTGATGATGCCAAAGGGTGCAAAAATCATCCAGACCCTGCAAAGATGGATTGAAGACCTGGAGGACAATGAATGGGGTTATGTAAGAACCAAAACCCCTTTGATGGCAAAATCCGATTTATACAAAATGTCAGATCACTGGTATCACTACAAAGACGGCATGTTTGTAATGAATGATAATGGTTCTGACTTTGATAGTGCCGGGGAAGAACAAAATGCTGTGGCAGGCGATACCGAGGCAAAGTCCGGAAAAGAAGTTATGGCTCTGCGCCCTATGACCTGTCCTTTCCAGTATTTCGTATATAAAGCAAAACAGCACAGTTATCGTGACCTTCCATATCGTATGGGCGAAACTTCAACCTTATTCCGTAACGAGGATTCTGGTGAAATGCACGGTCTGACCCGTGTCAGACAATTTACCATTTCAGAAGGACATTTAATCTGTACTCCTGAACAAATGGTAGAAGAATTCAAGAATTGTATGGCACTGGCAAAACACTGTTTAACTACTTTAGGTGTAGAAGAAGACGTAACCTACCACTTATCAAAATGGGATCCGGAAAATCCTGACAAATATCTGGGCGAACCGGAGGTCTGGGAAGAAACTCAGCAGCATATGAGAAACATCATGAATGAACTGGATATTCCATTCACGGAAGATGTGGGCGAAGCTGCCTTCTACGGTCCAAAAATTGATATCAATGCAAAAAATGTATACGGCAAGGAAGATACCATGATTACCATACAATGGGATGCACTCCTTGCAGAACGCTTTGACATGTATTATGTAGACAAGGACGGCGAGAAAAAACGCCCCTATATCATCCACAGAACCTCAATGGGCTGTTATGAAAGAACCCTTGCCTGGCTGATTGAAAAATACGCCGGTGCATTTCCAACCTGGCTGGCACCGGAACAGGTCCGCATCCTTCCTATTTCCGAAAAGTTCCACGGATACGGCGAAGAAATCCTTGCTAAGCTTAAGAAAAACGGGATTCTCGCTACAATGGATGACCGCTCAGAAAAGATTGGATACAAAATCCGTGAAGCAAGACTTCAAAAACTGCCCTACATGCTGGTAGTGGGCGCCAATGAAGAGGAAAGCAAAACCGTTTCCGTCAGAAAACGGGGAGAAGACGGTGACCTTGGTTCTATGGAGCTTGACACATTTATTAACAAGATTTGTGAAGAGATTCGGACAAGATCACTGACACAAATAGAAAATTAATATCTACTAAACCGGCTGCCACATTTTATGTAAATGTATTTGAAACTTTTATACATTTCCCTGAATGTGGCAGCTTTCTGATTTTTAGGAATGACACAACTATAATTTCCCTAATGACAAATCCTATGGTTTCCGTTATAATAAATTTATCTATGCGTATATTGTAATGATACGGATAATACAAGCGAAGTTACAAAAGGAGGACTCTCATGTCAGAGAAAAAAATAATGCTCGGAAACGAAGCGATTGCCCGTGGAGCATATGAAGCAGGCGTTAAGGTATCTGCTGCATACCCGGGAACTCCAAGTACCGAGATTAGTGAAAATTTAGTAAAGTATCCTGAAATTTATTGTGAATGGTCACCAAATGAAAAGGTTGCCATGGAGGTTGCCATCGGTGCATCCATCAGCGGTGTCCGTGCAATGGCATCCATGAAACATGTTGGTTTTAATGTCGCAGCTGACCCTATGTATACTGCCTCCTATATTGGGGCAAACGGCGGTCTCGTTGCCGTTGTAGCAGATGACCCTGGTATGTACAGTTCACAAAATGAACAGGATACCCGCCAGATCTGCCGTGCAGCACAGGTTCCCGTATTAGAGCCGTCTGATTCACAGGAAGCAAAAGATTTCATGAAATTAGCTTTTGAGCTTTCCGAACGATTCGATACACCTATGGTACTCCGAACCACCACCCGCCTGGCTCACTCCCAGGGTGTTGTCACCTTAGAAGACCGTGTGGTACCGGAAGATAAAGCATATGAAAGAAATATCGCAAAAAATGTCATGATGCCTGCCAATGCTATCAAACGCCACGTTTTTGTAGAACAGCGGTTAAAAGATATGGCAGAAGCTGCCAACACCTTAGATATCAATAAAATGATAATAAAGGATACCAAAATTGGATTTATTACAAGCGGCATCCCATACACATATGTCAAAGAGGTATGTCCCGATGCCTCTGTACTTAAGCTTGGCATGGTACATCCTCTTCCAAAAAAACTAATAGAAGAATTTGCTTCCAAAGTAGATACACTCTATATCTTTGAGGAATTGGAGCCTGTGATTGAAGAACAGGTCCGTGCATGGGGAATTCCTTGTATCGGCAAGGAAGCCTTTACGGTTCAGGGAGAATACAGTGCTAACATGATTCGCAAAGTAGTCTTAAAAGAGGATTTACAGCTCAATACCCCTGCCGAAGTTCCAGCAAGACCACCACTTCTATGTCCGGGCTGCCCACACAGAAGTGTATACACTGTACTTAACAAATTGAAGTTTCATGCTGCCGGAGACATCGGCTGTTATACCTTAGGTGCCGTAGCTCCCCTCAGTGTCGTAGATACTACCATCTGTATGGGTGCTTCCATATCTTCTTTACACGGTATGGAAATGGCCAAAGGCAAAGATTATATCAAAAACTGGGTTGCCGTTATCGGTGATTCCACCTTTATGCACACTGGAGTGAATTCCCTGATGAATATGGTGTATAATCAAGGGACAGGAACTGTCATTATTCTGGACAATTCCACCACTGGTATGACCGGTCATCAGGATCACGCTGCAACCGGTAAGACCCTGATGGGCAAAACCGTTCCCGCCATTAACATTTATCATTTATGTAAATCCATGGGAATAGAGCATGTAATAGAAATAAACGCTTTTGATATCAAAGAACTTGAAAAGGTGATCAAAGAAGAAACTGCAAGAGACGAGGTTTCTGTCATTATCACAAAGTCACCATGTGCACTATTAAAAGAAGTACATTTTCCGAATAAATGTGTACCTGTACCAGAAAAATGCAAAAAATGCGGCATGTGCTTAAAACCTGGCTGTCCGGCTCTTACCAAAAATGAGGACGGAACCATTTCCATTGATGCAACCATGTGTAATGGCTGTGGATTATGTAAAAATCTATGTCCGTTTGATGCAATTGAGGAGGTGGCAAAATAATGGCTGAAACAAAGAATATTATGATTGTCGGTGTCGGAGGACAGGGAACCCTGCTTACAAGCCGGATTCTCGGTGGTATTATTTTAACTGCCGGATATGATGTAAAATTATCCGAGGTACACGGTATGGCACAGCGTGGCGGTTCCGTTGTTACCTTTGTAAGATACGGTGAGGAAGTGGCAGAGCCTATTGTAGAAGAAGGGCAGGCAGATGTCTTAATTGCATTTGAGCGTTTAGAGGCTCTCCGCTATGCACATTTTTTAAAGCCGGACGGAGCATTAGTGGTAAATGATCAGAGAATTGATCCGATCACTGTAGTGACCGGTGCTGCTGACTATCCTGAAAATATCATAGCACAGCTGGAAAAAACTTATAAGGTTTACTCTGTAGATGCTGCTGCCGAAGCTTTGAAGCTGGGTAACTCCAGAGTGTTCAACAATGTTGTACTGGGTGTTGCTGCCAGACATATGGATTTTTCCAAGGAAGACTGGTTGGAAGTAATCGCCAATACAGTTCCTCCTAAAACAGTGGATATTAACCAGAAAGCCTTTTTAGCCGGATTTGAACAATAGATAGTAGAAAAATACATTTTTCCGTGCTATAATAATCTTATCATTACAATCGGAGGTTCCAATATGTCAAGAAATTATATTGAGATTGAAGATGTGCCCAAGGGATATGAAAGCCGGGTAAAACAGAATTTAAATTTCAAGACAGGGAAATTTATATGGCGCTGTCGTTTTACTACCGCATTAGACCCCGCCACGATTAACTCTAATAACTTATTTGTAGAAAGTGAGACTGGGGATAAACTGGCTACCAAGTTTTCCTATAATGACGCGACCATGGAGATTGAAGTAGAACCATTAGAACCATATGCCCAAAATACTGACTATTACCTGAATATCACAACCAAAGTAAAGTCACGGGGCGGACAACATCTGAAAGAACCTGTTCAGGTTAAATTCCGCTTATAAATACCTTTTATTATAGAAGGGGCCGCCGCATTTAAGTTTTTTCTTCAAAGAAGAATTTTCTAAATGCGTCAGCCCTTTTTTACAATTTACAATATATTCTTAATTGCCCTCTTTCCGGTATTTCTCCCTGTATTCCTCCACAAAACCCTTAAATACTTCCCATCTATCCTCATGCTCTACAAAATATTTCGGACAGTTTTTTCCTGTCACATCATAATGCCTTATCAAATGATCCATATCCAGATGGTAATAATTCATCAGCTTCGCCACCAGATACACACAGTTATTATAGGTTGCATCATTAAAATTACCCGTATCATCCGGATGGCACATCTCAATAGAGATGCAGATTTCGTTCAGATTATTGGAGCAGTATGCAATCTCATTACAGGGAACACACTGGATAATCTCTCCCTCCAGACCAATTACAAACTGGGCACTGGCAAAGGTCTCCTCCGTGTCCTTCAGGTTTTCAAAATAATTCCTGTTCTGCTCCGCCGTGGAGCCCGGATTGGCTGTATAATGAATGACTATGTACTGAGGATTCGTAGTAAGTGCAAGCCCTGGTCTGGAAAAATGGTTTACCGTTAGAAACTCCTCCGTTATGGGAAGTTCGGGAAATTTTTCAGCTACCCCTGCAAGCGGAGGAACCTCTATTTTCCTCTCTTCTGTAACTGGCTGTTCTTCTCTCCCTTTCATTTGCAGATAAAAATGCCGGAAAGAAAAAATAATGGCCAACAGCACCAGTAATGTTGAAAAAAACAATATCCCCGCTGCCGCCAGACGTTTTTTCCGTTCCTTAACCCTCTTTGCTCCCTGTGTACTGTAATTTCCCTTTTTCCTGTTTTTATTTGTATTTTTATAAAATTTCTGATATTCCTGTTTCATCTTTTATCTCTTCTTAAATATAGTAAATTTCTGCATTTTATCAGCCTTTATGTAACGAATTCCCAATTAATGCAAGCTTGTCCTTTCTGGTTAACCTTTTAATCTCATATTCCCTTTTCATTGCTTCTTTTTTTGATGCATAAGTCTCATAATACACAAGCTTCACAGGAAGTCTGGATCTTGTATATTTTGCACCCTTTCCCTTATTGTGGCTCTCCACTCTCTCTTCGAGATGATTCGTCCAGCCGGTATAAAATGTTCCATCCCGGCATTCCACTATGTAGGTATATGCTATATCTTCCGTATGCTCTGTAGTCTTCACTTTTTATCTCCTATCAAACCTGTCAGAATGGAAAAATTCTGTTTTTTCCATGTCCGGATTCTTTACTATCTCTTATAATGAAGTCCTTGATTTTGATATGCATCGCAGTTCTTGTATCTCTCCATAAAGTCAACCAAACCGGTAACGGCAGGCTATTCCTGTAAAACAACTATGGTAAGGGCATCAAAGACGGATTTTCTTATAACCCTAGTATATTCAGTCTCCCAGCATTTGTGCATTCCATTAATCTTACCTGCCAGCTTTCCGATAACAGTATTATCATACCACAAATCTTGTCTAATGGTACATGGAAAAATCTTTCTTTGCACAGCCCATATAAAAATAGCCCTTGCAATTTGAATATGTCTATGTTACCGTAGAAATACACAGATTGTTCTAAATATCTTTTTTCAGCAATAATAGGATCATGATATCTATTAAAAAGGAGATTCATATGTTAGAAAAAGCAATTGAAATCGCCGTAGAAGCCCACAGAGGACAACTTGATAAAGCCGGGAAAATCTACATTCTCCATCCTATGCGTGTAATGCTCCGGGGGCAAAATGAGACGGAAATGATCGTCGGAATTTTGCATGATACCGTGGAAGATACTCCTGTCACATTGGACATGCTCCGTCTGGAAGGCTTCCCTGAAGAGATTCTTACCGCTATTTTCTGCATCACCAAAGAAAAAGGCGAAGATTACGGACATTTTATAGACCGGGTACTTACCAACCCACTGGCTGCACAGGTAAAGCTTTATGACATGGAGGATAATCTCAATCGGGACAGAATTCCGTTTCCAACAGCCAAAGATGAAGCCCGTTTCCTCAAATATGAAAAATACCATAAAGTCATCCTGAAAAAAGTAAAAGAATATCAGGAACAGGGACTTCTCTGATTTTCAATGTATTACATCCTTTTCAAATATTTCTTTATACGATAGAATCACCCGTCCAATCTATCATCCTTTGGCTTCTGATAAAAGCTTCCCCTTGTCACCGCACCAGCACCATATTTTTGTCTTATGGAATCCAATGCCGTATCCAGATTTTTCAATTTGTCATGGCTCCCCATATCAAACAGATTAAGCTGTCTGGTTCCGTTTTCTATCACCTTATTAGCACTCACCCCGATTAAGCGGATTGGCGAACCGTCCCATAATTCATCAAATAACTCACAGGCCGTCTTATAACATTCATCCGTTACATCCGTTGGGGAAAGCAGGGTTCTCTGATGTCTCTTTACCACAAAATTACTATCTTTTAACTCTACGGATAAGACCACTGCCTGCACCTCATCTTTCCGCATACGACTGCATACGGATTCACAAAGTCCCATGATCGTATGGTATGCATCCTCTGCTTCTTTAATATCATAAGGTATTGTCGTAGAATTTCCATATCCCTTCTGCACCGCCTCCGTCCGGTCCTGCAATGTCAGATCGATCCCATTGGCAAAATTATAGATAACTTCTCCATGTGATTTAAAATGTGACTTCAAAACCGACAAATCACTTATCGCAATATCCCCAATCGTATGAATACCAAGCATATGCAGCCTGACAGCAGTGGATTTCCCCACATAAAATAAATCTTCTACCGGAAGCGGCCACATTTTCTCCTGAATTTCTTCCGGAAACAGCGTATGCACCTTATCCGGCTTTGAAAAATCACTGGCCATCTTTGCCAGAAGCCGGTTGGAAGAAATGCCGATATTCACCGTAAAATGCATCGTTTCCCGCACCTCATCCTTTAACCTGTGTGCAAACGCTGCCGGATCTCCGTATAAAGCATACGTACCTGACATATCAAGAAAAGCCTCATCAATGGAATACTGATCTACTACAGGAGCATATTTTTGCAACAGTTCCATCAGTTCTTTTGAGCGCTTTTTATAATACTCCATATGCGGCTTAAAGGAACGAAGTCCCGGACATTTTTTCATCGCGGAAACCACCGGTTCCCCGGTACGGATGCCATACTGCTTGGCTGACTGAGATTTTGCCAGCACTACACCATGACGTTTGGAAATATCACCCCCAATAATGGCATCGATACAGCGGATATCCTCCGCCTTCCCTAATTCCTTCATGCGGTATAATGCTTCCCAGCTAAGATACGCATTATTGACATCAATATGAAAATAAATCGGCGACATTCTGTTTTTCATGCTGATTTTCAATCCAATCTTCAAAACCATAGTTTTCTAAATACTTTTTTTATGTTATAATGCAACAGAATTATATACAATATACATATATATTGTATTACAGTTGAAGCAGCAGTGCAAATACCTTTTGAGGAGAAATATTTATGACAGAAATACCATTAAGCGACGGACACATTTTATCTTCATTTTTTAAACATGCACACGACAGTTGTCCAGAAGCCTTTCTTCAGGGTGTAATGGGGCGCGGCTTTACAGATTCTTTGGATCATCCTGCCTACGGCATTATACAGGTAGGAGATTTTTGTTTTCTGGACGGTAATGAAAAGGATTCTTCCGACCAAAACACTTTAGCTTTATTAAATGATCATTTCCACAATCCGGGCATGATATTTATTCCTCTCTCTGAAAGCTGGAACCGTCAGTTTGATATGAACCCTGTCTATTCCAAAGATATCCGATATGCACTAAACAAACCGGATATTCAGGATTTTAATAAGGAACAGCTCATATCTTATATCCGTCAGACTGCCTATGATACGGATTACCCGGAAACAGCTGCCGAAAGCGATTTTATTGTACAGTCCATTAATGAAGACTATTACCATACGGTACAGCAGCATACATGGAGTAAAGACTTTACTTCCAATTATCCAGACTACTCTGCATTTAAACAGCTGGGATTTGGATTTCTCATAATCGAGAAACAGACCGGCACGCTGGCAGCAGGGGCATCTTCTTTTTCTTCCAGCCTTAACAGTATTGAAATTGAAATAGCCACTAATCCTGATTACCGTAAACGTGGTCTTGCCACTGCCGTCTCTGCAAGAATGGTCTTAGAATGCATCAAGCGGAATAAATATCCCAGCTGGGATGCTGCAAATCTGATATCTGTGGCAATTGCCCAAAAATTGGGATACCGCTTCAAAGAAGAATATACCTGCTATAAATTAGTACATTGTGCATAAATATTTATCTTTTACGAAAAAAATTTTCTGAGAGCACTGCTTCACAAACGAGGCATAGCGGTAGCTTGGAGAGTAGTGCTATCAGAAAAATCAGCAGATGAAAGGTTCCATATACGAACATAACAATAAAAACAAAACGGGAATTCCCGTATCAGAAGGGAGAATACAAAATAAATGAAAACAAGTTGCAAAGAAGTACAATTAAACGGTGCACCGGTAATCGAAATGAAAGCAGGGGGATATCTTGCGATTATCGCACCGACTGTAGGCAGTAATATTGCAAGGCTTAGAGATTGTACAAACAAAATTGAGATCCTCCGCTATCATAAGGAAGCACCCATTAAAAAACTGACTGCTTCTCCGGAAGTATACGGTCTGCCGACCCTTTATATTCCAAACCGCTTAAATCATGGTAAATTACGGGTTTCTGATGCCACTTATCAGTTACCAGTTAACGAAGGAAGATTCCAGAATTATATTCATGGTTTCTTGCACAAAAGAAATCACACTGTTCTGGAAACAAAAATGGATGGTGACAAAGCCATTGCCAAAACAAGATACATCTATGATGAGAATGATCTGTTTTTTGAGTATTTACCGATAAAATTCCAGGCTGATTATGAATTTATACTGGATGAGGATGGTATGCATTATCATTTTACCCTGACCAATCTCTCAGATAAACAGATGCCTTATGGTGTGTGCAACCATTCTGCATTTAAAGCTCCCTTTATCAAAAAGAGCAGGGGAAAGGATATCCGCATTCAAATTCCGGCAGTAAAGCGCTGTATCGTAAATGAACGCCGTCTTCCCACCGGTGAATTGCGTGATCTGTCTGCCTATGATGAAAAATATGTAAACGGCACACAGCAAGTAGACAAAGTACCGATTGACAACGATATGTATCTTATTGAAACCGGCGAATTAGATGGAAAACCATTTTACGGTACAATCATGACAGATAAGATTACAGGAAGACGTATCTGCTATGAGGTGGATAAAACTTTCAAATTTTTTATCGTGTGGAACGACAGAGGAACCAAAAATTATTACTGTCCAGAACCCATGACATGGATGATCGATGCACCAAATCTCGACCTGCCGGCAGAAGTGACAGGCTATATGGAGCTTGCCCCAAATGAGAGTAAGACCGTAAGTGAGCATATATTTACAGCATAACGAAAACAGAATAAAAATTATAAAATGCTAAGAGCAGGAAAAAAGATTAGGATTAATCAAAAAATTTTAAGATATCTTTTATGACCTGCTCTCTGTTTTTTAAACTGCCACTCAAGTTTTCTGCTATGATATTATACGACATATAATCAAAAAAGCCTTCCATAAAGCTTGCATTTCTATGTACATTCAGCAATACAAATATCATCTCATATAACCGTTCCTGTTCCAATCGTTTTATAAGCAAATGCATCATACTTCTGTCCATATATTCATCATTTGGCGTACAGATCATATCCCACCAGCCGGGATAACAGGTTATCCATTTGAGGAAATGGGCAGTCTGCTTATCTCTTTTCGTTAGTTTTTTCATAAAGACGCTCTTTATCCCCTTTCCATATATACATTTTCTTTATCGCTTTCTTCTGGATTCTGTGATAAAATATTACTGGATTAACAGCCAACCTCGCAGCAGGCACACTTGGTTTGTTGCTTACAGAAATAAAGCTTGTTAACCATATCACAGCTGAACTTTATTACAAGAATACTCTAAAAACAGAGAATTGTCAAGAGCAAATTCGCATATCAGAGCTCCAGCCTGAAAGGATGAAAATTATGAATATAACGATTGGACAACGAATAAAACAAAGGCGTAAAGCCATGAATATAACCGGTGCACAAATTAAAGAAAAAACCGGCATATCCACCGGAAATCTAAGTGAAATTGAAAACGGAAAATCACTGCCATCTGCTACTGCCATCATTCAGTTATCCCGGATTTTGGAGTGTTCTACCGACTATATTCTGCTGGGGGAAACTCGTAATTCCGAGTCTTCTCCATATTCAGATATCCAACTTGGCCGTCTTGTACATTATTATCAAAAAATGTCAGAACAAGACCAAAAGGAATTACTTATGATTGCGGAAATGAAAGCTAACAAGTAAATCTTGTGTTTTATCGGCATTTATAATATAATGTATCCATACGGCTTTTTTCTAATGCAGGGAACCAGATTCAGCATACTAATTGGGGAGGTTCCGGCTTAGAAACAGGACAAGACCGCGCGTAACGAAATCTGTTTAGGAAGGAATTTCTCATACGATATTACATATCCTTCTTTCGGTTTCCGGTCTTTGAGAAACATATTAGCCCATCAAATGAAAGAGAGGTATTATGCACATGAAATTTGGTTACTTTGATGATGCCAACAAAGAATACGTCATCACATCTCCTAAGACTCCTTATCCATGGATTAACTACTTAGGAACTCAGGATTTCTTTTCATTGATTTCCAATACTGCAGGAGGTTACAGTTTTTATAAAGACGCACGTCTTAGAAGAATTACCCGCTACCGTTACAATAATGTTCCGGTTGATATGGGTGGACGTTACTTTTATATTAACGAGGCTGGAACTGTCTGGAATCCTGGCTGGTCACCGGTTAAGACCGAATTAGATTCCTATGAGTGCCGCCATGGTATGGGATATACCCAGATTACCGGTAAAAAGAATGACTTAGAGGCAAAAGTTACTTTTTTTGTTCCTCAGGATTTTAAAGGCGAGGTTCAGAAGGTTACATTAACTAATACAGGTTCTGCCAAGAAAGAATTTACATTCTTTTCTTTCCTGGAATGGTGTCTGTGGAATGCGGAAGATGATTCTACAAACTTCCAGAGAAACTTTAATACAGGTGAAGTAGAAGTGGAAGGTTCCACCCTGTTCCATAAGACAGAATACAAAGAACGCCGTGATCATTTTGCATTCTATACCGTAAATGCAGATATCGACGGATATGATTGTGATAGAGAAACTTTCATGGGGCTTTATAACGGATTTGGTAATCCACAGGCTGTTATGGCAGGCAAATCTAATAATTCCAAAGCTGACGGCTGGTCACCAATCGCTTCCCACAGTATTAACGTTTCATTGGAATCCGGCGAAAGCAAAGATTATGTATTTATCTTAGGTTATGTAGAAAATGGAGAAGATAAGTGGAATGCAGACGGTTCCATGAAGAAGGATACCGCTTACGCTATGATCGAGCAGTTCAACACTGCCGAAAAAGCGGACAAGGCACTTGCTGATCTGAAAGACAGCTGGGAAGAACTTCTTTCCAAATATACAGTGAAAACTCCTGACGAGAAAGTTGACAGAATGGTTAACATCTGGAATCAGTATCAGTGTATGGTAACTTTCAATATGTCACGTTCCGCTTCCTATTTCGAGAGCGGTATTGGACGCGGAATGGGCTTCCGTGATTCCAATCAGGATTTACTTGGTTTTGTTCACCAGATTCCTGACAGAGCAAGAGAGAGAATTTTAGACCTTGCAGCAACCCAGTTTGAAGACGGCGGATGCTTCCATCAGTATCAGCCTCTTACAAAGAAGGGCAACGATGCTGTCGGTGGCGATTTTTCTGACGATCCGTTATGGATGATTCTTTCTACCGCAGCTTACATTAAGGAAACAGGTGATTATTCTATCTTAGACGAGAATGTTCCTTATAGAAATGATGAGTCACTGGCTCAGCCTATGATGCATCATTTACAGCAGTCTTTCTACCGTGTTGTTAACAATGTAGGACCTCACGGTTTACCGCTTTCTATGAGAGCTGACTGGAATGACTGTCTGAATCTGTCATGCTTCTCAAGCACTCCTGGTGAAAGCTTCCAGACATGGACTTCTCCTAAGTATGGTGATGACAAATATTCTAAGGTTGCTGAATCATTATTCGTAGCTACTCTGTTCTGCTATGCAGGTCCTGAATATGTGGCTCTTTGCAAAAAGAAGGGAATGGATGACAAGGCTGCTGCTGCACAGGCAGAAATTGACAAAATGAAAGAAAATATCATTGAGCATGGATTTGACGGCGAATGGTTCTTACGTGCTTATGATGACTTTGGTAAAAAAGTCGGCTCCAATGAATGTGAAGAAGGCAAGATATTCATTGAACCTCAAGGCTTCGCTGTTATGGCTGAGATTGGCAAGGACAAAGGCTATGATATTAAAACCCTTGACAGCATTGACAAATGGTTAAACTGCGAGCATGGTCTGGTATTGAACCAGCCTGCATTTACCAAATACTTTATTGAATACGGTGAGATTTCCACTTATCCGGCAGGCTACAAGGAGAACGCAGGTATCTTCTGTCACAACAATGCATGGATTATCTGTGCAGAAGCTTATGCAGGTCGTGGAGATAAGGCATTTGAATATTATTCAAAGATTGCCCCTGCATTCCGTGAAGAAAAATACTCAGACCTTCACAGGACAGAGCCTTATGTATATGCACAGATGATTGCTGGTAAAGATGCAGGTCGTCACGGCGAGGCTAAGAACTCTTGGCTGACCGGTACTGCTGCATGGAACTTTGTAGCGATTTCACAGTATATTTTAGGTATTATCCCTGACTATGACGGATTGAAAGTAGATCCTTCCATTCCTGCTGCATGGGATGGCTTCAAGGCTTCCAGAACCTTCCGTGGTGATGTGTTTGATATCACGATTACAAATCCTAACCATGTATGTAAGGGTATCAAGAGTGTAACTGTTGACGGTAATGCAATCGACGGTAATGTACTTCCTGTATTTGGAGACGGAAAGACTCATACTGTAGAAGTTGTAATGGGTTAATTAAAAACCTTTGAGGGCTGCCGCACTAAAAATAAAGCTTTAATGCGGTAGCCTTTTTATGTACGCACTCACGGAAGTCAATAACTCAGCTGCAAGCAACGGGATACCAAGCTTGCAACGCTGCAAAGCAGCGAGGTATGTGACCTCCCGCCAATCGCCAATTATGCATACAAACATGCACACCCGGCCCGTTACTCGTAGGAATCAATCTCAATGCAATTGATTCCGTTTATAAAACAAAGATAGTTATATGAGAGGAAAAATATTATGAAAAGTATGAAAAAATTATCAGTATTATTTTTATTAGCCTGTATGATCACATGTTTTGCCACCGGCTGTACTGCCAGCTTTGATGCCAGCGGTTATGTAAAAGCCTGTCTGGATTCCAACACCCACGGGGAATTTGACAAATATGCAGAGATAACCTCTTCCTCTGTGGAAGAAGTAGAAGCAATCTATAATCAAGGAATTGATTCGGAAATTGCTTATTTAGATGCTTACAATATCAGTGCTGAGAGAAAAGAGGAGTTCCGTACCTTATTTGTGGATATCTACAAAAACTTCAAATATGAAGTTGGTGAGGCAACCAAAAATGATGACGGTTCTTACTCTGTACCGGTAACTACTTACAAATTGCAGATTTTCAAAGATATGATGGCAGAGGGAGAGCAGCACCTTACCGATTATGCCCAGGCAGAGGTTGATGCCGGAAGAACCCCCACCCAGGAACAGCTTGAAGAAGAAGCCCTGAATTATATGTATGATGCCGTGAAGACCAATCTTTCTGCTCTGGAATATGGAGAACCCGCAACGGTTACCGTCACTGTATCTCCTTCCAAACAGGGTTCGCAAACCGTATATACAGTGAGTCAGACAGAATTACAGTCATTATTGGAATCATTCATTGACATTGAAAACGCTCAGTAGTCAAATACCCCTTAGCAGACAAGTCTATACAATTTGTGCTGCATGCGGGGACAAAGGAAAGTATCATGGATTTATGCGAACAATGTGTACATTATATATATGATGAGGAATGGGAATGTTATTCCTGCGATGTCAATCTGGACGAAGACGATATGGTAAAATTCCTGCAGGGAAGAAATACAAACTGCTCTTTCTTCCGCCTGGATGATGAATACGGCATTGTCCGGCATCAAATGTAAATTACCTCAGACACAAAAACAGGAAATGTCACACTAAAATTTTTCAATTTACTTTTAGTGCGATATTCCCTGTTTTTTCTTATCATTACAATATGGCTTTCCTCACTGCTATGACAGCCTAAGCTTCCACACCGTGTGCCTTTAAGTATTCAATCACATCTTCTACTGTAGCAATATTCTCTAATTCCTCTGAAGGAATCTCCACATCATACTCCTCCTCCAAAGCCATAACCAACTCAAATAAATCCAGAGAATCTGCTCCTAAATCCTCTTTGAAATTGGAAGTTAACTCGATTTCACTTTCGTCTACGCTAAGCTGCTCAGCGATGATTTCTCTCATCTTTTCTAACATAATTATAATCTCCTTTATCTTCATTATTCTTGGTCACTAGTGTACTGACCTGTTGATATTTAATAAAACTACGCAGTATATGTGTTTATCAGCAAGACGGATTTTTGACGGCGTAGCGGTGGCTACGGCTAAAAAATACAACACAGCTGATGAGCATATATACAAGTAGTTTTGCTAATTATCAGCAGGTCAGTACACTAGACATCTGACCGTCGCTATCAAAAAAAATATACAACATGATATATGGCATGTCAAGTTTTCCTTGTAAAAAATATGTATTTTTACCAATTTTTTTACTTATTCAACTACAGTCTATAAAAAATCGGTTATGAGACACGTTTTTTCTCCCTATCTGTTACTTTCCACACCATAGTATAATTGATTGAATTCTTCTAGCGGCATCGGTTTTGCAAAGAAAAATCCTTGTGCCACATCGCAGGAAGAGGATTTCAGAAATTCTACATGCTCTTTGGTCTCCACACCCTCAGCAACTACACTTAACTTTAAATCCTTTGCCATGGCAATTGTATGACTGATTACAATCTTCCCCTTATCTGTTGCTAATTTCTTATCCAGAAAATCCTTATCAATCTTGATGGTATCCACCGGAATATGGCGAATCATATTAAGAGAGGAATATCCTGCCCCAAAATCATCAACTTCTAACCGAAACCCCATTGCCTGCAATTCAGTAAGTACCTCATATAAATCCTCAGAATCGTAGAAAAAGGTCTCCGTAATCTCTAACGTCAAATAAGAGGTAGGAATACTATATTTCTGTATCAGATGCTTCCAAACTTTTACCAGATTATTATTTTTAATATGGTATCTGGAAATATTCACCGATAACGGCACCGGCACTTTTCCCTCTGACTGCCAGTTTGCCAATGTCTTGCAGGCTTCCTCCCACATATATTCATCCAGCCTTAAAATAAACCCATTACGTTCAAACAGTGGAATAAAATCATTCGGCTGAATCAAACCTTTAACGGGATGCTTCCATCGTGACAATACTTCAGCCCCGCAAATATGCCCTGTAATCAAATCATACTTCGGCTGCAAGTACATCAAAAACTGCTTATCCGATATCGCCAGATTCATATCCTGTTCAATTTCCGTAGTCTTGATAATCTCCGCCCGGTACTGTTCATCATAGAAAGCACAAAAATTCATTGCACTTCCCTTAACTGTTCTTGCTGCAAGCGTTGCCCTGTCACACATCAAATTAATCGGTATCGAAACATCATTTACCAGATAAATTCCAAATGTTGTATTAATATCAAAAGAAAATTCATTCCGATAAATCCCTTTTCTCAATTTTTCAATTAACTTGATGATCTCTCCCCGTTTATTATAGGAAATACAAAAAAAGAACATATCCGAATGCACCCGACAATAAAGTGCATCCACAGGAAGCTTTTCCTTGATAACCGATGCAACATGTTTTAATACATCGTCCCCTGTTTCCATTCCAAATAAATCATTAATTAATTTGAATTTATCAATATCAAAGGAAACAATGGCATACTTATCGCCCTCCTGTTCCAGCAACTGGCAGCCTGCATCAATATAAAACCGATTCACATTAGGCAGACTCGTAAGTACATCAAATTGAGAACGATATTTCAATGTCTCATAAGACTTTGTAATATCATCCACATCCTTCAATGTCCCAATCACACGAATCAGTTCTTCATTCTCATTGCGCATAAACTGTACACAGATCCGATACCAGTTAACCTTTCCATCTGCCTCAACAAAACGGCACGTAACCTCTCTAAAATCATCCTCCCTATTCAGGAACATCATCTCATAGATCTCAACATCTTCTGCATAAATCAATGCTTTTGTTTTATCACTACTTAAAAAATCAATATCTTCTATATCTTCAATCCCAAACTTCTCTTTAAATAAAGGAGAAGTATAGGAAGTTCTTTTCTCATAATTATATTCAAATACCATTGTCCCAAGCTGGCTTACTACTGTCTGGTAAAGCTCACCTGACAATCTTAACCGCTCCTCATATGGCTCGGGCGCCATACTTTTGCGCATTCTGGCCAGCAAAAGGGCTTCTGAATCCAATATTGTACAAAGAACTACATTAGTACCATCTTCCCATATCAAGCCATTCGCTTTCATACTAATTTTCATATCAAAGGATTCCAGATATCGATCCGCAAAATATTCCTGTCCTTCCTGTAATCCTAAAAAGGGACAATCCAGACAAGGTGTTTGTTTCATCTCTACTCCTTCAAAACAGGTTAGCGATGCCATCCTATCCCCAAATATTGCTTTTGCTTTTGGATTTGCATATATGATTTGGAAATCATCCTTTGAAAACACAAACATTGCCTGTTCGGATAAATCCAGAATCCGGTAAGCAAGTCCTTTTGCCTGATCCTTCTCCATAATCTACCTCATTTTCACCGAAAATTTCAGTATACTTTCCATTAATCCTAATTATCCCCTGCACTTCTACAAGTCAATCTCTGCCTTATCATTCATAACTGAACTGATACGTTCATTATAGCACATCCTTGACATTTTACAAGGATTCGTTATATAATAAAAACAATAATTATTACTATTTTATATGGAGGTAATTGCATGGCAGAACAAGCCACTTTGAAACGCAGCAGACAGCGGGAAGCTATTATGGCATTCTTAAAAACAAGAAAAGATCATCCCACTGCTGATACTGTTTATCAGGAGATTCGTAATATTATTCCTAATATAAGTTTGGGTACAGTATACCGTAATCTCTCCCTTCTTTCTGACCGCGGTGAAATTTTGCGGCTTCCCTGCGATGGAAAGGTTGACCGGTTTGATGCCGACACAACTCCACACTATCATTTTATTTGTATGGAATGCGGCTGTGTTCAGGATATTGAATTGCCCTATGCAGGGCAGATTGATCTGGCAGCGAACCAGAAATTTGACGGTATTATAACAAAACATAACCTTCTTTTTGAAGGATTATGCAGAGATTGCTCCTGCAAAACAGAGATATAAAAAATACCGCATTCAGTAACCGAATGCGGTATTTTTATAACATTTTCTATTCTATGAACATCATTGGATCTATCGCCTTTTCCCCTTCCAGCATTTGGAAAAACAAATGACTTCCCTCTTCTGTAAAGCTGTCCGTCGGATTGCCTATGGTTCCGATAGACTCACCGGCTTTTACATAATCGCCTTCTTTTACATATATTGTATCTAACTGTCCATAGACGATACTATAATCATTACCGATATACAGGGTGACAAGATTTCCATACATATTATCACTTGTTACTTTCGTAACTTTTCCAAGATATGCATTTTTTACAGTAGTGCCATTCCCGGCAGCAATCAGCATACCTGGATTACATTGATACTGGTCAAGCGTCTTAAAATGAACCGTTGTCTCCATGCTATATGGTAAGATAACATCCCCGTTCACCGGCCATGTCAGAGTTTTATCACTGGTAAAATCCAACTCACCCACATCTGTAGTAACCGGTATCTGTTCGGCATTTACACTCTCTGTACTCTCTGTCACCTGTTCCGTAACAGCTTCTGTCGTAACCTCTTGTGTTGTTTTCTTATCCTCAGTTGTCGCTGTCGTTCTGTCTGCACTGCCTTTCTGGTTCGCAGTTTTAGCATTGGTCTCTTCTATTTTTTTATCTTCTGTTGTGATAGCTGTATAGTCAGATGCCTGATTTAAATCCAAATCATTTTCTGCCACTTCGGTGCCTCTGCGCCCCATGGTATATACTGCTACAACAGCTAATATTGCAAGTAATCCCAAACCCAATGCCACATAAAAAGCATTATCCTTTAGCTTTTGTAAAAATGTTTGATCACGATTTTGCATTTTCATCACCTCTAAAGATAGGTTTGCCATAGAGGAAATGATTTATTCAAACTTTTTATATTTATTCTCTCAATTGATATGTCACATTCAATGTAGTAACATTTCCAAAGCCGTCCTTTGCACAATACATCACAAGATACGGTTCACTTGGCTGATATGTGAGTGGTCTGCTGATTGTAACCTCCACTTCACCACTATTATCACTTGCTTCCACTAATCCCAGCATATAATCATCATTTAACATGTTAGAAATCCGTATATCTCCCTGTAATGTATTTTTCAGAGATAATCTGGGAGGCTCCATATCAACATCTACCGATAATACCACCACCTCCGACTGATTCCCTTCCGAATCTTTTGCACGGTATTTTATATGGCATTTACCGTAACCCTTCTCCAGAATCTCCGAATAATCTACTAAAATCGCACTATCTTCCAGCTGCCTGCTACCATCATACGCAGTCACGTTTTCAAGAAGCAAATCATGAAGCTGCTTAGAAGAAGATGCATCATAGGCACCAATGGAAGTTATTTTCTGATTCACATATAAAACCGGAGGCTCCTCATCTTTAATAATAATATTGGCAGTAGCCGAACCGGTAATTCCCGTCTCATCCTCAACTGAATATGTGACTTTATAAATGCCACAGGTATTCTCATCCACTTCACCTTCTACCTTCATGTAATTAGTTACATCCCTGCCTGTATAATCTAAAGCTGTCACACCTGCGGTAATATCAAAGTCGGAATATCTCTCTATCTCCCGGTCATAAGCACCCAGAATAACCGGAACATTTCCCATATAGGGATTGTCCCTGTCCGGATCCGTAGGATCCCAGTTACCTTCTGTTCCTCCACTGCTGATCACTGCTGCAACCGGTTTTCCCAAAGGTCCGTCATATTCGCTTTCGAATATTTCTACGTAAGTCATTTCACTACAGTTATCATATATCCATTTGGCATCAATAACAGAAAGACGGACACATCCTGCCGAAACGCTGTTTCCAAGTTTATTATATTCCTCAATCTCCAAATCTGCTTTATTCTGGGTAAAATACGGCACGGAATGGAATAATATGCTTCCTGTAATTCTGGTGGCATACTGCCCATACACATTGCCCTCAAGTGGAAGCCATTCTGCCCGATCACCCAGATCATACACCCCATCCGGAGTGTTTCCCTTTTCTCCCACAGAACAAATCATTGCCTTTACAGGCTTATCATAGTAGCCATCTTCCCCCAACGCATAAATCGTCACAACATTTCTGGTCTTATTTACCTTAATACAATACGGAAGCCCATTGTCCTTTAAATTACTTCCGTTATAAAACTGTTCCTCTTGTTGATCACTTTTTCCGCTGGTACCTCCGTCACGAATCTTTTCACCGGTATAATTGCCAAGATCCGCCCTTTCCACCTGATAACTGACCATTTTTGCTTTGCCATTATATCTGCCCGCAGCCGTTATTAACAAAATACTAATAACAAACATTCCCGGAACATATGATAAGAAAAATCTGTATTTCATTTGCACTATCCTTTTTGTCTATTTGCTTACACAAGCACTTATGCGTTCATTATTCCATAAAACTATCCTGCTGTCAATAAAGCGATTATTTTGATTCCTTTTTAAGCATCGCACAATTATCGAATATAAATATATACACAAAAAACCAAATTTTTCTGTTGAATATATTGAATAATCCTTATCCAAATACTTTTAAGTACTACTGCTGCCAGACAAAATTAATAAATATATAATATAATTATATAATTTTTAATTATCTATATAGTTTATTTTATATATAGTAAATTCAAGGGTTTCAGAGGTTATAAGCCTTCACCTCCCCTTTCTTTGGCTTAGGCGACCAAAATTTTACGTTGGGAACCCAGTCAAGGAAAGGGGTTCGATTTTTTCATAATCCGTTTGACACCACCTATAGCATTATATAATATATCCTCCACAACCACCCTATCTTTAATTAACATTTGGTGTTGCCACCTGATATTCTATACTTATCGCATCTAAAGTCTCGTTGCCACCTTCAATTATTATTTTCTTCCACTGTTCCTCAGTACCACCAAAGGTGATTTTTTTTAAATTTGCACAGCCTAAAAAAGCATTTTTCCGTATTACTGTCACACAGGATGGAATATGTATTGTTTCTATTTTACTATGATTTTCAAATGCTCCTTCTCCAATTTCTGTTATTTGTGCAATACCATAAACATCCATAACATATTGCGGCTTAATTACTATATATTGGTACTTATCTTTATTATCATCATCCCACAATCCACAAATTTGGTAGTTATTGCTCCCCTCCTCAAGTAATTCAAAATCCATATCAGCAGTTGTCACTTCCTCTACTTTTTTATTTTGAGCATAAGGAACTCCTATAACCAAAACAATAAAAATAACAACAACTCCAATAATAATTTTCTTCGTCATAAAATTCTCTTCCTCCATAAATAATAATTTGCATAATTAAAACATTATATACACTCTGTTTTTAATCTCCCATCTTTTATTTTTATGATGCGATTTGTTTCACTAGCTATATCTTGGCTGTGTGTAATGATAACTATTGTTTTTCCTCTCTCATTTAATTTATGAAAAATATCCATAATGATACGACTAGTCTCTGAATCCAATGCTCCCGTTGGTTCATCTGCTAAAATAATAGCCGGATCGTTTGCCAAAGCCCTTGCAATAGCAACCCTTTGGTTCTGCCCTCCTGATAATTGATTGGGACGATGGTTTACTCTGGATGCCATTCCAACTATATCAAGTATCTCTAATGCTCTCTCCCTATATTCCCTCCTTTTAATCCCAGAATATTTCATCGGAAGTTCCACATTTTTTGCAGCTGACAAGCGTGGAATCAAATTAAAATTCTGAAATATAAATCCGATTTTTTTATTTCTAATTTCACTCAACTGATTATCATTTAATCCTTTGACATTTATATTATCAATAATATATTCTCCTGCTGTAAAATTATCCAGTAATCCCATAATATTCATCAGTGTACTTTTCCCAGAACCTGATTCTCCAACTACTGACACCAATTCCCCCTGTTGAATATCTAGATGAATATCATTCAAAACTTTTATTTCATTTGGCATCCCATAAAAATACTTTTTTTCAATTCCTTTCATATGTATAATCGGTTTGTTATTCATAATAATCTCACCTATTTTATATATGCATCCCACAATTTTTTATATTCGATACAATCTTCTAACAACTCTTCATGTGTTCCTTCTGCTTTAATTTTTCCGTTTCCCATAAAGTATATTCTATCGCAATCAACAATGGAGGTCAACCGATGTGCAATAATAATTATAGTCATGTCCTTACTAAATTTTTTAATAATATCCTTCATTGTTTTTTCTGTAATTGCATCCATATTACTAGTTGTTTCATCTAATATTAATATCTCTGTATTACGCAATACTGCTCTCAAAAAAGCAATTCTCTGCTTCTGTCCTCCAGATAAATTAATCCCATTCTCTTCTACTACTGTATCTAATCCATTCGGTAAATCTTTAAGAAAGACCTTCTCATCGCATATTCTATTTAATTCTATCTCCGTAATATTATCATCAGAAAATAAATTACTGCGTATTGAATCAGAAAATAAAAATGTTTCTTGAGAAATATATGTAATCCGTTCTCTTAATTGTTTTCTTGATATGGTAGAAATATCCTGTTGACCAATACAAATACTTCCTGCCTCTGGTTCATAAAATCCTATTAATAATTTTGCCAATGTACTTTTTCCACATCCGCTTTCACCAATTAAAGCAACACAAGTATTTTTAGCTATCTTTAATGTACAATTTTCTAATATTGTATTTCTAGCACCATATCGAAATGTAATATTATCAATATATATATCATCTGACACAAATTTCTTTTCTTCTTTTATTTCAGCATCCTCTACCTGTAACTCCATAATATCATTTAAACGTTCTGCCGCAACTAATGCGCTTTGTATATCACTTTGCAAACCAATTAAGTTTTGCATAGGCGTTAAGAAACATCCCATAATTGCATAAAATGACATTAATACACCTATAGTCAACACTCCTTTAGTGCATAACGATACACCCGTCCATAATAATATTACAATTCCAACAGAAGCAATGCAATCAACTATACTTTCCTGCATAGAGTCCATTATACCAGACTTACAACTACAATTTATATAATCCTGCACTAACGAAAATGTTTTTTCTCTAACACTTTTTTCAATACCATATGATTTTATAGTTTCCATACCTTGTATGCTTTCTTTTAAATAGGAACTCACATTAGCATTCTTTTCCATAACCGACATTTCAATATTACGTATCGGTTTCTTGAAAATAAAAATTACTAATGCATACAGCAACAGAATAATAAATGTTATTACAAATAGCGTAGGATTAATTGATAACATAAATATTGTATAAAAAATCACCAGCAGCCCATCAATTATGACTGTAAATATCATATTAACAATTATCTGACACACTCTCGAAGCATCATTAAATCTTGTTAATAAATCTCCTGTTTTCCTTCCTGAAAAAAAAGAAATTGGCAATCTTGTTAATTTAGTATAATAACTAAAAATAATTGGAAAATCTATTTTTTTTGAGACATTGATTGAAATAACGTTCCTAATATGCTGTATTATCATTTGAAATATATATAACAAAATCACACTAATACACATTATATTCAGTGGTGGGATTTTATCAAAAAACAAACTTAACATTCCACTATTATTTATATCTCCACCATCCTGATTCGGAATATTATAAAGCCCATCTACAATATATTCAAATAATGCTGTCCCAAACATACTAATTCCTGCAATTATTATAGATAGAATTACTATTAATCCCAAAAAACGTTTTTGCCTTTTTATGACATCAACATATCTATCCATTGAAGCTGTTTTCAGATTTGCTTTGCGAAAATCTTTCGTCAACTTAAATGCAACAATATATCCTGTCCAGCTTTTTAAAAATTGTTCAACTGGCAATTTTATTATATCAATTGCCGGATCTCCTATTTTAATGTATTGATCTCGTATTTCATATATTACGACAAAATGTGGTTCTCCATCACCTTTCATAATATGAGCAATAAATGGTAACTTTAAATCTCCTTCTTTATATTCCTGCAATAATTCCTCATATGATCCCTTTAGTCCCGTAGCCAGCAGCCCTATTTTTTTAACCCCTTCTATTATTCCATATATTGTAGATCCCGCACTATCTGTTTTAATCAATTCCCTATACTTACCTAATGGCATCTTCAAACCATAAAAAGCAGCAATCATTGCCACGCAAGCAGCTCCGCAATCCTTTTGATCATGTTGTCTTATATGTGGATATCTCATTTTCTCCCCTTATATATTTCTCATCTAAAACAGATGTTTACAAAACAAAAGGGGCTGCACACATTCATGTCAGCCCCTTATTCCTTTTTTAATTAATAATTAGCTACATCTTTTGCATGACAAGAATAGTAGCAATTAGATAAACCATAGTATTTTACAGCATAATCATAAGCTGTATAGTAAGTAAATTTTGCTTTTCCGTTTTTCCAACCCTTTGATGAGTTTTTATACTTCTTACAACAATTTCCACCAGCCAAATTACAGCAATAGCGATAACTTGAATACCAACCTTTACCTCCATCAACCGTTCTTAACTCTTCCTCACCCATCTTTTTCATAGATACTTCTCCTTTCAGTATACAATTTATAACTACAAACCAAATATAACACACAGCCACCCCATTTTCAATCGTCATTATACACAATTCCATTTGTACATTTCTCCTAATCAGTTCCCAGTATTGAACTAACTGTCATTTTTTTTGCTTTATTAACAGCACCTATTGTGGAAAACATACCTATAACAATAGCTAAAATTACTGCTATACCAAGAATTCTCCAGGGAATAGAAAAATATTCTATTTCAAACAAATCTGCATATACATTAGACATTACTACCGTCATAATATATCCTAAAAAACATCCCACCAATACACCAGAACATACTCCCAAAAAAACAAGAACATATGATTCTACTAATAATTCTTTATAAATATCTTTATTCCTCGCCCCAACCGCCTTCTTTATACCAATTTCAAGGGTTTTTTCGTCCACTATAATTAGCATCATATTTACTATGCATAAACCACCAATAACAAATGCCAAAAATCCAATTATCGTTACTATTTTTACTATATATTGTACAATTCTATTAGTTTGAATATTTTTATCCACATCAAATTCCACTTCTATTTCCCAATCATCACTACAATAATTTTCTTTAAAAAAAGCATATATTTTTTTTCTTAATGCTTCTAAATCAGACACCCCTTTTACTTTATAAACAGCTTCATCAGCTAAATATCCTATTAATTGATTCTGATTTCTTAGATAATTAATTGGAACATAAATCTCCGTTACAAGTTCTTTTTTTATATCATCTTGTATTTCTTCACAATACACCCCAATGACATATAAAGAAAGATATTCATTATTATCTAATAACATTATCTGTTTTCCGATGGGGTTTTCATCTCCAAAATATAGATTGGAAAAACGATCAGAAATAATTACAACGCATTTTCCTTCTTCTGCTTTTTCATCAAATATATGTCCTTTTTCTACTTCAATAATATTATTATCTAAATACGATCGCGTACAGCCCACAACTATTACATTTATTGGAGAATCTATTTGGTTTTTACATTTTAATTCAATTTCCTTGTAATCATATGAACATATCCTTTGTATGTCACAACAAATTATTTCTTCAAATTTTAACAGCAACTCATCTGTAAAATAAGCACTTTCAGGAATTATGTTTTTCCCAAGAACGTCATATTCAATATCCAGATTATTTTCTGATGGTTTAATATTTATATATATTTTATTATCATTGTTACTATCATTCATTATATTAGTAACAGCTCGTGCTGCACCATTGCCTATGATTTGGATTGATGTTATAGAGCTGACACTTATTATAACTCCTAAAATTGATAATATTGTCCTCACTTTATCACTCATTAAGCTTTCCGCAACCTCTAAAATTGCATCTACAAATTTCAATTCAATTCACATCCTAATTTTTAAATCTTATTGCATCAACTATTGTTAATTTTGCTGCTTTGTCTGCTGGTATTATTCCAAAAATTATACTGGTACATAGACAATATATCATAGAAAGTAAAACAACCTTTATTGAAGGAAAAAAATTAATATGCTCCACAAGAAATTTATAATCTTCGCCTGTAAAAAACAAAGGTATGTATTTTTTCCAACATTGTGAAATTATCAATATTGAAACAAATCCCATCATAACCCCCAATACTTCCCCTAGTATGCCGATAAATATTGCTTCTAATATAAATTGCAACTTTATCCATAAATTCTTTTCACCTAATGCCTTTTGAATCCCTATCTCTCTTGTTCTTCTTCGAACACTCACTAGCATCACATTCATAATACTAATGCCCGATACAAAAAAAACTATCACAATTACTATTGTAAATATAAATGTTATAATATCAATTATATCATACATATCTTTATACATATCCATTCCATACACTCTAAAATTATAATCATCACCAAAAAATCTATTTTGAAGAAACTTTTCCATATAATCTACCATATTTTCAATTTCTCTAATATCATTAAGTAAAACATAAAATGTGGTATATTTGACATCATGCCGTTCTTCTTGATTATCAAGGAAGATATCGGTACAATAGATTACCGTATTATAATTTAATAGTGAGATGTTCTTTTCTGAAATATCAACATCTTTATCTTTATAAACTCCAATAACATGTAATTCAATTGGCAAACCCCTCTCATCTAAAAAAATAAGTTTTGAACCTATTGCATCATCAATAGAATCAAAACAATTCTGAGCCACTACATTTGAAATCACAACACTAGAATAATTTCCTGTATAATCTTCCTCATTAAAAAAACGACCATCCATTAATTCCATTTTCATACATTCAAAATATTCATCACTTACACCATTAATCGTAACTTTTTGTCTTTCTCCTGTTAATACTGTTCCTACAAGTTCGTTATCAGATTTAACAGCTATGCCTTTACACGACTTTGATAAATTTCTTTCAAGTATATCTAACTCTACTTTACTTAATCCATATAGATTAATAATTGAATTATCAGTATCAATTCTACATGTAACATTTTGCGTAACTGCATATTTATCTGACAAAAAATTATACACCATATCTTTTACTGCCGATTTTAAAGAAAAAATTACCATAAGCATCCAAACACTTAAGCATACACTAAGCACTAATAAAACTACTCTTTTACGATTCAACCATACAGCAGTAAATGCATCAAAAATAACCTCCTTTAGCATTTCTCCCACCTTAATCACTAAATTTCATTGAAATAACATCATTTTCCTTCAATCGCTTAGAAATAATTTCAAAATAATAATCTGTCTTTAATCCTAGTTTAATATATTCTTTATTACCATCCTCATACATAACATAACTTCCCTTTTCATCATAACTTATCATATCATATGGAACTGCCAAAATATTTTTTCTCATTTCTTTTATCACCTGAACTCCTACTGTTGCTCCAAGATACAAATTTTCATCTGAATATGATTCAATATTAATCTCATATCCTCTTTCCTGTTTCAAAGCAATAATATCTTTTACTTTTCCTTCAATAAAAGAATCCTTTTGCGACACTGTATATATTTTAGTTTCCATGCCAGTTTCAATTTCCAACACTTGATCATCTGATGCATATGCCGTAATCATTTTACCCTTTCCTATATCCGCAATTAATAAATCTTCTGATGTTTTACCCTCCTCAACATATACATCCAAAATAATCCCCTCGGAATCTGCTACAATAAAGGGTGCTTCCTTTAATTTTACTAATTTGTCTCGTTCAAATTTTATTTGCTCCTCTCCTAAATCTGTATACTCCTCCATAAAATCTAATTGCTGCCTAGAATAATCTAAATTCTTTATATTATTTAAAAAATTAATTCTATTAGTTATATTTTCTATACTCAAAGTACATATTATATCACCTTTTTCTACATAATCACCTTTCCTCACAACAACTCTATCTATAATCATTCCTCGTTGGGGCAATACTACTGCTTGTTTTTCCTCTGGATTAACACACCCAATCACATTTATTGTATCATAAATATCCATCCGCCTTACTTGAAACGTAGAAATATGCATTTCCCCATGTGATACATCTTTTGCTTGATCAATCCCCAAAAAAAATACGATAATAAATAGGATACAGCATAAAAATACCACCATCTTTTTTAATATACCTTTGTTCATTCTGTTCATTTATCCTTTGTTATATTAATTAACACCTCATCATCTTCATGGCATTCTATTACATCTGTAACCACATATTCTCCCTGCTCTACATCCCCTAAATCAATAGCAATAAGCGAATCCCCTTCTAATAATGAATATATCTCTCTTTTTTCTAACAAATATAATTCTTCTTGTAATTTATTAGCAACTAACACATAATAACTGTCCCCATCATTCTGCAATGCTGTTTTTTCAATCGCCAATACATTTTCCCACACATCAATTTCAATTTTAACTTGTATGTCCATTCCAATTTTAAACAAATTATTCCTCTCTAAAGAAACAATCGTTCGAAATCCTTCCTCTTCCTTCAACTGCGATACATTTTCAATATTGCCAAAACTCTCAATCTCATTTACCCCAACTGAAGATATTGTTGCTACCAGTCCTTCTTGAATCTGATAAATCTCCTCCTCACCTATCCACACTTCTGCACACAATTTATCCATATTAGTTATAGATAATATCATTCCATCATTTGGACATAACCCTTTTACAGCAAATATATTTGATATCACACCGCTCTGCGTTGCAATAATCTCTTTACTTTGATTATCTGCTAATTTCCTTCCTTGTGTATCTAATACACAAATAACTTCACCAGCCTCAACCAAATCACCAACTCGCACATTTATATCTTTAACAGGACAATCCTCTATATCTGTTATAACAATTGTATCAACATTTGCAGATTGAACTATCCCTGGAAATGTTATCGTTTTTCTTACTGTATGTTTATCAAGAACTTGTACATCCACTTTAGTTATATTTTGACCTATCCTATCACAACCTACTAACATAAATACCATCAATATAGATATAATAATTCTCCGCATAAAAAATCCTTTAAATTTTAACTATGTAATCCAAACAATCATTTAACTATATACTATTTTCCTGTATAAAGCTTATGATTTCTTTCTCCATAAATTTTATGTAAATTTTTTAGTTTTATCTTAATTTATATTATTTGTAACTTGTCCTGAGATAAACGTATACATAAAAAACAATAACAAAATCAAATTAGGCAAAATAACTATCACCTGCGGCCAAATTATGTATTTCTTTCTATTTTTAAAAGTTAATATTAATGCAATAGTAATAACTATCAACGCTGGAATTTGTATTAAAAACATTGCTAAAACAGCGCCTATTACTGAAATTAGAAAAATCCACCAACAAAACTTTTTCTTATGTTTTTCCTTGTTCTTGGTAATATCTTCATCATATTGATCCAAATCATTTAATTCATTATATAATTTTTCATTCACCCTCAATAACCCTCCTAAAATTATCTTTTAAATCATCATAAATGTTTAAAGTTCTTTTGTCAATATTATTTTTTATAATCAACAAGACTTACATCCTTATAGTAATATTTTACAATGTCCTCTACACTGCTTCCGTTTAATGCCATATAGTTCGCTCCATACTGCGAAATCCCCAAACAGTTTCCTTTTCCCAGACAGATAAACCGAACTCCTCCCTCTATCTCCTCCACATAAAAATTTGTAGAAGAAAGTCCAAATCTTTCCATTGCCTCTTCTCCTGTATAAATATTTCCATCTACCGAAAGTTTTTTCACAAAACCGTTTTCCGTGCTCTCTTCTATCGTTACCGCTATCTTTTCTCCCTCTACTGCCTCGTCGTCTACGGTTTCTTCTGCTTTAGGAACCGGTGCTTCTGTTGCTCCTGCCTCAGGTGGTGTTTGTGCAGCCTCTGCTCCCGCTCCTGAAACCGGTGCTTCTGTCACTCCTGTCTCAGGCGGTGTTTGTGCTGTCTCTTCTTCCGCTCCTGAAACCGGTGCTTCTGTTGCTCCTGTCTCAGGAGACGTTTGTGCTGTCTCTGCTTGCCCCGTCGACACTTCCGATTCCGGTTTTGAACCTTCTCCCAGAATCTCTCCAAATTCCTTCCATGTATATGGCAGAATATTCATATAATGCTTTGCCTCCACATCCTGACTGCTTTCCACCGACTGAAGATACGAAATATCTTCATCCAGTATTTCTTTAGCACTGGCAGTTCTCCCAATACTTACCTCATGATATAATGCCATGATAAGAGAATTTTCCTGTTCAATTACTTTTCCCGCGGTCTTTACTACAGCTGTTTCCAAGCGTTTTTCATACTTATCATAATTTTGTTCTCCCCATATATCCGCCCGTTCTTCTATAGTCAGATAACGATATGATAAATCCGATGCATCTTTTGTATTTTTCTCCTGCATTTCTTTTAATACATTGGTTCGGATTAAAACAGCCTGAACCTTTAATGCTTCCATATCATAATCTGGCGGAATCGTTCCTGGCAAAATCCCCAACACAAACTCTTCTACATCCATACTTTTATAAAGTCCGTTCATTTCTATCAGAACTTCTTTTCCCAGATAATGGCTTTCAAGGGTATTTCCCCCTTTTCCAATCTGTATCTCATCACTGAACAGACTAAATCCAAAACACATTATACAGGGTATTATAACCATACTTACTAAAAATAAAAAATTCTTTTTCATAACAAAACCCCTCCCACTATTCTATGCGGGAGAGGTCTTATATATTACCTAATACTACAGATATTAAGTTGTATCAGACTGTCTTTATCCCTACTTGGACGTTGTCTTTGCAGATGCTGCCTTCGGCATAGTTACCTTCACCTTATCAAGATTCCAGATTTCCTTTGCATACTGTTCAATGGTTCTGTCAGAAGAAAACTTACCTGAACAGGCTGTATTTAACATAGCCATCTTTGCCCACTTCTTCTCATCCCTGTAAGCTGCATCCACCTTTTTATGTGCTTCACAATAAGAATCAAAATCCTTTAAGGTGAAATATACATCTTCCTTGATCAAAGAATCATACAGGTCTCTGAAAATCTCAGTATCATCATTAAATGTACCGTTAATCAACTGTGTAAGCACTTTACGGACATTTGCATTACTATTGAAGATATCTGTAGGATAATAATTCTTATCTCTCTCATAAGCCATAACTTCATCCGCAGATAAACCGAAGATAAAGGCATTCTCTTCGCCAACTTCTTCCACGATCTCTACGTTTGCACCATCCATTGTACCAAGTGTCGGAGCACCGTTTAACATAAATTTCATATTACCTGTACCGGAAGCCTCACGGGAAGCAGTAGAAATCTGTTCTGACACATCTGCTGCCGCAAAAATGAGTTCTGCATTAGATACACGGTAATTCTCAATAAATACCACCTTAATCTTGCCTTCGATGGACTCATCATTATTGATCACATCTGCCACTGAATTAATCAGCTTGATCGTTAATTTGGCTCTCTTATATCCTGCTGCTGCCTTTGCACCAAAGATAAAAGTACGAGGTATGATATCCATTTCCGGATGCTCTTTTATCTCGTTATATAAATGCATTACATGTAAAATATTAAGCAGCTGTCTCTTGTACTCATGAAGTCTCTTAACCTGTACATCAAAGATGGAACGAGGATCTACCTCAACACCATTATGTTCCTTAATGTAAGCAGCCAGACGAACCTTATTCTGATACTTAATATTCATAAATTCCTGCTGGCACTTCTCATCATCTACATATACTTTTAACTTTGCAAGATGCGGAAGGTCAACAATCCACTCGTCACCAATCTTGGAGGTAATCCAGTCTGCCAATAATGGGTTACCATGCAATAAGAAACGTCTCTGAGTGATTCCGTTAGTCTTATTATTAAACTGCTCCGGTCTCATCTCATAGAAATCCTTAAGTTCTCTCTTTTTGAGAATCTCTGTATGAAGCTGGGCAACACCATTAACAGAATAAGAACCTGCAATTGCAAGATGTGCCATCTTAACCTGTCCATCATAAAGGATTGCCATACTCTTAATCTTCTCCGGATTATTCGGATATTTCTCACGAATCATATTGACATATCTTCTGTCAATCTCTTCAATAATCTGGTATACACGCGGCAGTAATCTTGAGAATAACTCAATCGGCCATTTTTCAAGTGCCTCTGACATAATTGTATGATTCGTATATGCACAGGTATGACATGTAATATCCCATGCATCTTCCCACTCTAAACCTTCCTCATCCACAAGAATTCTCATAAGCTCTGCTACCGTTACTGTCGGATGGGTATCATTAAGCTGGAATGTAATCTTCTTCGGTATATCATGTAAATCAGTATTGTTTTCTTTAAATTTATGAATCGCAGTCTGAATAGAAGCAGAAATAAAGAAATACTGCTGCTTTAATCTTAACTCCTTACCTGCATAGTGATTATCATTGGGATAGAGAACCTCTACAATCGTTCTTGCAAGATTCTGCTGCTCCACAGCCTTTTGATATTCACCTTTATCGAAAGAATCAAGGTTGAAATCCTGAATTGCCTCTGCATCCCAGATTCTTAAGGTATTCACAACATTGTTACCATAGCCAATGATCGGTAAATCATATGGAATAGCACGGATAGAAGAATAACCTTCCTGAACAAACTGGTTCTTGCCATCTTTGTAATCTACCTTAACATGACCGCCAAATTTAACTTCACAGGCATATTCTGAACGGCGAACTTCAAAGGGATTGCCATCTACTAACCAGTCATCCGGCTTCTCAATCTGATAACCATCCTGAATCTCCTGACGGAACATACCGTAACGATAACGGATACCACATCCATATGCAGGATATCCCAATGTCGCTAATGAATCAAGAAAACATGCTGCAAGTCTTCCCAAACCACCATTTCCTAATGCTGCATCCGGCTCCTGGTCTTCAATTACATTTAAATCAAATCCTAATTCATCTAATGCCTCTTTCACCTCATTATAACAGGTTAAATTAATTAAGTTATTTCCTAATGCTCTTCCCATCAGAAATTCCATTGATAAATAATATACTGTCTTGGCATTCTTTTTCTCATATTCCTTATGAGTTGCAATCCACTGATCAATAATAGTATCCTTAATTGCATAAGAAACTGCCTGAAATACCTGCTGTTTTGTTGCTTCGTCAATCGTCTTACGATAAAGCGTCTTGACATTATTTACAACTTCCTTTTTGAAAGTCTCTTTGTCGAAATCTAACTTTCTTGACATATTTTTGTTCTCCTCCTTGTAATGAGAGCAGATTATCCACTCTTCCTTAAATATTTTTCCTCAAACTCGCATATTATTTTACCAAAAATAACTAAATTCCACAAGTCCTATTTCTTTTTGGTGCGAATACCCTTCGCATTTACATAGTACTTTCCAATCCACTTACTCTTTTGCATCTTTCCGTTAGACTTGCTGAAATAATAATATTTCCTGTTTATCTTTCTCCAGCCGGTCAGCATCTTACCAGATTGTTTATCAAAATAGTATTTATTTCCTTTGTAAGATATCAAACCTGTCTGTCTTGCTCCCTTAGTACCAAAATAATATTTATTATCATCAATTGTCACAATTTTCTTTTTGGCAGCAACACCCGTTTCCGGATCAAAGTAATAATATTTACCGTTAATCTCCTGATAACCATAAAGCATCTGACAGGTCTCAGGGTCAAATCCATAGTATTTTCCACTGATTTTAGTAACACCAGAAACTGCCCGCCTCTTGCTGTTCAGATAATAAGTAGCACCGCCTACGGTACGGAATCCTTTCTTTAGCTGTTTTCCGTCTCCATTAAACAGATATGAATATCTTCCGTCACTATGCACACCGCCTTTTACAATAGCACCGTTTCCTTTTGCAAGATACTTTGCTCCATCCACTGTAAACCAGCCCACTACCATCTCTCCGTTAGAAGGACTCAGATAAAATGTATCCTCCCCTTCAGTTAAAAAACCGGTATGCATTCTGCCATCTGTCCTGTCAAAATAATACCATGTTCCGTCATCTTTTACCCAGCCTGTAACCTTTTTGTTATCAGATGTTTTATAGTATGTCTCATTTCCCTCTTTTTTAAATGCTCCTTCTATTACCTTTTTCTTTAATCCATAGTAAGAAATGATGGATTTTGCATCAGCATTTCCCACCTTTTTCCGTTTCGCTTTTGTCTTGAAAAACTTGCTGCAATCAGAAGAACTGGTAATATAACCATGTTCAATAATCACACTAGGAATATTCTGCACCACTCCATTGCGGACAATGGAATAATAATCAGCCAGTTTTCCGTTACTATATTTATTTCCTGTTCCTGATTTACGAAGAAGAAATCCTCTATTCTTAATTCCGATACTGCTCAGATTAGATAGTGCAATCCTTCCAAATGCCTGAGTTTCCTTACGGATATTATCATGAAAACCTGACTGGTATGCCACAAGCAGATTTGCACCGTTACTGCTTCCCGCATTAATATGCATACTTACCAGAAAATCTGCATCTAAAATTTTGGCATAGTTATTTCTGGAAACCAGACAGTCACCCAGATCCAGATTTTCACAGCAGCCGCCATCCTCTCTTGTCATATAAACTGTTATGTCTCCATAAGTATCCAATACATCCTGACATGCCTTTGAGATATCCAGTACAACAACTTCTTCCCTCAGACCATTCCCGCTAGCACCTGTATGCCTTCCACAATGTCCGGGATCAATCACAAGTACCTTTGATGTCACCGGAGATAAATTTGATTCTATCAGATTAGGATCTACCGGTTTTACCGGCTGTTCTGTTGTCGGGGCTTCTGTCGTGGGAGTCTCTGTTGTCGATGTTTCTGTATCCCCTGTTCCCGGCATTCCTTCCTCCCCATAACGGGTCATTCCCACATTCAGGTTTTTATCCTGTCTGGCCTCCACACTATAAACAGGCAAAATAGAGCCACCAAACATTGCTGCAATTAACATCCATGACATTATTTTCTTAATAGTATTCAAAATTATTTCTCCTGTTCTATGTATATTTCAATAATATCCAACTTAAATTATTATAACCTCATTTTAAAATGGGTGCAACCCTTGTTTCCTGTCATAATATGGATATCATATAAGAATATAGCGGACAAATCCGCATCAACTCCCTAAATCCATTCTTAATTTAAAACCTGCTTAAAAATATGAAAGGGATTTACGGAATTTTGCTGTCTGATGCTATCCGCTTTTGCCTGTTTTATGCCTCTGTCCACTCTTTTTTTCAATTCTGACGGGATATCTATATCTTCGTAATTTTTCCTCATTTCTTCTAACCACTTCTCAACATGTTCCATCCTGTCTTTCCCCATTTCAGTTTCCAGATTCTCCAGACTCCGGTATATTAATGATCTTACAGTCCCCATGTTGGCATTTAATATCATGCCAATCTCTTCTAATTCCCTGCCCTCAAAATAATGCAGAATAATGACAGCCCGCTCCCTGTCACTTAAAATACCTAATGCCCTTTCCATATCCAAATTCTGATTGTCCCCTTCTATTCCCCATTCATAGACAGCAAATAATTCTTCAAAGGATACTTCCTTCTGATTTTTCAAACAAAAATTCATGGAACGCTCCAATACGATTTTATAAAACCATGTCCTGATATATCTTTGACTTTTTACTTTTTCTGTACTGCGTGCTGCCTTGTATACACTATCCTGTACAATATCAAATGCTTCTTTTTCATTTCCCACAAAGGTTCTCGCAATACGATACATAGATTTATATGAATCCAGCACAACTTTTTCCACTCTTTTTTGCATGAATTCCCAATACATAATATCCGCCTCCTTATTTTCTTTCTATAATTTAGACGAATTATATTTTAAAAAAGTTTCAAAATTGTTTCATAATTCCCTATTTTTTATACAAAATTAATTTTTTACAAAAAAGGCTGCCACATTTAAAATATTATCTTTTGTTAAACTTGTGCAAGCAAAACAAAGAATAAAATTTATTGCGACAGCCCTGTTTTCTTTTATGCAATTATGCTGATATCGGAATCTTATTTTTCCTTATTCATTCTTGAAAGCAATTCCTTTCTCTGCTCCTCATATCCAGGTTTGCCAAGCAGAGCAAACATATTTTTCTTATAACTCTCCACTCCTGGCTGATTAAACGGATTAACTCCCAGTACATAACCGGATACTCCACAGGCAAACTCAAAGAAATAGAACAACTCTCCAAGATTAAACTCACTCATATAAGGAAGTGTAATCATCAAGTTAGGAATCTCGCCGTCCACATGGGCAAGTACGGTTCCGTTCATAGCCTGCTTATTGATATAATCAACCGTTCTTCCTGCAAGATAGTTAAGACCATCCAAATCGTTATCTTCCTGCTCCATTATAATCTTACGTCTTGGGGAACCGATATTCACTACCGTCTCAATATGATTCTTTGTACCATCCTGTATAAACTGTCCAAGAGAATGCAAATCAGTTGTAAAGTCACAGGCTGTCGGATAAATACCTTTTCCGTCCTTACCCTCTGACTCGCCAAATAACTGTTTCCACCACTCACCGATATAGTGGACAGATGGCGTATAATTTGCGAGAATCTCCATTGTCTTACCTTTCTCACGAAGGATGTTTCGAAGCGCCGCATACTGTAATGCATCATTATGCTCATAATCTGCTTCAATACACATCTGACGTGCTGAAGCAGCACCTACCATCAGCTCTTTGATATTTGCACCGCTTACCGCAATCGGTAAAAGTCCTACTGCCGTAAGAACAGAAAAACGTCCACCCACATCATCCGGTACAACAAAGGTCTCATATCCTTCATCATCTGCTAATTTCTTAAGAGCACCCTTCTCTTTATCTGTGGTTGCATAAATTCTCTTAGCAGCCTCTTCCTGACCATATTTTTCAACTAAAAGCTTTTTAAAGATACGGAAAGCAATCGCCGGTTCCGTTGTTGTTCCCGACTTAGAAATAATGTTAATGGAGAAATCCCGTTCTCCCACAACCTCCAATAAATGCTCCAAATATGTGGAACTGATATTATTACCGCAGAAATAAATCTCAGGAGTACCCTTTCTCATGTCTTTGTCAATCACATTGTAGAAGGTGTGTCTTAACGCTTCAATTGCTGCTCTTGCACCAAGATAGGAGCCACCAATACCGATTACAATTAAAATCTCTGAATCGTTCTGGATTTTTTTAGCAGCTGCTTTGATTCTCGAAAACTCTTCCCTGTCATAATTTACAGGAAGATCAAGCCATCCTAAATAATCATTCCCCTCCCCTGTTCTGTCAAGCAAAATTTTCTTTGCCTCTAATACTCTTTCTTTCATAGCTGCAATGTCATCTTCAGATACCATAAACATTGCATTGCTATAGTCAAAACTAATGCTCTCTGCCATTTTTATTGCTCTCCTTTGTTATCTTATTCAAGCCTCATGCTATTACAAAGCTTTTCTCACTCTCTAAAGCTATCCTATATTTTAACAAAACAACTAATAAATAGCAACATTTTCTTATGCTGCAATATCTAATTTACACCTTTTTGCAAATTATGCAAATCATAAAGTGTACCGAAGGAATATCCTTCTTTTTTCATGTTACCCAGCGTCTGTTCCAAAGCATCCCTGTTTGCAATCGATACATTATGCATTAACGGAATAGCTCCCGGATGATAATACTTCTTAAAATGTTCCACCACATGGTCACTGGTTGGCTGATTGTTCACATCATAATCCAGATATGCCATGGACCAGAAAATGGTAGTATACCCTAAATCTTTTGCCATTTGCAGGGTTCTCTTGCTATACTCCCCTCTGGGTGGCCTGAAAAACAAATCCATCTCGTATCCGGTAGCTTCTTTCATATAACTTTCGCAGGTTAAAAGTTCATTCTTTTGTTCCTCGATGCTTTTTCCCGGCATGGATGGATGCGTTACCGTATGGTTACAGACCAGATGTCCCTCTTCCTTCATTCGTTTTGTAAGTTCAATATTATCCCTTATAAATGTCTGTGTTACAAAAAAAGCAGCGGTCACTCCTTCTTTCTTTAAAATGTCCAGAATGTCCGCTGTATATCCATTTTCATACCCACAATCAAAAGTAATGTATATTTTTTTTTCGTTTACCGGCACCGTATAGTATGCCTGATACTGCGTAATGTCAAAATCCTCCTGACAGCCTGATTTTTCATGGTTATCATTTCTCTTGAACCACCATGCATATAACGTATTGTCAATAGATGCATAGTCGGTAGTATCCACTATGATCCGTTCCTGCTTTTGATTTGATTCTCCGTCTTCCTCATTTTCTGTACCGGATTCCGATTTATCCTCATTTTTCACATAATTTTTTCCTTTCTGATGTGATCCTCTACTGTCCACATTCCGGTGAGGAATCTGCTGCCACACCATGAATAAAGCAAACAGTAAGGCAGCAGCAATGATACCGGCTATCAGCCTTCCTTTTTTCAGTTTCAATTAAGTCCTCCTGCTTACATATTAAGACAACCCTTCGGTTGACATTTTTTAAGCCAGGAAACTCTGTACAAATTCTTCCAGCAATTCAATCTCTGATTCCTCTGATTCTGCCTCGTTCAAGAGCATATCCTCTTTTTCCCCGATATCATCCTCCCGGCTAACTGCTATCATTTCCTCACTGTCTTTGTGCTGGGATGTGTCTATTTCACGAATCAGACGTTTTAACATATCCATATCTTCTTCCATATCTACAGACTGTCCTGCATTGTTTTCAGATATGTTTCTGTCTTCTCTTATCTTCTCTTCATGCTCCTCATCCAGGATTACATTTTTTAATTCTTTATTTCTGGCTGCCCCTTCCATAAAGGCTGCTTCCATATCTTCATCCAGTAATTTCGGTTCTCTGCTTCCTTCTTTGGTTCTGATCAGACGATTTGCCAGATAATTTTCCAGGTAATCTACCAGCTGAATTTGTATCTGCTGTTTCCTGCTCTTCATTCCAAATATATGAAAGAATACAAACAAACATACCAAAACCATTCCGTAAGCAAATAAAATCTCAATCTGGGTCTTCATCTCTTCTCCCGCTAAATAACCATAAAATACACCCCCGCCAGCGAGAAGCGTTACGATTCCGGCAGTCAGAAAAGGCACCTTTTCCCATGCGGAAAATGAAAATCCTATCAATCTTAGTTTTAACAAATACTTGTCCACATATGCTGCAATATTCCGTACTTGATAATCCATCCCATAAATCGTTTCAAACTGATTCTTCAGATTAACCAGCACTTTTTTTCTCGTAGTCTTCATATTTGCGGATGCTTTTACATACCCTTTTAAAGACAGAGTCATCATTGCCTGCAGCAATAAACTAAACATCCCAAATAGCAGGATGCTGCTCATAAATACGTGATTTGTAATAAATTCTGTTATCATAATATCCCTTCCCTGCATATAAAATTTATGTACTGTGATTTCCTTTGCTGCCATGCAAATTTCCTCACTCTCTTATCTACTAGTTTACTGATTTTTATGCAACGACTCAACAGTTTCCTTTCGTAACTTTCTCCCTGTATCTTTGATAAAACTGCGTTTTAGACGATATTTTCACATTTCTCGACAAAATTCTGGAATATTGCAAATTCCTCTACTTATGTTATAATGAATTGCGCTGATGCGCAAGCAGGTCATCAATTTTCTGCGAAAATTGGTGACATATGTTATACTGTTTTATAGTAAAATCTTTCATAGAAAGGACTCAGGGCAATGACATTTAAACCACAAGGTGTATGTGCACAAAAAATTGATTTTGATATTGTAGACGGCAGGCTTACCAATGTTCAGTTTTTTGGTGGCTGCAACGGCAACACACAGGGTGTATCCCGCTTATTGGAAGGAATGGAGGTTAATGAAGCAATTTCCCGCCTGGAAGGAATTCAATGCGGATTTAAGGGAACCTCCTGCCCGGATCAGCTTGCCAAAGCACTGAAACAGGCAAGTGCAGACATTTAAAACGATGCGAATAATACTTCAAGACCAGCTTCAAAAACTGTAGTCCTGAAGAACGAAAACAAGGAGACGATAATGAAAAAAATTGTACTTACTGGCGGTGGGACTGCCGGACATGTAACTCCTAATATTGCACTTCTTCCAAGTCTTAAAGAGGCTGGTTTTGAAGTTCACTATATTGGATCCTATAACGGAATTGAAAAAAAATTAATTGAAGATATGAAGATTCCATATTATGGCATCTCCTCCGGTAAGCTTCGAAGATATTTTGATGTTAAAAACTTTTCAGATCCGTTTCGTGTCATTAAAGGCTTTGGAGAGGCAAACCGGATTCTCAAAAAAATCAAACCCGACGTAGTTTTCTCTAAAGGAGGGTTTGTTGCAGTACCTGTTGTAATGGCTGCAAAGAAAAATAAAATACCTGCCATTATTCATGAATCCGACATGACACCAGGGCTTGCCAACAAGCTTTGTATCCCATCCGCAGCAAAAGTCTGCTGCAATTTTAGGGAAACCTTTGATTTACTTCCAGAAGGAAAAGCCGTTCTTACCGGAACACCAATCAGAAAAGAATTATTCGAAGGAAATGCGGCAAAAGCCGCAGAGTTTTGTGGTTTAGAAGCCGGCAGACCAACCATTCTGATCATTGGAGGAAGCAGTGGCAGTGTAGTTATCAACAATATAGTACGGGAAAGCCTTAACGATATTTTGACAAGATTCCAAGTAATTCATCTGTGTGGGAAAGGACATTTAGACGAAACCCTAAAAGGAAAAAAAGGATATGTTCAGTTCGAATATATTTCCAAAGAATTAAGAGATTTATTTGCTTTAAGTGATCTGGTGATTTCCAGAGCCGGAGCCAATGCTATTTGTGAATTACTGGCACTTAAAAAACCAAACATTTTAATTCCCCTTTCTAAGGCAGCCAGCCGGGGAGACCAGATTTTAAATGCCAAATCCTTCAAAAAGAACGGTTTCAGTTATGTAATCGAGGAAGAAGAATTAAGCTGTGCATCCCTGCTGAACGCAATCCGCGATGTAGCAGCTCACAAGGAACAATATGTAAAAGCAATGAAAGACAGCGAGATGTCTGATTCCATAGGAACGATCATGAAACTGATCACTTCTTTATCATAGTAAAACAAAATGCACAAATATATGCGGCTTACATTCCATGTTTCCGTATATTTGTGCATTTTTATTATCTTATTGTTTTACTTCTACTCCATATAACTGGCTGATGATTATTTTCTTGAGCAAATCATTCGTATCTTTGCTGGTTGCCGTATTTTCTACTGCAATCTTTGTACCATCTATATATGGTATAATCTCTACATTATTACCCGATATCTTAAACTCAAATTTAATTACACAGCTTGTATAGAGCATATCATTATAACCCTCAACATCTTTGATGTTAATTGTTGCACCATTTCCCCGGTATATAACATATTCCACTCCGGGTTCCTCTTCCCTTGTTTCATATACCCAGCAGGACATTCCTGTAGACTTCTCTAAAATGTCCTTATAGTTCGCATTTACATCCTGATTATTCAATGTCTGAATCTGTGTAATCCTCGTCTTTGCCTGACTGTTTACAACCGGTTGCACAAATGACTTTACAAAATCATGCGGATACTCCGGAAGTATTAAGTAAATGCCAAAACATACTGCTCCCAAAATTACAATCCACATTAGAACCTTTAAAACTTGTTTCATAACTTAAATCCTCCTAATTATAATACTTATTAAAGCTACTTTATCTATCTAAATAAAAGACAATTAAAATAACTCCTTTTCCAGCTGGAACAAGAAATCCTCTAAGAGCTTCATCCGCCTGTCATATTCAAGACGTGCTGCCTCTGTCTTACAGCGACGGATCTTTGGTTTATTACCCTTAAAATAATTCTTAATCCGATAGTAAGCCTTCTTATAATTGGCCTCATCCTCACAGGCAGTTGCCATGGAATCCCAAAGGACACTGACAGCTCCTACCTCATCTAATAAATCCGCATCCATAACAACCTGACACTCCAAAGAAAGTTCATCCTCCGTATCCTTGTCATCATGAATCCGTATAATCTCACCTATACGTCCGATTTTCTCAGGCTCCACCCCAATACTATCCAAATACTCTACTGCTATCTCGGCTCCGACTTCTCCGTGCTCTTTGCCTTCCTGCCAGCCTACATCATGTAATAAAGCCGCAAGGGCAATCACATCAAGATCTCCTCCGACTTTTGCCTGTAGCTTAATCGCCCATCGATACACCCGCATTGTATGCTCAAAGCGGTCTCGAAATGGATAATTGGGCGGTCGGCCATTATCTGCAATTTGCTGTTTTACAAATTCAATCACATTTGCATAATTCATGCTACCCGCTCCCATTCCTAGTAATTCAAGAGAATAATCTCCTTTATTGTAGCATTTTTTTTTAAAATATTCCACCAATAATTAAAAAAAATCATACAAATAGATTTATATGATTTTACTAAACATTAATCCATGCAACCTGCTTTGTGAATCACCTATGATCAGTTACCACAGCAGTTAACTCAGTCCAGGCACCCTTGCGGCACATGAAAGCTCCTACTTAGTGCTGCTTCGTTCCCGACCTGACACGGTTCATAGGTTTCCATTGCGCAAGACCCATACGTCAACGCCACTTACTATGACCAGCACCATGGGCAAAACCCGAGGCAGGTCAACACCCCTGCTATAGCGGATTGCAGGTACAGGGTACCGCTAACACCCCGGCTGCATGGAAAGATTAAACTATAATAAAAGTCATCGCTTTGTAAAAATACCTGTTAAAAACTCAAAAATACTAAAAAGTGCGACAACATATTAGTATACAAGAGTTTGCCATTTCTGTCAACCTGTCTGCCAGCAATCTTTTGCCACATTTCATACACTAAGACATAGAAATTAACTTCTTCCTCTCCCTGAGGGATTTAAAAAAATCCGACAGCATGGCAGAACATTCCTGTTCCATAATTCCCTTTTCAAATTCCACCTGATGATTAAATGCTTCTACCTGAAACAAATTCAATATGGAACCGGCACATCCTGCTTTTCTATTCATGGCTCCCACAACTACTCTGGGAATCCTTGCCTGTATAATAGCACCCGCACACATCTGGCAGGGCTCTAACGTGATATACATCGTACACTCCTCTAAACGCCAGTCTCCCAGACGTCTGGAAGCTTTTTCAATTGCCAGCAGCTCCGCATGGGCAAGGGTTGTTTTCCTTGCATTACGCTTATTATACCCCCTCGCAATAATCTTATCATCTTTTACGATCACACATCCAATTGGCACATCTCCTGCCGCTACTGCTTTTTTCGCCTGTTTTATTGCTTCCTTCATATATTTTTCATCATTTGCCATTGTATCTCTCCCATAAAGTATACTATAATGAATTGTGCTGATGCACAAGTAGGTCATCAATTTTCTTGGAAAATTGGTGACATATGATAAAGTAAATTTAAATCGTTATAATTAAGGAGTTTTAAATCATGTCCTTTACACTTACTACCAACCGTCTTATTTTACAGGTTGAAGACAGTTCCAAAGCCGATAAAGTGCTTGCTTTTTATACACGCAACAAAACCCTTTTCGAGCATTTTGAACCCACCAGACCAAAAAACTTCTATACGCTTCCATACCAGACTGCCAGTATGAACTGTGAATATAGTGAAATTATAAAAGGGAAGACCCTTCGTTATTACATTTACCTTAAATCACAGCCAGATGCCATAATAGGGTCGGTAAACTTTTCCCATATCATGCACGGACCTTTTTCCAAAACCTCAATCGGGTATAAGCTGGATGCCTCCTGTCATGGCAATGGCTATGCATTAGAAGCCTGTCAGGCGGCAATCGCCGTTATTTTTTCCAATTATAAAATCCACCGTATAGAAGCAAGGGTTTCTCCGGAAAATACACCCTCCATACGTCTGTTGGAACGCCTTGGATTTTTCTATGAAGGCATCGAATATCAAAGCGTGGAAGTGAATGGTGTTTTTAGGGATCATTGCAGATACGGACTGATTTCTACGATCCAGTAGCCAAATTCACCTGTTTTAACTCCTGTTTTCTTTACCGGAATGAACTGGTCAAAACCAAACATATTCGCAAGGTATTTTTCCCGATTGGAATAAACTCCCGGAACCCCGATAATGGAATGCTCTGAACCGTCATCAAACCGCATTTTTCCAAGGAGTAGATACTGATAGGTATAAAAGCCATGAGTCAGAAAACTGTTTACCCCCAGTTTCCAGTTCCGCATATCCAGTTTTCCGATATCCTTCGGATGAATCCTTACACAGTCAAACAGCTCTGTTGCTCCATACATAGGGAGCTTTGGATATTCCTGTATCATTTTTTCAAATACATCCACCTGTTCCTGTCGCTCCAAATGCTTCTTATGATATGGGCATTCTTCACACTTTTCAAAAACATCTTTCTCATTCCCGCTCCGGACAGTATTATTCTTTAAATCAGAATCCTGTTCCCCAAATAAACTATCCACGATCGTTTTCATATTATCTGCGGTTTCATTTTGGGGTGAAAGTTCTACAGCTGCTTCGATATTGTGCTCCTTTTCCCTTTTCCTTTGTTCATTCTCTTTTTCTGTCTCCTGCTGCCGTGCTTCCCTTTGCTGCTTTTCTTCCGGTAAATCCTCTAACTGCTCCTGGAACCATTCTGTCTCCTCCCGGTTTTGCCCTGCGGAAATCTCTGATAAAATATCCTGTTTTGCAGCAATCTCCGTCGGAGTCTTTTCCCCGGCAACAGGCTTCTTTGGTATCTCCTCTCTTACGGTATTACTTTTGTCTTCCTGCCTCCTCTCCTTTTTTACTAAAGCATAATCCCTTCTGTCCCTGTCTTTAAAATCCCCGATGTAATAATGGGAATCATTGTAAACCACTGCAACTCCGTCAAAAGTATATAAATCCCTTCCTGTATCAAATATCTGCTGCCAGTCCGTCCGGTTCTGGTAAGTCAGGATACCGTTTTTACTCTCTATTTCATCTACTTTGATCGCTGCTAAATGATCCCCTGCCTCATGATAAAAATAAAGGGAAGCTTCTTTAAACGGCAATCCGGAAGGCTCCTGAATATTAATAATAATCTTGACTTTATCTCCTCGTATTTCCAGTTTCAGAAATCCCGCTGTTGATCCGACATTTCCGTTGTGATATTGGTAAAAATATGTAATCTTCCTCTTATAATTCTGCACTTGTCCCACTCCTTTTTGAATACATTTTATGCAGGAGCAGGAGATTTTATGACTGAATGCACCATACTGATATTAAAATTAGTAAATTTTTCCAATCAGAGTTACAAATTTGATGCTCTGCTGTTTGCACCAAGGGCTGCCAGCTTTTTAAGAAAGGATATCGCTGAGTTGTGCGAATTGTGCCAGTGTCAGTGCTTCGCCCCGAATGGTCGGTGAAAGCTCCATCTGCTCTAAAGCAGACACCACCTGTTCTTTTGTAACACCAATTCCACCATTTACCACACTGTTTTGCAGCGTTTTTCTTCTCTGGTTAAAAGATGCCCGAATCAAAGCAAACAAAAGTGCCTCATCTTTTACCTGCACAGGCGGTTTTTCCCATTTCGTAAGGCGGATTACCGCAGAACCCACGCTGGGTCTTGGTATAAAACAATTTGGCGGTACATTTGCCACTATATACGGCTCGGCATAAAACTGTACTGCAAGGGATAATGCCCCGTACTCCTTGCTTCCCGGTCCTGCCTGCATCCTCCCAGCCACCTCTTTTTGCACCATAACCGTAATGCTGCAAAGAGGAACATGTTTTTCGAACAAACCCATGATAATCGGAGTAGTGATATAGTACGGCAGATTTGCCACTACCTTAATTGGCTTGCCTGCATTTTTTTCTTCTACTAAAGCTGCAATATCCACCTTCAGGATATCTTCATTAATCAGCGTAATATTATCATAATCCTTGAGAGTTTCCTGTAAAATCGGTATCAGGGCTTTGTCAATCTCCACAGCAATAACCTCTTTTGCCGCCTCTGCCAGATATTGTGTCATGGTTCCAAAACCCGGTCCGATTTCCAAAACCACATCCTCCTTTGTCACACCTGCCGATGCAATAATCTTGTCAAGGACATGACTGTCAATCAGGAAATTCTGTCCGAATTTCTTCTGAAATGCAAAATCATACTTTTTAATCGTTTCAATTGTAACCTGGGGATTGCTCAGCTTGTCCATGTTGTTTCCTCTCTAACCGGATAATTATTTTATAAATATTACCATAAAATAATGCCAGGGTCAAAAGTAGGTAACAATGCGTGTTTTTCAAGCAGTTTGCCATCTACCGGCTTGCCCCAGTAAATGCCTGGTGTGAAGACCGATGCCCGCATTATATCGGTACTTTTACATCAATCTGATACATTTCCTTTATTAAATTCAAAGCATCATGAAAACCCTGATTATATGCCAGTCTCCCGTATCGCGAAACCCGGCTGTTATATGCCGACAAAATATTATCGATCACAACCCATTGTTCATGGCTCAATTTTAGATTTTCAATTTCTTTTTCCTGCCTGCGGGCTTCTATGATAAGCTTCTGATAGTCCTGGTCCTGTTTCAAAAACTCCTCAAGTGCACCGTTGATGCGCATATCAAACAGCATCTTCAATATAGACTCCTGTCCGAAATCTGCCCCTCTCTTTCCTTTTCTATATTTTTTATACTCTGGCTTCCGGTCTTTAAACATCCGGCATCTGGCGAATGCCTTTTTCAAGCTGTGCATATATTTACCCCATTTCCATAATAGCGTTTTCATTTCTCTCCAAAAGCTTTACACTGTTCCGCTTTCGATAGAGCCTGGTTTTCACAATCTGCCGCTTCTTTATCCCGGAGAGCTGACAGATACACGATTGCCTGTGTCTTTTTTTCTTCGGAAAGAATAGTAAATATCTCAGAAATCTTCTTTCCCTCCTGAATATCTTTTTCTGTTAATATTGCCATATCCGTACCTCCATCTTTGTTGGTATATTTCTATTATATGCTGGTTAATCACTTATGTCAACATACTGTTGATATTTACCAACATTTTTTTATTGATTTAAGTTGGTCCATATGCTATATTTGAGACAGGAGGAAGCACTTATGAACAATAGAATAAAAAAGATAAGAAAAGAAGTAGGATTAACTCAACAATCATTTGCTAATAGAATAGGAATTGCAAGAGGAAATATATCTGCCTATGAAGTTGGTAAAAATGCTCCCAGCGATGCTGTTATTTCTCTGATATGCAGGGAATTTAACATAAATGAACAATGGCTCCGGTTTGGTGATGGAGAAATGAAGCAAAATTCTGACATGGATTTTGAAAAAATATGTGCCGAGATTGGCGTGCGTGACGAAAAAGCCAAAGAAGCGATAATGAAATACTATGAACTTTCAGAGGATGATAAAAAACTGTGGTGGCAGTTTATGGAACGGTTTATGCAATAATAGAAATTTTTACACAAATGCATTTACATTTTATCATACTTATGATATCTTAATTTTCATCGAAATTTATTCTGGATAATCTATCATTTTCCATTTCTATTTTATCTATCCAGTATTCATTGATTTTACCAGATGAAAAGGAGAACTGCCTATGACAGACACAAAAACACAACACGATGCTTTACCCACCGGAACACTTCCCTATACGATGACCAACGATTATATGTTCCGGGCAGTATTGCAGAAGAACACCCATGCCTTAAAGGGATTCCTTTACGCCCTTTTATCCCTGCCGGAAGAAAGCATTCAGAATGTAGAGATTCTAAACCCAATCCAGCTTGGCGAAACCATCAATGATAAAACCTGCGTGCTGGATATCAAGATCCGGCTGAACCATGACCAGATCATCAACATCGAAATGCAGGTTCACGACCTGGGCAACTGGCCTGAACGTTCCCTTACTTACCTGTGCCGCTCCTTTGACAACCTGCAAAAAGGGGAAGACTACATTAATGTCTGTACCACGATACATATTGGTATTGTAAATTTTGACATTCCCGGTCTGACACCGGAATTTTATTCGGAATTTAAACTCCTGAATACTAAAAACCATGAAGTTTATAGTGACAAATTTATTCTACGTGTGTTAGACTTAAATGTACTAAAAGATGCTTCTACAAAAATGAGCCTTACGGATTTGTATGATTGGGCAAAGCTTTTAAAAGCCAAAACCTGGGAGGAATTAGATATGTTAGCGAAGAAAAATACTTACATTGAAGATACCGTTGTTACTTTCCGCCAGATGACTGAGGATGAAAAGATTCGGGAGCAGTGTGAAGCCAGGGAAAAGTATAACTGGGATATGGCTTCTGCCATTGCTAAAGGGAAATCTGAAGGCATAACCGAAGGTGAAAAACGCCTTGCCGCTTTAATCAACATTCTCATACAAAACGGCTTATCTGACGAGATTTCCAAAGCTACAACCGATTCTGAATACAGAGAAGCTTTATATAAACAATATAAATTGTAAGCAATCATATTTTTTATACATTATTTCTATCAAAATTTATTCTGGATAATCTATCATTTTCTATTTCTGTTTTTATCTATCCAGTATTCATTTATTTTTCCAGATGAAAAGGAGAACTGCCTATGACAGACACAAAAACACAACACGATGCTTTACCCACCGGAACACTTCCCTATACGATGACCAACGATTATATGTTCCGGGCAGTATTGCAGAAGAACACCCATGCCTTAAAGGGATTCCTTTACGCCCTTTTATCCCTGCCGGAAGAAAGCATTCAGAATGTAGAGATTCTAAACCCAATCCAGCTTGGCGAAACCATCAATGATAAAACCTGCGTGCTGGATATCAAGATCCGGCTGAACCATGACCAGATCATCAACATCGAAATGCAGGTTCACGACCTGGGCAACTGGCCTGAACGTTCCCTTACTTACCTGTGCCGCTCCTTTGACAACCTGCAAAAAGGGGAAGACTACATTAATGTCTGTACCACGATACATATTGGTATTGTAAATTTTGACATTCCCGGTCTGACACCGGAATTTTATTCGGAATTTAAACTCCTGAATACTAAAAACCATGAAGTTTATAGTGACAAATTTATTCTACGTGTGTTAGACTTAAATGTACTAAAAGATGCTTCTACAAAAATGAGCCTTACGGATTTGTATGATTGGGCAAAGCTTTTAAAAGCCAAAACCTGGGAGGAATTAGATATGTTAGCAAAGAAAAATACTTACATTGAAGATACCGTTGTTACCTTCCGCCAGATGACTGAGGATGAGAAAATCCGGGAGCAATGTGAAGCCAGGGAAAAGTATAACTGGGATATGGCTTCTGCAATTGCTAAAGGAAAATCTGAAGGTGAAAACCGCCTTGCTGCTTTGATCAATATTCTCATACAAAATGGTTTATCTGATGAGATTCCCAAGGTCACAACCGATTCTGAATACAGAGAAGCTTTATATAAACAATATAAACTGTAAAAAAGGATCTTTAATAGTTTTTATCAATAACCCTCTTAATAAAAAGGCATCCCATAATCTGTCTCTTAACAGACTGGGATGCCTCATTATATGGGGAGTGCTTATTTTAACTCTGGCCAATAATCCTTATTTGCTTCAATCAAATCATCTAAAATCTTCTTAGCCACCGCGGCACTGGGCACAGTCTTGGATAGGGTAAGTGCCTGCCACATCTTTTGGTAGCTCCCTTCAATCCATGCTTCTACGCAAAGCTTCTCCACACTGACCTGCTGTTCCATAAGTCCTTTCTGGAACTGTGGAATAGAGCCCTGACAGATTTTCTCATACCCATTGCTGCCAACGATGCAGGGAATCTCGACCATTGCCGTCCTGTCGAAGTTTTCTATCGCTCCTTCATTGGGAACAATCAACAAAAACCGCTCTCTGGTATTTTTCGCAATGGCACAGGCAAGGTCTACGATATAGGAAGCGTGTACATCTGCCTCAAATCCGCCGTCCTTTGCCGTACCGCTCTCAATAATCTTACGGCATGCACCAAATACCTGTTTCTCCCGTCCGTCCATAACCTCATTTGCACGAGTATATTCCGGGTTGGAATGTTCTACCACATAATCAGGATATAAATAGTACTTCAAATAAGTATTTGGTATGGTCTCCGGGTCAAGTGCATATACATCCTTTGCCTTTGTAAAGGTCTCTCTCCAGCTTGCATCCACATGCTGGTTTGTTTCGGAAATTGCATCGGCAAATCCATTTTCCTTCACATGGGCACGAATCTTTGGCATTAAATCATTGCCTTCCTTATCATAAATCTTTGACCACCATCCGAAATGATTCAGACCATAGTAGGAAACCACCATTTCTTTTCTGGAAGCCACACCACACATGGAAGCCATTTTCTCTTCCAGATCAATCGGCATATCACAGATATTTAAAATCTTGGAATTCGGACGAAGCCTTCTGGTTGCTTCCGCTACGATAGCCGCCGGATTAGAGTAATTTAACATCCATGCATTCGGAGAATATTTTTCCATATAGTCAAGGATTTCAATGACACCGCCAATGGAGCGCATGCCGTATGCCAGACCTCCTGGTCCACAGGTTTCCTGACCCACAACTCCGTATTTTAACGGAATCTTCTCATCCAGCTCACGCATTGCATATTTGCCCACACGGATATGTGCCAGAACAAAATCAATATCCGTGAATGCTGTCTTTGGGTCTGTAGTATAAGAAAACTGAATATCCGGTGCATTTTCCCTTAAATAAATCTCACATGCTTTCGCTACAATCTCCTGTCTCTCGGCATCATTATCATAAAATTTAATCTGGCGGATAGGAAAACGGTCCTGATGGTCTAACAACATCAAAACAATTCCTGGTGTAAATGTGCTGCCGCCGCCTGCTACTGTAATTGAATATTTTTCCATAATTATCATCCTTTCCTTCTTACTTTCATTCATGTAAATATCTATTTCAAGTTTCTACTGTCAATTGTATTATTCAGGGCAGATGCCGTTCGAGGGGGGGGAGGGGAACAGCTTTCCTACCCTGAATTATATCAATCAGTAAACCTACTGCACTTCCATACAGACATCTTTAAGGCCTGCCTTTCCCGGTATTGCCAGTATCTTCTCATACTGGTCCGCATTGGTTACCAGTACAGCTATCGTTGTATCATACCCTTTCTCTGCAATGGCTTTTCTGTCAAATGTCACCAGTTTGTCGCCTTTTTTCACCTGATCCCCTGCATGAACATGTGTGACAAAGCCTTCTCCGTTTAATTCAACGGTATCAATTCCGATATGAATTAAAATTTCCACACCGTCCTTCGTAGTAAATCCTACCGCATGCTTTGTATCAAATACCATGGCAATCTCAGCATCTTCAGGTGCATATATTGTATCTGCTTCAGGTATAATGGCGACACCCGGTCCCATACTGCCGGAAGCAAATCCCTCATCCTTCATTTCCTCTAAAGGTATTACATTCCCTTCTACCGGCGAACCGATGCGGATTTTTGCTTTTTGTTCTCCATTTCTTCCTTTTGTGAGAAGCGCTTCAAATTCGCTTCTTACATTTTCTACATCCATACCGACAATCACCTGAACCGCATTTCCTTTTGTTACCAGTCCGTGTGCTCCCGCTGCCTTAAATGCGGATGTATCCTGTACAAGGGAAATATCTGCCACGGTCAGACGAAGCCTTGTTGCACAATTTGTCACATCCGTAATATTCTCTGCTCCGCCCAGTGCATCCAGAAAATCAGATGCTTTCCTTGCACATACATCGCCGCCTTTTGCACTGCCCTTCTTATCCTTATAATCTGCCTTGGAAAAGAACTTAACCTCTTCATCATTATCCTCACGCCCTGGTGTCTTAATATCAAATTTCAAAATGACTGTCTTGAATACAAAATAATATATTGCTATAAACACCAGCCCGACAATAATCTGTTTTACATATGTTCCTGCATATGTCCCTCCTAATGGTATCCAATTGATTGCCGCAAACTCAATCAGACCTCCTGCAAAGTTACCTACAACACCAACCATATAAGTTACCATATCCATCACACCCGCTAATATTGAATGCAATAAAAACAGCGGAGGACAGATAAACAGGAATGTAAATTCCAGTGGTTCCGTTACACCTGCTACCACCGCAGTAAGGGTAATCGGAATTAAAAGACCTGCCACTTAGGTTTTCTTCACATTCTCCTGTGAAATTTCACGGAATCTATCTGTTTTTTGCACAAAAAAATACCACCCTTTTCGGATGGCATTGGTATAATTTTTTCCTAATCAATATATCTTTCACATCGTTTTTCCTGATAAATCAGATATTTAATTAAAAGCAGTTCCACCACCATAAAAAATAATGTGGTTGTCTCATAATTCTCGATATGTGTGGTGGCAACATTAGAGGTATTTATATATATGCATTCATCACTCATCTGTGCCAGTGTATTGTTCTTGAGCTTTGTCATGGCAATAATCGGAATCCCTTTCATGTTCAGAATCTTTGCAAAATTTACGACATGTCCTGACTCTCCTGTAAGGGATACAATGATTACCAAATCTCCTTCCTGCAATACATTTGCAATCAATTCCTGTTCCGCTTCCAAACCTTCAATCTGATACATGCACACCTTAGCAGACAAAAAGGCACGTTTAAACTCCTTGGCAACAAAAGACTGGACTGCACCAGAACCGTAAACAAATATCCTCTTTGCCTCATAAATCCGTTTGCAAATATCAGAATAATCCGTTTTTTCCATCTCATCAATCTTTTTCCGATAGTCATCGCAGACTGTTTTTATCGTATTTTTGTCAGCTCTTGGACGGCTCTTTTTTTGTTCCAGTTTTAAGTGAATCTTTAACTCTGAAAAACCTTCCATTGATAATTTTTTTGCAAAACGCAGTATTGTGGTTCGGGATACATTGCAGTTTTTGGCAAGTTCTTCAATGGTACACTGGCAGCATTCTTCACGATGACTCTCAATATAATTCCAAATATAAATATCATTTTCATTTAATTTGTTGTAATTCATTTTTACTACATCTTCAATTGCCATAATATCCCCTCATATCTAATCCCCCTGTTTCAGATTCAACGAGAATTTTTTAATTTATATTGATTTTACCACAATATCAGATAAAATAGCAATTATAACCCATTTATATGAAAACTTTATTTTAATGCCCTTTTTCTTATCGTCTACATAAAATAGCACTATACAATTTATTAATATCTGATACAATATATATAAAACTAAGCAAAGGATATGAACACTATGAAAAAAAAGAAAACGATGAAACAAAAAATTGTGTTTTATGTTATGAGTGTATCAATTTCACTCGGAATTCTTCTAACCATTACCATGATTGTCAATAGTTTTGTATCTACAAGCTCCATCCTGTCAGATAATTTACAGACGATGGCAAAAACCTCCTCCCAGAATATAAGCTCAAATCTTCACCTTCTGACAGACCGCATGGCAAATCTGGCATTGGAAAGTGAACTGCTGGAGGATTCGTTAAATACCGGAAAAAAGCAGGAAATTTTAGATGAACGGAAAACCCGCATTGAATTTGTCTGGCTTGCAGTCTATGATCTGGAGGGACAAAAATTATATGGGGATGATCTTGCCCCAGATTCTATTACTGACAAAAAATATTATACCTATTTAACCAACACAAGTAATATTTCTATTGGTGAACCTTATTATTCCGATAACGTATGGCAGCTATCCGTGGGAGCTCCACTTAGCAGAGAAGGGGAATGCTTTGCTTATCTGATTGGAAGTTATAAATATGACTTATTAAATGATGTGTTAAGCAATATCAATATCGGCATCAACGGCTCTGCCTATATCATTAACGAAGAGGGCACAATCATTGCCGACAAAGACTTAACCAATATGGAGAAACACCCAAATGTATATGAACTCTACGGTTCTAAGAAAAATAATGCCATTTTTGATGCCATGATTCATTTCCAGACCGGCTCTGAAATCATGAATCTTCAACACAAAAAACATTATGTGGCATATTCCCCTGTGGCCGGAACAAACTGGGCATTAATTATTGATGCTCCAAGGAGTGATTTCATGAAATCACTTGTGATATCCGTTATACTATGTATCCTGTTAGCCTCTGCATTACTTGTTGCAGCAAGATTCTTCACAGCATTGGCAGCTGAAAAAATATCCGATTCTCTTTCTTTGTCTACAAAAAGACTGACTGCATTAGCAGAAGGCAATTTAAAAGACGAGGTTATCCTTGCACAAACAGAGGATGAAGCGGAAATATTGACCAATGCCCTTTCAAAGACGATTAATAATATTGACTCTTACATAGATAACTTAAAAACTTCTCTCGGATATCTGTCGGAGGGAGACTATTCCCAGGATATCCCGAATACTTTCATCGGAGATTTTGCCGCAATTAAAGAGGCCTTAACCAGTATCACGGAATCACTGAACCACACTATGCACCAGATCAACGATGCCTCTGCTGCTGTGAACCAGAACTCTTCTGAAGTTTCCGGCTATGCCAAACGGCTTTATGACGGTTCTGTAGAACAGTCCTCTGCACTGGACCGGTTAGACAAAAGCATCCATATTATTACACAAAAAATTCGTCTGATTAACGAAAGTGCCACTCAGGTCAAATTATATACCAGTGGTGCCGAAGACAGAATTTCACAGGGTAAACAACAGATGGATTCCATGCTTGGCACAATGAACAACATTTATTCCAATATGCAGGAGATTATAAAAATCAGCCAATTAATTGATGATATTTCATCACAGACAAGTCTGCTGGCATTAAATGCTTCCATTGAAGCTGCAAGAGCCGGAGAAAGTGGAAGAGGCTTTGCAATTGTCGCACAGCAGATAGGTGTCCTGGCAGACCAGACAGCAGATGCTTTAAAACAAACCGGTGATATTATTCTTCAAGCAAATCTGTCTATTGATGAAGGGCTTGCTACTGCCAAAGCAACGGCCGAATCCTTTCAGGAGATTAATAAAACCACCGACGAATTTAAAGGAATTTCTAGCCAGATTGAACAGATTGCCACGGAACAGCAAAATACAGTTGGTCTGGTATCAAAAGAAATCCGTACTGTTTTAGATATTGCCCATACTAACCAGCAGTTAGCTGCCGAAGCGGATAAAACCGCCGCCCACTCTCTGTTACAATCACAGGAATTAGAACAGGTAGTTGCTTCTGTAAAATTAAAGGAGGAATTGTAATTATGAAGAAAAAACACCTAATCTTTTTACTTACACTAACATTATTCTCCATGATTTTAACAGGCTGCAAGGCAGGAAATAAAATGAAAGACGGCTACTATACTGCCCAAATGGCCGAATTGTCATATGGTTGGAGAGAATATGTATGTATCTTTGTAAAAAATGATAAAATTGTTTCTGTAGAATTTAATGCCAAAAATGAAAGTGGCTTTATCAAGGCATGGGACAATGAATATATGCGAAACATGGAACCGGTATCCAAAACCTATCCAAACAAATACACAAGAGAATATGTCCAGCAGTTAATTGACGGACAAAAAGATACAAAAGTGGATATGATTACAGGCGCATCCAGCTCCGGGAAGAATTTTGAAAAATTGGTCGCTGCTGTCATTGAACAGGCCCAAAAAGGTGACTCTTCTGTTGCAAGTGTCCAGTCTGTCGGAGAATAAGCAGACGCTTACATTTATTATGCTATTGTTTTATTGAAACTTATCCATTATAATAAATTGCAGTTTTATAATGATTTAATACACAATATCGATCGGGAGGAAAACAGATTATGGATTATGTATGGAGTGATAGAAAAAGAACTTTGTTTGGATTACCGCTATCCTTTACAAAATACATGCTGTCAGAGGAGCGCTTATTTATTGAACAGGGCTTTTTGAACAAGAAAGAAGATGAAGTACGGTTATACCGGATCATGGATGTATCCCTTACCAGATCCTTTGGTCAGAGAATCTTTGGTGTAGGTACAATTCACTGTTGCTCTGCTGATAAGTCTCTTGGAGATTTTGATATTCTCAGTGTCAAAAATCCAAAGGATGTAAAGGAACAATTATCTCAGCTGGTTGAAGCCCAGCGAGATGTCAAACGGGTTACCAACCGGGAATATATGGATGATGACCATGAGAATGAATTAGATTAAAAAAATGCACCCCAACCGGATATGATATCCTTTCCGGCATGAGGGTGCATTTTATTTTCTTTTGGGAAATATGTCTATCCGATATCATTTCGGTATCGGAATCTCGTCAAAATATTCGTATAATACCCCATTATATCCAATATCGTCAGGGTTAATATTCAGTGCTCCCTCTGGCATATAATCATAGTAGATTCCGTTCACCCTGAACATGGAGCAGCTGTCTGTTGCCAGGGACATTTTTATGAGCTTTCCGCTTTCCAGCTCCAGTGTCAAAACGGCTTCGTAAAAAGGACAGGCTGAGGCACCCTGTATTTCCTCTGCATGAGAAAGCTGTTCTTCCAGAATATCCAGTATTTCCCGTTCCTCAATTGTCTGCGTATGCTGTTCACCATTCTGCTGTCTGCGCATGCCAATATAAGTTAATGTGGCGGATTGAATATTCTTTATCTCCTCCGGAGAAAATTCCTCATATCCAAATTTCTCACTTGCTATCTGCCATACCATGGTACTCAGTTCCTCGCTTTGGGCACCCCATAGGTCGCTTTCACCCTCGCCCGGAGGTCTGCTTAGCAAATAACCATTACTGTATAATTCCCACTCTGTTCCCTGATATGTAACACTGCATCCAAGGCTTTTGATATTCTCTTTCATTCCTTCATAATGCTCATGATACACTGCCTTCGGATCATTTCCTAAATTCTCCATTTCATAGTAAATTTTGGTGATATCCAGATTGTTTATCAGTTCCTGAAGCCTTGTCTGCTTGTCTTCGCCCACAACATAGTAGCCCCAGTCGATGCCGGGTTCGTCCGGATAAACCAAAATACACACTTGATCAGTAACCGGGTCTGTCAATAACTGTGAACCGTCTTCTTTTTCTGGGTTTTCGTTCTTGTTTGCTTCATTCTTTTTGGTTTCGTTCTGATTTTCTGTCTGAGCCGTATCTGCCTCATTTTTCTTTGTGCTGTCTATGTAATCATTATTCTCATTCCCGGTCTTACCACTATTTTGCCGGGAACCGCCAATGGTACATCCTGTCACACCAAACAGCAGAACACATACAAGAACCGCAGTTCCCAGCCGAAGCTTCCTTGGATTTGCTATCAGAGTAATCCGTTTTTTTAATTCCTGCCTTCCCCCGGTCATTCCGGTTGCACATGTAAGCAGCTGCGTGGCAGACTTTTCCTGTGTCCCAATCAAAATCAGTGTTTCGCCATATGCCTTTCTTTCCCGTTTGTCATAATGGCGGATTACACTTTCATCACAGGCAAATTCACTGTCACGTTTTGATAAAAATGCCGCCGCCCAGACAAGGGGATGATACCAGTACAAAATAACACACAAACACCGAAGCAGCACCCATAAATGATCCTTATGCATATAATGCATGTATTCATGTGCCAGCACATAATGATATGCTTCCATCTCTTTCCCTGTATTCCCAAACTCTATTCCCTTCTCAGGAAAATAAACCGCCGGATGCAATACACCAAACAGACATGGTGTATTCACCTCCTTTGTCCGGTAAACAGGAATCGGCTTATAACCAGATTTTTCCATATGATTCCAATCCATCTGCAATCTCTGGCGGTCTTTTCGGAGTCTTTTTCCAAAATGGAAATTACCGGCTAAAAACACTATCCCGCAGATTATGCTCCCCAATATCCAGATTCCTTTTATCCGGCTTTCGCATCCTGATAAATATGCTGGTATTATCATTGTGCCATGAACATTCTTTTCTTCGTCTGATTCTGCCCTTAATGCTGACTGTTTTCCTGCTTCCAATAAATCACTTTCATCCCTGTCAGTCATTACAGTTCCCAGTACTTCCAAGGATATGGCATCTTCCGGAGCATCAGATGGTGTGTCCTTAGAATATTCCTCTGTACCTTTTTGTCGGCTTCCTATTTGAAATCCGTTTTCTATATCTGCTATCTGGTAAATGATATTCATTACCTGAAATGAATTGGGAAATGACTGCACTGGCATTAATAAATATAGTGCTGCCACCAGCCACATTGCATAACAAAGGCATTTAGAAATTCTGTTATAAAACACACTGCGAAGCAGAAACACCAAACAGATAAATATAGTCAGGGTAATGATACGTTCAACCATCCTTCTCCTCCAATCCTTTCAAAATTCCATAAAGCTCTTCAATCTCTTCTTTGCTGAAATCCTTTTTCTTTACCAGAGTACTCATCATCATACTAACAGAACCTCTATATACTCTGTCCAGCAGACTTTCTGTTTCTGCCAGTGCTGCATCCTCCCGGTTTACATTAGGAAAATACTGCTTTGCCTTTTCTCCTTCCTGATAATAAAGAATCCCTTTATCCACCATTCTTCCAAGCAGCGTGTTGACTGTGCTCTTACTCCATCCGGGATTTTCTTTCAATGCATGATATAACTGCATAATGGTTCTCGGACTTTCCTCCCACAATCTCTCCATAATAATCCATTCACTCTGCTGTAAAATAATACTTTTATCCGACATATTGTCCCTCCATTCGTATGACTACTGTCAACCTGAATATAATATAGCACATTTGTATGACTACTGTCAACCAATTAATCAGTACTTTATATAGCAGCGAGCTCAATGAGCAGGTAAAAAAATCCACTACCTTTGGTAACCCATCGCTGTGACCATATTTGTAATGATTGCTTCCTGTGCCTACCGGATGAGACTGTATAGTCAAGTCTACCATTTGACATTTTTACGGTTTTTGCCTTATGGTTTTTACTTCTTCTCTCTTTTTTATGGCAGGAAGTATCATTTCCATCTATAAAGAACACTGGAACAGTTTCTGATACTGCCTGTTTGTGCTAACCTGCTTTTATACAGTATTCGCACTGTCTGATGTATATGGCATGATTGCAGAGTATAATGTTACCCGCTTCGAAAAAGACTTGGTACAAAGTATTCAAACCCCGTCTGACAAGGTAGTTTCCTACCTTGGAAACTACCTTGTAATAATTCTCATTTAATAAATAGCGTAATTTCTTTTTAACGCAAAAGAGCACCTATTCATTCTGAACAGATGCTTCGTTTTCTTAAAAGCGCATCAGCGTTGTTCCTGCAATATTTTCAAATACAACTCCAATCTTGAATTGATATATCCTGCAAACAGGTTTTCCATTGCGGAAAGATTGTGTTTTACATGATATTCATCAAATGCATCGTAATACGCTATTCTGTCCGTAAACTTGATGTCAATTGGTGGATATCCTGCTTTCATCAGTTCCAAATTAACTAAAAGTCTTCCTGTTCTTCCATTCCCATCAATAAATGGATGAATTCCTTCAAATTCAATATGAAAACGGGCCAGCTTCGTTACTATATGCTCATTATTTTCTGCAAAATCATGCAGTAACTGTTCCATTTTAGGTTCAATGAGATATGGCTGCACTGGTTCATGATATGCGCCCATAATATGAACCGGAATTCTGCGATATACACCACGGTCTTCCTTTTTATCAGCAAGCACAAGATAATGAATCTGTTTTATAATACGCTCGCTAATTGTTACATTGTCTTTTACCAGCTCAATTACAAACTCAAAAGCTTCTTTGTGTCCAACTGCCTCCATATGGTCTTTTAACGGTCTTTTATCAATTGTAAGACCCTTTAGTACCAAGTCAGTTTCTCGTAAAGTAAGTGTATTCCCTTCAATGGCATTTGAATTATATGTGTATTCCACAATAAACTCTTCATTCAGCCTTTCAAGTTCTCCTTCCGTTAAAGGCCTTCTATTGTCCAATTCTTTTTTCTTGCGGTCAATTTGTGAAAGAATACTTTCTCTTGATTTGTATCGTCCATCTGCTGGTTTATCTGCATCAATAGGAATTTTCCAACCTCGTCCTTCCTGATAGGCTCCGGGAATTTTACCCTCAGAACACAGGACTCGAATTCTTCTATCAGAAATACCCCATTTTTCAGCAGCCTGTTTTACTGTCATAAACATATACTATTCCTCCAATCTAATATTTATTATACCACTTTATCGGAATAATATCGACCTTATCGGAATAATACTTTAAAGTTTATCGGAATAATGCAAGGCATTCCAAATAAAACAATAGTTTTTTATCAAGACAATGTAAAGCCTATTGATGAAAGAATCTATTTATATAATAAATATACCTCATAACGGTACCGTCACGGCTCCCTTTAGTCTGACTTTGGTCACATTTCCTGTGCAGTCATACTCATAAGAGATTATAACCTTTTCACATCTGCATATGTTGTACTTTTACCTGCACCCACTTTTACTATCTTGCCTTCATCTGCCAATTTTTTCAACACCCTTTCGATAGCCTTTTGACTCAGTTCCAGACAAAGTATCATAATATCTGACTTGCCCAGTTTTACTAAAGAACGCTCAATAACACTATACACTCGTTCTGGAGAAGTCATTTTTTCTTTTCAAGTAAAACAATTCTCTCTTCGAAGTCTTTATATGCATTAATTATTGTTCCTAATGTATACCTAACAAATGGCATATGATCATTTGTATTCTTATGCCAATTAATAGAACTATCCTGTAACACTTCATAATATGTTTCTTTTGATTTTTCTACAACCATATCAGAATTTGGATTTATCTACTTGACACCTCACCACTTCCAACATTGCTTACATAGACCACAAAACATTTATATTAAATATCTTCCATATTTAAAATCCTACACCTGTCATGTTAATCTTTAAAAATATTTAATTATAATTATATTAATCAAATTTGATATTAATGGTAAGCAAAATACTAACTTCCCACACTTTCTATCAGACTGAATATTTTCCCTTCAATAAAGTGAGGATTTAATACATTAATGCACATAAATCAATTACTATAAATATGGTTTTATTTTTCCCAAACTAGAAATAGTACTCATCTATAGCAAACAGCAAACCATCTCACAGTCGCAATCATATAACTACTCTATCTTCACTGCAATATTCTCATACCAGAATAGAACATATCATCATCAAATATTTCACACGACATTAGTTTTTTTACTATCTTATATAAAAACTCTATTAACCCCATAGCGTAATAATAAAATTTCGGCGAACGTGATTCATATATCACAACATGCCATTGCTCAGGTTTTCCTTTTGTCAACCAATACAATTCATCACCATTATCAGTATAAGCAAATGGAAGTAAACCATTATCTTCCGGATATAAATTATGAGAATAATATTCTGGAAGTTTTTGTTTTGATTCTTGATATGCATCCAACATAACACTACTTCGTTTTTTATAATTAACATTTAAGTCCTCCTCAAATAGTGTCAAAAACCACAAAAAATCTCCTATGCCTCCTGTTCCATAATAATCAATAAAATTAATATAATCTTTAGGAAAAGAACTACCTAATTCTTTTTGTACCCTATTCCATTTGTCTTTTGTACCAATTGAATATACTTTATTCGGCTTCTTTAATATTTGTTGTAATTCAACAGCATAATTTATATCCATAATATTTTTCTTTCCATAATATTAATATTTTCTATTTAAAATGCTGAATTACTATCAAAATTACATTCCTGTCTCCTTGACTTACCTAAGTAGGCAGTCGCATAATAAAAACTTTTAATGCTCGCTCTCCTTTTTTTGTTTTTAACAAATCTAATGCATTTTTTAAATTGATGAAGTGGTGTATGCAACCAATTATATCCCGTATCATCACCCAAAAGACCAACTACTGCATTAACAATATCCTGTGGAATCCCATCTATATGTATATTTACATTCTCAAAGCAATTTGCATATGCAGTCCAATTCTCTTCCTTATACACATCTGCAAAAAATTCAATCATATCCATAATTATTTTACTCCCTTTGTATTGAAAAGAATAATATTAGCTCCTCCATCAGCCCGTGCCGAAGGTGCAATAATTCCATTATACCCATTACTATATGCATATCTACCAATAGCATGAGTCACATCATAGCTTTCCCCTACTAAAATATAATCCTGGTATACCTTTCTCTGTATATCTGTAATCTGACTCAATAGTATGCTGACTCATTTCTAGCGGATCATATGTACTTTTCACACTTCTATCATATTATACCCTCAAAAGTTGCACCTCTAGGTCTTCTACGATTATAAAACGAACTAGTGGAAAATTTCTTACTAAATTGGTTGACTAATCTATCAGTAGCTTCCTGCACCGCAGTCTTAAGCTTCGGCATTGCCTTACCGGCAAGGTTCTTTAACTTTCCTGCTCCCCAGTTCGCTGCTTTTCCCATTGCGTAGCCCGCCAGCAGTGTCCCTGCCATATACGCAATCTTTCCACCTGTTGTCTTACATTCCCTCTGGGCTGTCTGGTATGTATCATAACATGCCTTGACTGCTGCCGCTGTATTTCCTATTTTCCCGACAGTCCGGCACGCTCCCGCAATCCTTTCTGCTGTTTTAATGGCTTTTACTGCCTTGCTGGCTTTTGCTACTCCGGCTATAACTGTTCCTACCGTCGGTATTCCACAGGCAAAGGAGATTACCGCATTGACATAGTCGCCTTCTGCCGCATATAATGCTCCGTTAATCAGGTCAAAGCCGTCCCAGAAGATTCCTGCCGCACCAAGGAGAGTATGCCACTTTTCATACTTGCTCGTCTGCCCCTGGTCATTGGCATTCCCCCCACATAATCCAAACGGATCCACCATGCTGACCGGATTCCCCTCACAGTAAGCATAACGGTTCAGACTTTGGCTGCTTCCGATATCTCCCACCTTGATATCCTGGTTGATAAAACGCTTGATATCCGGATTATAATACCTTGCACGCA
>CAJUFL010000003.1 GCA_910585605.1 uncultured Lachnospiraceae bacterium | reverse complement strand
ATAGAAATTTGTTAAGTAAGTAGTCTTTAATTGACTACATCATTATTATACAAGGGGGAAATATGATGAAAAAACGGATATTTCAAATAGTATCCATTCTGTTAACGACCGGAATGCTGTTAATGCCATTGAACGGATGTGGTAAAAAGGAACAACCGGGTAATGAAGAAAAGAATACTGTCACCGCAGAATCCAAAGAAAATACGAAAGAAACAGCAGCAGATGAAAAAGAGACGGAAGAAGGATTTTCTGTTTATTTATCAGGAAACAACAGCTGGGAAAATAATGGTATGGTCTGTTCGCAATTTGACGGAACGATTAAGAATACGACGAAAGAATCAGGAAAAGACTGGAAGATATCAGTTACTGTGCCGGAAGGTGCAGTTTTGGAAAACAGCTGGAATGGTACATACTCGATTAACGGGAATACATTGGAGATTACCCCGGTTGATTATAATATGGAGATTAGTGCCGGACAGGAGATTACGTTCGGTTTCATTATGGATACGAAGGAGGCATTTACCCCGGAAGATGTTTTGCTGTCTATCGGAGGCAGGGAATATGCCATGGGTGAAGCTTCCGGAGATAAGAAAGTGGACAGCAGCAATTCTTCAGAAGACAGCAGCCAGGCACAGGAGAATGTATCGGCTGACAAGGAAACGGTATCCCAAAAAGATATTTCGGGAACACCTTTAGACAATCATGGTGCATTATCAGTGAAGGGTACCGATATCGTGGATGCAAAAGGAGACATATACCAGTTAAAAGGGGTATCCACCCATGGAATCAATTGGTTTCCTGATTATGTGAATAAAGAAGCGTTTTCCTCTTTGTCAGGCTTTGGAGTAAATGCGATTCGTCTTGCAATGTATACGGCGGATTATAACGGATATTGCAGTGGTGGAGCACAGGCAGATTTAGAAAATCTGATTGAGCAGGGAGTGGCAGCATGCAGTGAGCTGGGCATGTATGTTATTATAGACTGGCATATTTTAAATGATAATAATCCTAATCAGAATAAAGAGGCTGCAAAAGTATTTTTTGAAAAAATGTCAAAGAAATATGCAGATTATGATAATGTTCTTTATGAAATCTGTAATGAACCTAATGGAGGAACAACATGGGCAGATGTGAAGGGATACAGTGAAGAAATCATTCCGGTCATTAGAAAAAATGATAAAAATGCCCTGATCATTGTGGGAACCCCGAACTGGTCTCAGGATGTGGATATAGCATCAAAGGATAAACTGGAGGGATTTGATAATATTATATATGCAGCACACTTTTATGCATCTACCCATAAAGGCGAGATCAGGGACAAGGTGAAAACGGCAAGGGAAAACGGGTTGCCGGTTATGATCAGTGAGTGCAGTATATGTGAAGCATCTGGAAACGGATCTATCAATTATGAAGAAGCACAGAGCTGGATGGATATGATAAATGAATATCATTTAAGCTTTTTTGCATGGAATTTAAGTAACAAAGATGAGCAGTCATCATTGTTAAAACCATCAGTTACCAAAACAAAAGATTTTAAGGAAGAAGATTTTTCGGAAACCGGTGCATGGTTTATAAAACAGTTTAGGAAATAGACAGAATATTTAGATGATAACTGAGAATTTTCACACATATGTTTGATGTAAACTGTTAAATATGGGAAGATATGACGGAAAGTGTTGACAAATCTAGGTTTTTTAATAAAATAGAGTAGGAGTATTATATGAGGGTAATCGCAGGAAAAGCCAAGAGATTACAATTAAAGACACCGCAGGGGATGGAGACAAGACCCACTACAGACCGTATTAAAGAAACTTTATTTAATATGATTCAGGATGAGATATATGATACCTGTTTTTTGGATTTGTTTAGCGGCAGTGGGGGAATCGGAATCGAGGCATTAAGCAGGGGAGCCAGAAAGGCCTGTTTTGTAGAACAAAGCAAGGCAGCTGTAGATGTTATAAAGGAAAACATTCGTTATACTCATTTTGAGGAACAGGCAGAGGTATTGCACTGTACCGCCGCTGCGGCTCTTAAAATGCTTCAGGGGAAAGATTGTTTTGACATTGTATTTATGGATCCGCCATACGGCAGAGGATTGGAAACAGAGATTTTGAAAAATCCCGTTTTTTATCAGGTTTTGCAGGACAAAGCATTAATTATTATAGAAGCGGATTTAGATACTAAATTAAGTGAGGTGGAATTATCGGGATTTCGGATTCTGAAAGAAAAGATATATAAGACAAATAAACATATTTTTTTAGAGAAAATCTAATGGAAATGAGGACAAAAGATTGAGCAGGGCAATTTATCCGGGAAGCTTTGATCCGGTGACATTTGGTCATTTAGATATTATTAAGCGCTCATCTGCAATGTTTGATGAAGTTGTGGTTGGAGTGTTAAATAATAATGCCAAGAATCCGTTATTTTCTACAAAAGAGCGGAAAGAGATGTTAGAGGAATCAGTAAAAGAGTTTGGCAATGTAGAGGTAATAAGTTTTGATGGTTTATTAATTGATTTTATGAAACAGAACGATATTTCTGTAATTGTCAGAGGACTTCGGGCAATTACGGATTTTGATTATGAATTACAGATTGCACAGAGTAATAGAAAAGTGAGTAAAGAGACGATTGACACGGTATTTCTGACAACCAGTATTGATTATGCATATTTGAGCTCCAGCATTGTCAGGGAATATGCAAGCTATGGAACGGATGTTTCTGATTTTGTGCCGGAGTTTGTTGTAAAAAGACTGGAAAATCGTTTTCAGCAGTAAAAGCGAATCGAAGGATATTAAGATGGAGGAATAACAATGGGAAGAAAAAGTATTGAAGATGTAATGAATGAAATCGAAGATTTTTTAAACAGCTGTAAAACGGCAGCATTATCATCTAATAAAGTGGTTGTGCCAAGAGATGAATTTGATGAGCTTTTTGGTGATTTAAAGGTGAAAATTCCGGCAGAGATTGACCGTTGTAAAAAAATCATGAGGAATAAGGAAGCGATTTTAATGGATGCCAGAAAGACAGCAGACGGTATTATCGCTCAGGCTTCGGAACAGGCCAACCAGATGATTTCGGAAACGGAGATTATGGCACAGGCTAATCAGAGAGCATATGAGACTGTTGAAATGGCAAGAGTTCAGGCAAATGAAATGCTTGCCCAGGCAGCAGCAGAGGCGAATGAGCTCCGTTTGGGATCTATGCAGTATACAAATGATATTATGATGGGAATCCGTAATTATGTAGAGGCGACGATGGAAGCAGAGCGTGCAAATTATGAGAATCTGCTTCAGGCACTGCATAACGATTATATGATGGCGAATGCAAATCTGGAGGAAATTCAGAGCCAGATCGTAGATTTTACAGGAGATCCTGACAGTGTGGTCAAGGCTCCACAGATGAAGATGGCAGCAAACGGAAAGACGACGGTTCCAGAACCAAAAGCCAAGGCGAGCGTAGTGCAGAAGGTAAAACAGGCAGTAGGAGTGAAGGAAGAGAAAAAAGAGGAGACCAAACCTCCCGTTAACATTCCTGATTTTATAACAAATGGTGATAAAGTGGTTCCAAATGAGACACCTTTAGAGGCAAATGTATCAGTTAAGAAATCAGTGCAGGGCACTCAGCCAGCAACGGCAGCTTCCGCATCCAGAACAAGTCAGAGACCGCCTTTAAATCCGGTGGACAGATCAGGTCAGGTTCAGGATATTCAGCCGGCAGAAGCGACAAAAACAGCTTCCACAGCCAGTATTTCACAAACAGCAGCTTCCTTGGATGTGGAGAAAGAAAATGCTACTGGAGAAGGTGGACCGGTTGTAACCGGTCAGACAAAAAAGGTTAAGAAAAAAATTGTAAAAAAGAGAAATCCAGTGCTTCATACACCACAAACTGCCCAGGAGACAGTTGCAAAGACTTTAGAGGCAGCAGCAGCAGCTAAAGTGGATAAGACAGTTTATAAAGCAAATGGTGAACAGGCAAGAGAGGTTCCTCCTATGGAGGGGCGTATCACAAGAGGACCGAGAGTAGGCCGGGGCATGGTAGAAGGGCATACGCAGGCAGATGATGGTACAGGATTGGCAAATGCAGACGGTGTTCCTGCTAAATCTTTGGGCGTTGTTGATGATTTTTCTATGGAAGAGAAATTTTAAAGGGCTGGTGTCTTGCATGGTTTTACCAAATATAAATATGTCATGCACTGGCACAATTAAATATTCATGATATTAGTTTTAAGTAGATCAGGATAATGAAAAAGGTACCTGCGGATAACAGTATTTTATCCAGCAGGTATTTTTTAATGGAAGCATTCGGATGTTCTAAAACACCTTTAACCTGAAAGGCACTACAAAGTCCGCCAAAGGCTGACAGGGCACAGAGAAAAGACAGTTTGATTTCCAGAGGAAAATAAATGGTGTCTAATAATTTCAGCCCTGTGGTGATTTCTAAAAAGGAAAGCGGAAGTTTTAGAAGCGGATGTTTACAAAAGGGCAGAAGGATTACCAGTATGATTGAAAAAATGATAACATACATACCAATCATGACCATAATCTGCGTTGCGTGTAAAAAGGTATCTACGATACAAAATTTTCCTGATGGGGAAAGATTATGATTTGTCGCATATGTTTCCTGTTTTGAAGTACAAAACGGATAATAGATAAGGACAGGAAGATAAATTGCTGTGAGGAAAACTGGCAGCGGAATTTTTCCCTGTAAAATGTGAAGGTGTATATATCCGATAAGAAACATCGGGCTTGCCTGACTGGAAAGGGCGAGCAGCCGGTTTGCTTTTTCCTGTGTCAGATATTGATTTTTGACAAAATCATTTAAAATTTTACCGCCGAGAGGATATCCGCACAGATTCCCAAGAAATATAGCCATGATTTCATAAATTCTGGATGGAAAATATTTCTGGAAGAACTGGGCGGCAGATTGATAGGCATTGGTTTCTGCTAAAGCGTTGGTCACAAGAATAAAAGGAAGCAGAGAAGGAATCAGAGTCTGATACCATAAAAGCAGTCCGCTTCTGGTGCCAAGGATAGTCTCATTATGGAAGAATAGCAGCAGAAACAATAATGTAATAATGGTAATAAATTTCTTCATGGCACCTATCCAAATGGTTTTATTTTATTTTATGTTATAAATCCTTTATTATGACTGACTGTTCATATTCCGAAGGTGTTTCGATTCCGTATTTGTTGAAAAATGCCTGTTTATATAATGTACTGATATGGATATCTTTTTCGAAACGGGTACTGGCATCCTCAGACAATATTTTTTTTGAGTCAGTGACTTTGTTGATAACAGGAATAGTGCAGGTGCTTTTCATTTCTTTTAAAACCGGAGAAGAGGAAGCAGTAAAGCCTAAAAGTCTTAAATAGGTAATATAATTTTCCTGTTTTGCTTTTTGGATATCGCTGTTTTTCTGGTTTAATAATATATTTAACAGGGCACGTTTGATACGGCTCGTAGTATAATTTTTACAGGATAGCCTGTTTAGGAGTACTTCTATATCGCAGGGATATTGTAAACAGGAGCTTAATTGACGGGCCAGTTCCTTCGGCATTTCAAAATACGAATCCAGATGACTTTTGTTTTGCCAAAGAGCATATTGTAAAAAAGGATAAAAATCAGACAGAAACAGTGGTTTTGCGTATTCGGATGAGGTTAATGCAAGTCCGGCAGGGGCAGGGATATAATTATCTATCTGGGATAAAAGGGAAATCTGACAGGTGGTTCCTTTGGCTGTAAAAGGTGCAGAGTTCCGGTATTGTTTTATTTTATTGCGCAAAGAAGAGGCGGAACACAAGGAATTTTCCAGTGATAAGTCATGATAGCCGCTGCCTTGCCGCTTAATGATACAGGGTGTGATGGGAAGGCGGTATTTCAAAATTGCTTTTAAGTATTCGATACCCAGAATATTGTTGGGCTGTTTTAAGATCGTTTCGCAAAAATCGTCCTGTAGACAGGTACAAAGTGCGAGAGAGCGTGCTTTTGGAAAGGAAAGACCGGATTTTAGATGCTGTTTTAAAAGTATCCGGTAATCTTCCGGTTCCGTGACCAGAAAATCTGCGATTTTTAAAAATATGTCCATGTCATCATATTCCGCACCGAAGCAAAGAGTGTCAACGACACCAGTGGCAGCAAGGGCGAGAATGGCAGAAGATGCAAAATGCTCTGCACTTGCAGTGGAAAAAAGAGGTGGAAGTTCCAATATGATATCTGCACCGGATGAAAGGGCACATTTTGTACGGAGATATTTATTAAAAATAGCAGGTTCTCCCCGCTGTACAAAATCTCCACTCATGATGACTATTATTTTTTTATCCGGAAAAAGTTCTTTGGCTTTTTGAAGCTGATATTGATGCCCGTTATGAAACGGGTTATATTCTGCTATGATTCCAATGTGTTTCATGTTATGCTCCATTATCTGTAGATTTTTTTACATTGTGTTTTCAAAAGTATACTATATTTTATCCGAAAAGACATTAAAAAATTTGAAATTATCTTTACAACCACTTAAAATAATGATACATTAGGTTCATCATTTTACTTTCTGTATGTTCATATCTATTTTTCCCAATATTTAAAAATCGAAAATACATTCGATTTTTGGTTGACAAGTAACAGATAATATATTAATATAAGAAAAACGAACAAATGTTCATGGAGGTTGTTAGAATGGCGAATGAAGAGAAATTAAAGGCATTAGATGCTGCACTTGCAAATATTGAAAAACAGTTTGGTAAGGGAACTGTCATGAAGTTAGGTGATACCGCAGCCAGTATGAATGTGGAAGCGATTCCTACCGGCTCATTAAGTCTTGATCTGGCATTGGGAATCGGTGGTGTGCCTAAGGGAAGAATTATTGAAATTTACGGACCGGAGTCCAGTGGTAAGACAACGGTGGCACTGCATATAGTAGCGGAAGTGCAAAAGAGTGGTGGTATTGCAGGATTTATTGATGCTGAGCATGCACTGGATCCGGTTTATGCAGGGAATATAGGTGTGGATATCAATAATCTGTATATTTCACAGCCGGATAATGGAGAACAGGCATTGGAGATTACCGAGACAATGGTGCGTTCCGGTGCAGTGGATGTGATCATTGTTGATTCTGTTGCCGCCTTGGTTCCTAAGGCGGAGATTGATGGAGAAATGGGGGATTCCCATGTGGGATTACAGGCAAGATTAATGTCACAGGCATTGCGTAAGCTGACGGCAGTGATCAGTAAGTCTAACTGTGTAGTAATTTTTATTAATCAGCTTCGTGAGAAAGTCGGGGTTATGTTTGGCAATCCGGAGACAACAACAGGAGGAAGAGCTTTGAAATTCTATTCTTCTGTTCGTCTGGATGTAAGAAGGATAGAGACACTGAAGCAGAGCGGTGAGGTGATCGGTAATCGTACAAGAGTGAAAGTGGTAAAGAATAAGGTGGCACCGCCATTTAAAGAAGCGGAATTTGATATCATGTTTGGTAAAGGAATTTCCAAAGAGGGGGATATCCTGGATCTGGCAGTGAAGGAGAATATCATCAATAAGTCTGGAGCATGGTTTTCCTATAACGGAGAAAAGATTGGTCAGGGTCGCGAGAATTCCAAGATTTTCTTACAGGATAATCCGGATGTTGCCTTGGAAGTGGAGAACAAGGTTCGTGCAAGTGCCGGTCTTGTAGAAGGAAATGAAGATGCAGACAATGTGACAGATACAGTTCCGGGAGAGAAATAGCTTATGTATATTACCGGAATTAAGGCAGGGAAGAATAAACGTTATCTTGTATACGGTGATGAACAATTTTTATTTTCGTTATATGGTAAGGAATTAAAAAGATATCATATCAGGGAAGAAGCGGAGATTGAGGATACATTGATTCAGTTTATTTTGCAAGAGGTTGTTTTTAAGAGAGCAAAGGAAAGAGCGTTATTCTTGTTGGAAAGACGACCATTTTCTACCTGTATGCTGAGGGAAAAACTGAGTCAAAGTGATTATCCGGAACTAGTTATTGAACAGGTCATCAATTTTTTACAAAAATATCATTATCTGGATGATGCAGAATATGTCAGTATGTATGTGAATACATATTCAAGTAAAAAAAGCAGGAAACAGATGGTATATGATTTGGTTCGAAAAGGAATTTCTAAGGATATAATAGAGCTTCATTTTGAAGAGGTTGAATATTCTGAGCGGGAATGCTTTGAAAAGCAGTTTCAAAAATATACAAAAGGCAGAGATTTAGAAGACCGGATGGTAAAACAGAAAATTTTTCGTTATTTTTATGGAAAAGGCTTTCAGACATCTTTGATTGAAGAAGCTTTAAGAAAATAAAAGTAAATAGTTGAAAGTAATATTTTTGTATTTTCACAACAGTTTTAATGATTTTTTTCATTATTTTTTTACTTTTACTTGACATAATGCACAAAAAAAGATAGAATTTAACTGTTGTACTTATGTTAAGTGCTTCGATAATTTAATAAGGAGGTGCTCCTGTGCAAGCAAGCTATTTTATTGTTTTTGCTATTATTTTAATCGTAGCTGTGGTTGTGTCATGGATTTTGTCCCTTACATATCGTAAGAATGTAGTGGAGAAAAAGAATTCCGATGCAGAAGACAGAGCGAGAGAGATTATAGATGAAGCTGTAAAGAATGCTGAAGCTAGAAAGAAGGAAATTCTCCTGGAGGCAAAGGAAGAGTCGATTAAGACAAAAAATGATCTTGATAAAGAGATTAAGGATCGTCGTAATGAGATGCAGAGAATGGAAAAGCGTGTGCTTTCCCGGGAAGAGAATCTGGATCGTAAGACCGAAGCTGTTGAGAAAAAAGAATCAAACCTTGCATCTAGGGAACAAGCTTTAGAGAAGCAGAAAGCAAAAGTAGAAGAGCTTGAATCAAAAAGATTACAGGAACTGGAGAGAATCTCTGGATTAACCTCTGAACAAGCAAAAGAGTATTTATTAAAGACTGTTGAAGATGAAGTAAGACATGAAACCGCAGTTCTAGTAAAAGAGTTAGAAACTAGAGCAAAAGAAGAAGCAAGTAAAAAGGCAAAGGAATGTGTTGTTACAGCTATTCAGAAATGTGCTGTAGATCATGTTGCAGAGACTACAATTTCTTTGGTTCAATTGCCGAATGACGAAATGAAAGGTAGAATTATTGGACGAGAAGGTCGAAATATCCGTACCTTGGAGACAATGACAGGTGTAGATTTGATTATTGATGATACACCTGAAGCAGTTATTTTATCTAGTTTTGATCCGGTAAGGAGAGAAGTGGCAAGAATTGCTCTTGAAAAATTGATTGTGGATGGAAGAATTCATCCTGCAAGAATTGAAGAAATGGTAGAAAAAGCGCAAAAAGAAGTCGAACAGATGATGCGGGAGGAAGGAGAGAACGCGACTTTGGAAGTTGGTGTTCAGGGAATTCATCCAGAGTTAGTCCGTCTGCTTGGTAAAATGAAATTTAGGACAAGTTATGGACAAAACGCATTGAAGCATTCAATGGAAGTGGCACAATTGTGTGGTTTATTGGCCGCTGAGATTGGTGTGGATGTTCGTATGGCAAAGCGTGCAGGTCTTTTACATGACATTGGTAAATCTGTGGATCATGAAATGGAAGGTTCTCATATTCAGATTGGTGTAGATTTATGTAGAAAATACAAAGAGTCTGCACTAGTGATTAACGCTGTAGAAGCACATCACGGAGATGTAGAACCGGAATCATTAATTGCATGTATTGTACAGGCAGCAGATACAATTTCTGCCGCTCGTCCGGGTGCAAGACGTGAGACATTGGAAACATACACCACTAGATTAAAACAGTTGGAAGATATTTCTAATGGATTTAAAGGTGTTGATAAAACTTTTGCTATTCAGGCAGGTAGAGAGATTCGTATTATGGTAGTTCCAGAACAGGTAAGTGATGCTGATATGGTACTTCTGGCTAGAGATATTTCAAAGCAAATTGAAAGTGAACTGGAATATCCTGGACAGATTAAGGTTAATTTGATCCGTGAGTCGCGTGTTACGGATTATGCCAAATAGACAAAAAGGCATTTTGCTTTGATACGAGTTCCGAGCCCGAAACTAATTAGTTTCGGGCTCTTTTTTGCATGTTTTTAGAAGAATTTCATATACTTTTATAGTATATGAGGTGTTTTTGAGAATGAAAAATCAGAATGAATATTATAAAAATGCATATTATACATATTTACCGGTATTCCTTGGAATGTTTGCAGGAAGTATTTTGTTTCTGGTCCTGATGGCATTTTTTGAGACACAGATTATGGAACAGGGTTTAGAGGATTATAAGTTTGGCGCCGTATTAAATATTCCTGTATGGAGGCTTGCTCTGTATATTTTGAAAAGAAGATTAGGGCAGTTGTTTTTATTTATAATTGTGTGGCTGCTTTTTTCCTATCCAGTGGCTGCTTTTTGTTTTAATGCCTGCTTTGGGGGATATTATGGTATCGTAGTATGCAATTTATTTATAAAATTTGGCTGGCATGGAATTGTGTATAGTTTGGCATGTTTTTTTCCGCATTATCTGCTCTATTTCATTGCAATCTATTTTTCAGGCAGATGGTTTTATTATATGTCTTCCAGAAAAAATGCTGCTTACGGAAATGTTAATAAGTTACAATATCTGGTTAAAATTTTTGTAATATTTTTCTTGATTTTTATAGCGTTAATCTGGGAAATAAAATTTCAAAAAAATATTTTAAATTATTTTTACCAATATCTAGTATAAAAATATTATGTAAATACCCCATTTGGTGGAAAAACTCAAAAATCCTTATTTTATAAGGTTTTCGGGTAAAAATAATGTTTGATTTTATGTAAATTAAACATTATAATAGGAATAGTGATTACATAATATAAGGGGTTAGAGAATGTTACAAAGGATTGATGAGTTCGTTGACTATTTAACAAATGTAAAACGAGCGAGTAAAAACACAATTGCATCATATAAGAGGGATTTGGTAAAACTTAACAATTATTTAACAGATTCCGGTTGTCAGGATATTGTTCATATTACCAGTACTAATCTGAATTCTTATGTGTTGATGGTTGAGAAACAGGGGATGTCTACGGCAACAGTTTCGAGAAATATTGCCTCGATCAAAGCTTTCTTTTTATATTTGTTAAAGCAGGGAGTGATTTCAGAAGATCCAAGTGAGACATTAAAACCTCCGAAAATAGAAAAAAAAGCACCGGTTATTTTAACGATAGAAGAAGTGAATTTATTATTGGAGCAGCCTAACGGAACGGCACCCAAGGATATTCGTGACAAAGCTATGCTTGAATTGTTATATGCCACTGGTATCCGGGTTTCTGAATTGATTAATCTGAAGGTAAAAGATATTAATTTGTCCATGAATTTTCTGCAATGCCATGATGATAACAAGGAACGTGTGATACCGTTTACAAATGAAACAAAAGAGGCACTGGAGGAGTACCTTAAAAATGCAAGGGATGCAATGTGTAAAGAAGAGCAGGAATATCTGTTTACGAACTGTCAGGGGTCTCCAATGACAAGACAGGGTTTTTGGAAGATTATAAAATATTATTCCGCAAAAGCCGGAATTAAAAAGGATATTACACCACATACCATCAGACATTCCTTTGCAATGCATCTGGTAAATAATGGGGCTGACCTTAAGTCTGTGCAGGAGATGCTTGGTCATTCGGATATTTCCACAACACAGATTTATGCAAAGGCAAATGCGAATACAAAGCTAAAAGAGGTATATGAAAAGGCACATCCGAGAGCAAATGTATCCTAATGGGCATGTGAAAAAAATATGAATTATTTGTAACTTATATGAATTTATAGTATAATCATATAAGTATGTAAAAGAGGGCTATGTTACATACATGGTCCTTTTTGATTAATATTTGAGGTGATAGGATGGAAGAATATAATATTGAAACAAATTGTGTGCAGGCGGGGTATAATCCTAAGAGCGGGGAACCGAGGGTTGCACCAATTGCACAAAGTACAACTTACTATTATGAAAAGGGAGAAGATGTTGCCAAATTATTTGATCTGGAACCGGGTTATATGTATACACGTTTAGGAAATCCTACCTTTGATGTAGTACAACGCAAGATTGCAGCACTGGAAGGTGGTGTTGGTGCGTTACTGACTTCATCAGGACAGGCTGCTATCACACTGGCAGTATTAAATGTGTGTAGTGCCGGTGATCATATAATTGCACTGAATTCTCTTTATGGAGGGTCCGTGAATTTACTAGGTGTCACATTTAAGAGGATGGGAATTGACACTACTTTCGTGGATACGGACATCAGTGAAGAAGAGCTTCGAAACAGAATACAGGATAATACAAAAGTTATTTTTATTGAGACATTGACAAATCCGGGTCTGGAGATTCCCGATATAGAGATGTTTGTTAAAGTGGCTCATGATAACGGGATTATGGTGATTTGTGATAATACATTTGCAACACCAATTTTTTGCAGACCGTTTGAATATGGAGTGGATGTTATCGTGCATTCTACTTCCAAATATATGGATGGTCATGCAGTATCTTTAGGGGGATGTATTGTAGATTCTGGAAATTGTAATTGGGAGACGGGAAGATATCCGGGTCTTACAACACCGGACGAGTCCTATCATGGTGTTACTTATACAAAAGATTTTGGGAAGAGTGCTTATATAGTAAAGGCAAATGTACAGCTTATGAGAGATCTGGGTTCTACTCCTAGTCCGCTGAATGTATTTTTGTTAAATCTCGGTTTGGAGAGTCTTCATGTACGCGTGGAAAGACATGCTCAAAATGCATTAAAAGCAGCACAGTTTTTAGAGGCAAACGAGAAGGTAACCTGGGTGAATTACCCTGGGCTTCCCGGAAACAAATATCATGCTATGGCAAAGAAATACCTGCCTAAGGGAACATCGGGTGTGATTTCTTTTGGTGTCAAGGGCGGTAAAGAAGCAGCCATGAAGGTAATGGATAGCCTGAAGCTTGCATCAATTGTGGTGCATGTGGCAGATGCAAGAACCTCTATTCTGCATCCGGCCAGCACAACACACAGACAGCTTACCGACCAGCAGTTAAAGGATGCAGGGATTCTGCCTGAATTGTTACGGTTTTCTGTGGGTATTGAGAATATTGATGATATTATAGCAGATTTAAAACAGGCTCTTGACCAGATTTAGAACAGGCTTTGTACCAGATGCAGGAAGAAAGCCAGATAGAAGAGCTGGCAGGGAACGATTGTAAATCAATACTGGAGAAAATGATCATGATTGAAGTAAAGAATCTGAAAATGGCATATGGTAAACGTGAGGTGTTAAAGGGAATATCCTTCCATATAAAAAAGGGGAAGACAGTAGGTCTGCTGGGAGTAAACGGGGCAGGCAAGTCAACTACCATGAATCTTTTGACAGGATATTTAACACCGTCAGAAGGAAAAATCCTGATTCATCAGACTGATATGAGAAAATATCCTGGCAAAGCCAAAAAATATATCGGTTATCTTCCGGAAATTCCGCCATTATATAAAGATATGAAGGTACTGGAGTACCTTATGTTTGCTGCAGCTATCAAGGGAATCCGTGAGAAAAAGAAAGAAGTAGAGAGAGTGACTGCTCTTTTGGATATGGAAGACAGGAAAAATGATTTCATAAAAAATTTGTCAAAAGGATACCAGCAGCGTATAGGGTTTGCACAGGCACTTTTGGGAAATCCGGAGATTTTGATATTGGATGAACCTCTGGTTGGCCTGGATCCGGCAGAAGCGAAGAAAACAAAGGAATTAATTAGCAGTCTGCGGGAGGATCATGCAATTATTATCAGTTCGCATATTTTGTCTGAGATAGAGGAGTTATGCCATGATATTCTGATTTTGAAAGAAGGATTATTGGTGCTTGATAATTCTACGGTAAGTGCGAAAAGGAGAGCCAGCCGCAGGGAGTACCGGCTTACCATAAAAGGTGACAGGGATAAAATACAGGAATATCTGGAAAGATTTGATGGATTACAGAATATTCAGTATTTAGGAGAAAAAGAACCGGGGGTTTTTGAATTTTCAGGGACTGCCAAAAATGCAAGGGATATCAGAGACAGTATTTTTTCTTATCTGGTCAGCAGGAAGCTGAATGTATATGCCATCACAAAAGTTGAGACTTCATTAGAGGATGTTTTTATGGAAGTCAATAGTAAGGAGGAACAGTAAATGACCGCAGTTTTTAAAAAAGAATTGAAAATGTATTTTACATCCTTCTTCGCTTACTTTTATTATGCTCTCTTTTTTTTGGTACTCGGTGTTTTTTTTGTTGTGAACTGTCTTAGTACTTATAGTACACAGTTTGGGTATTATGTACTGAGCAGAGGATTTCTGGTCATTGTAATGCTGCTTCCGTTTTGTACGATGCGATTGTTTGCACAGGAAAAAAGAAGCAAAACAGACCAGCTGCTGTTTACGGCACCAGTATCTGCATTTTCGGTTCTACTGGGGAAGTATCTGGCTACTATGGTATTTATACTGATTCCGGTTTTATGCAGTCTGCTCTACCCGATTCTCATATCAGGACAGGGTGAAATGAGTGTACGTTTTCTGGCGGGAACTTATATAGCAACGGTTCTGGTAACGTTGGTCCTGCTGTCAGTTGGATTATTTCTCTCTTCACTGACATCTAATGTTGTTCTGGCTGCTGCCGTTACCTATGGCTTTTATGCAGTTGTTCTTCTTGGGCGGATTATAGAAGGAATCACAAACACGGAAACTTTCTATTATATCATTCACAATACATCGCTTTATAACAAATATTACGATATGATGTCGGGAATTGTACGGAGCGGTGATATCATTTATCTGCTCTCATTAATCGTGGGATTTTTCCTGTTGACATGGCTTGTTTTGGAAAAAAGAAGGTTAGGCAGTAAGGGTATGGCAATAGGAATGGTTTTTGTGATATTATTGGCTGCTTTGATCAGTGGAACGGCATTTCATTTTACAAAGGTTTATGACTTTACGGCAGAAGGTCTGCTTACGCTTTCAAAGGAAACAGAGGAAACAGTGAAAAATATTAGCAAGCCGACGGATATTTATTATATCGGAGCAAGAAGCCGTGCAAATGCGACCTATCAGGAACTGTTTAATGAATATGCCCGCTTGAATGAAAATTTAAAGTTTCACTACAAGAATGTAGAAACTGATAGTGCTTTTCGGGAAAAATATCTATATAATGTTTCCCAGATAACAGAGACCAGTATCCTTGTTGTCTGCGATGAAAGATATATTTATCTGGACAGTGAGGATTATATTTCTACAGTACAGACCTCTCAATATTCCCGTAAGAGCACATTGGAAATTGAAAATCAGTTGACAAGTGCGATTTATTATACAAATTCGGAAGAAATAAATAAAATTTGTACCGTAACGGGTCATGGTGAGGAGACGTTAAATAGTGATTTTACTAATCTTTTGCTCTTGAATAATTATGAGATGGAAGAGTTAAATTTGGATGAGATTGCTAATTCCATCGATACAACGATTCCGGAGGACTGTGAAGCTATTTTAATGAATGCACCCCAAGTGGATTATTCAGAGGAGTCCTTAAAGGTATTAAAGGAGTACTTAGAGGATGGAGGCAGGCTTTTTGTATCCATTGATCCGTTAAATGAAGAAGTGGAACATCTCTTCTCGTTTTTAAATGAATATGGTCTGGATTTGAATCAGGGTGTTATAATAGAAAATGAAGAGGAAAATTATGTATATGATACGGCTTATTATTTAATGCCAAAGATACAGAACACAGAGGTTACAAAGTTTCTTCTGGAAAATAATATGCGTGTTCTTACGATGACCAGTAAGGGAATCGTGAAGGAAGGAAAAGCAAACGGATATACCTGTACGGATATTCTGACAACAAGCGGTAAAGCATTTTCCAAAGTTACCGATTTTGAGAATATGACAAGCAAGGGAGAAGATGATATCGGAGGTCCTTTTAGTGTTGCAGCACTTGCACAAAATCCAGAGAAGGGAATGGTATTTCTGATTACCTCCAATATCTTTTTTAATGAGGAGGTGGATGCGGATTCCGCAGGGGCAAACCGCAGATTTTTCCTGTCTGTCATGGATGAGCTTACCGGAAATGATACAGGAAGTCTGGCTGCCGGAAAGGAAGTTGGCAATCAGGTTGCTTTATATCCAAATACCCTGCAAAATATGTTAAAGATCATAACGATTGTAATCATTCCGGTTCTGATTGCAGTCATCGGAATTGCAGTGATGGTAGTACGCTACAGATATATGTTTTTTAGTTTATTTAGGAAGAGGAAAGAGAATGCATATGACGAAAAATAAGAGAATGTTATCAATTTTTATATTGTTTTCCCTTTGTATGATAATCTTACTGTGTCTGTTTCTAACTAAGCAGAGGACATTTGCTGCGTGGATAGAAGAAGAGGATGGTAAAAAATACGAGAAAGAAGACGGAGAAACAGCTACAGGATTTTTGGAAATAAATGGAAAACGCTATTATTTTGACGAAGAAGGGTATTTACAGACAGGTAAGTTTTACGTTAAGGAAGAAGAAAACTATTACTATGCAAATAAAAAAGGTGTGGTTCAGACGGGCGTCATTGATACAAAGAACAGGTTTTATATAACGGATGATGCAGGCAGGATTCAGACGGGATTTGTACAGTATGAGGACAGGAGATATTATTTTAATTCAAAAGCTGAAATGGAAACAGGCTGGATCAAGGTTGATGAAAATTGGTATTATGCTGATGATACAGGTGTGGTGGCAACAGGTTTTATTACTTTGGATGGATACAGGTACTATCTGGGAGAGGATGGAATCAGGGTAAGTAATGCTGTTATGGAGATAGAAGGAATTACCTATATTTTTAACCAGGATGGAAGTGTGGATGAAAATGCAACAGCATTATACCCGGTATATCAGTATTTTACTCAGATGCGGAATACGTATGGGGTTTCTGCTCCGGTGCTGAATCCTAAGGTGCAGGCTTGTGCAATTTTAAGAGCAGCTGGTTTGACTGGAGGTTATGATACGGTAACAGAGGGTGAAATCTCTGTAGAGACATTGTTGAAAAACCGGGGAGTAAAATGCAGCAGCGGATATGAATTTTCATATGGAGGAATAGAGGGATATGGTCTGGAACAGCTTTTTATGGATATCAAACGGGATATCAACATGGATGCCGTGTTGAAAGATGCATCTGTAACAGGGGTGGGACTTGGTTTCCATCAAGTGGATACAATTTCTTATTATGATATTATCTTTATATGCGAAGAGACAGATAATCCATGATAAGATGCGGGTATATTAATTCCTGTAAACAACGAGCTAAGTGGGCATGCTTATATGCACATTTGGGACTGTTGTGAGTTTTTTGATTGGATATATGGGAAATCCAACCATGGCAGTTGCCAAATATCTGTATGAGTGGATGTCCTGGCTTTGTGAGAATAAAATATTAAAACAGGGCTGTAGCAGTAGAGGTTCATTTTTCTTAATGCGACAGCCCTTCTTTTTATGATATATTATCTATTATAGAATTTTGAGAGATTGTTCATTGTTGCTGACATATTTAATAAAAGTGCATCCAGTAAAGTGATAGCTGCCATGGATTCCACGACAACTACCGCACGGGGAACTATTACGGGGTCATGCCTTCCCTTGATGGATATTTCTATTTCCTCATCATTTTTATTTACGGTATGCTGTGTTTTTAAAATGGAAGGGGTTGCCTTAAAAGAGGCGCGTAAAATAATGTCAGAACCGTCACTCATACCGCCTAAGATACCGCCTGCATGATTGCTGCATTTTGCGATTTTATTGTCTTGATCTATTTTGAAGCCATCGTTGTCTTCAGAACCGGTCATCTTGGAAACCCTGCTTCCATCGCCGATTTCAACGCTTTTTACGGCACCGATAGACATAATGGCTTTTGCAAGGTTGGCATCTAATTTTTCAAATACCGTGTCACCAAGACCTGCGGGAACGCCCTTGATAACTGCTTCCACGCAGCCCCCGACAGAATCGTGATTTTTGGTCATTTCGATAATATATTCACCGGCTTTTTTGGCAGCTTCGGAATCTGGCATATAAATCTGATTGTTGAGAATCTCATTTTCATCAAAATTGGAATCATCAATTTCTATGCTGCCAATGGAACGAGTATAAGTTGTAAAAGAAATCCCGAGCCCGTTCAGGATTTTTACGGCGACAGCACCAGCGGCAACTCGGGCAATAGTTTCCCTTCCGGAGGAACGGCCGCCGCCTCTGTAATCCCTGAACCCGTATTTGGCATCAAATGTATAGTCTGCGTGTCCTGGTCTATAATAGGAAGCAATCTCACTGTAATCTTTGGATTGCTGTGTTTTGTTATATACAATCATGGAGATGGGAGTGCCGGTGGTTTTTCCTTCAAATACCCCGGACAGAATCTCTACCGTATCGTCTTCTTTTCTGGGGGTAGAATAAATGGATTGTCCAGGTTTTCTCCTGTTTAGAAATGGCTGGATGTCACTTTCCGAAAGCTCAAGCCCCGCTGGACAGCCGTCGATTACAACACCGACTGCTTTACCGTGGGATTCACCCCATGTTGATATTTTAAAAATAGTTCCTAATGTTGAGCCTGCCATGATATCCTCCTTATTTTCATGCCTGTTTTTTTATAGAAACAGTTATTTTGCAGCAGCAAGCTTTGCCACTGTTTTCGTTCAAGCTGTATACAGCAACATTATCATAGCAGAGTCTGTCAAAAAAATAAAGTAAGCATTTACAAAAAATCATTTTTATGCTATTATACCAAAGTGATTTAACCGTGACTCAGATTTAGGACACTCCGACCTTTGTCTGGGTGGCTGGCGATTATTATTTTATTAAGGAGGATGTTGTTATGGTAACATCAGAGCAGAAGAAAGAGCTTATTGAAAAGTACGGCCGTGGAGCAAATGATACAGGTTCACCTGAGGTACAGATTGCATTACTTACGGCGAGAATCGTTGATTTGCAGGATCATTTTAAAGCACATCCAAAGGATCATCATTCTAAAAGAGGTCTTCTTAAGTTAGTAGGACAGAGAAGAAACATGTTAGCTTACTTAAAGAAGGTTGATATTGAGCGTTATAGAACTCTTATCGAAAGCTTAGGCTTAAGAAAATAACATTCAGTTTGGCATGAGCCATGCGTAAGAAAAATAAGGGGCTGCATCGTATGCTTGCATACAGGATGCAGTCCCTTATTTTTCTTACATAGGGCGAAGCCCGTGACCGATGCCTGAGACCTTGGAGAACGAAGTGAGCTTAGTTCGAAGGTATGCAAAGCCGATGAAGCGAAGAGGAATCGAGGTTGCATGGCGAAGAGAAGAGAAGTCCGTGACCGATGCCTGAGACCTTGGAGAACGAAGAGAGCCTAGTTCGAAGGTATGCAAAGCCGATGAAGCGAAGCGGAATCGAGGTTGCATGGCGATAATTTAAAACATATATATGAATTTTTTTCCTTTTCAAAGGCTGGTAAGTGTGATATACTATATGCGATTGTGATAAGGCATAGCCGAGACTTCTGACGTGGCAGCAGTAAGGGATGATTGATATAAAGATCTCAGAACCCCAAGTACTGTAGTCAGGTCAGTTGTTTCGGTGTCTTACCCAAGATTACCCAATATTGGGAAAAGAATAATGTTTAAGGAGAACAGATATGTACAAAAAGTTTGAAATGGAACTTGCCGGCAGAACGCTCCGTGTGGATGTTGGACGAGTTGCAGCACAGGCAAATGGTGCGGCATTTATGCATTATGGTGATACGGTTGTATTGTCAACCGCAACGGCATCGGAGAAGCCAAGGGAGGGAATAGATTTCTTTCCGCTTAGCGTAGAGTATGAAGAGAAATTATATTCCGTAGGGAAGATTCCCGGTGGATTTAACAAGAGAGAGGGAAAAGCCAGTGAGAATGCGATTCTCACTTCCCGTGTAATTGACCGTCCTATGAGACCGTTATTTCCAAAGGATTATCGCAATGATGTAACACTTAATAATCTTGTTATGTCAGTGGATCCGGAATGTTCACCGGAACTTACGGCAATGCTTGGTTCTGCGATAGCAACTGCAATCTCGGATATACCTTTTGACGGACCTTGTGCAACTACACAGGTTGGTTTGATTGACGGTGAGTTTGTATTTAATCCGAATGAGGCACAAAATGCGGTATCTGATCTGAAGCTGACAGTGGCATCTACGGCTGAAAAAGTTATTATGATTGAAGCAGGTGCAAATGAAGTGCCGGAAGATAAGATGATTGAGGCAATTTATGCGGCACATGAGATTAACCAGCAGGTAATTGAATTTATTAATAAAATTGTAGCGGAATGTGGAAAACCCAAGCATTCATATACAAGCTGTGCGGTTCCGGAAGAACTGTTTGCAGCGATCAAAGAAATTGTACCTCCTCAGGAGATGGAGGAGGCCGTTTTCACTGATGAGAAACAAGTCAGGGAAGAAAATATCCGCCAGATCACAGAGCGTTTGGAGGAGGCTTTTGCTGAGAATGAAGAGTGGCTTGCTGTATTAGGAGAAGCTATTTACCAGTATCAGAAGAAGACTGTCCGCAAGATGATTTTGGTTGACCATAAGAGACCGGATGGACGTGCGATTTCCCAGATTCGTCCGCTGGCATCAGAAGTGGATATCATTCCCAGAGTACACGGTTCTGCCATGTTCACACGTGGTCAGACACAGATATGCAATGTGACTACATTAGCTCCGCTTTCAGAGGCACAGAAGGTGGATGGACTGAATTTATTAGAGACCTCTAAGAGATATATGCATCAGTATAATTTCCCATCTTATTCTGTGGGAGAGACAAAGCCGTCCCGTGGTCCTGGACGCAGGGAAATCGGTCATGGTGCGTTGGCTGAACGAGCATTGATTCCAGTTCTTCCTTCAGAGGAGGAATTTCCATATGCAATCCGTACAGTATCTGAAACCTTTGAATCCAACGGTTCAACTTCTATGGCATCGACTTGTGCATCCTGTATGTCGCTGATGGCAGCAGGTGTTCCAATTAAGAAGATGGTTGCAGGTATTTCCTGTGGTCTTGTAACCGGTGCATCGGATGATGATTATATTGTATTGACTGATATACAGGGTCTGGAAGACTTCTTTGGGGATATGGACTTTAAGGTGACTGGTACAAAGGATGGTATCACAGCTATACAGATGGATATCAAGATTCATGGTCTGACAAGACCGATTGTTGAGGAAGCTATAAGAAGAACCAGAGAAGCAAGATTATATATTATGGATGAGGTAATGTCAAAGGCAATCGCAGAACCGAGAAAGACATTAGGTGAGCTGGCTCCAAAGATTTGTCAGCTGAAGGTTGATCCAGAAAAGATTGGTGAGATTATCGGACAGCGTGGTAAGACGATTAACGGTATTATAGAAGAAACCGGCGTGAAGATTGACATAGATGATGACGGAACCGTTGCAGTCTGTGGTGTAGATCAGGCTAATATTGATAAAGCACTTAAGATTATCCATTCAATAGTTGATCCGATTGAAGTTGGCAGCATTTACGAGGGTAAGGTTGTACGCATTATGAATTTTGGAGCATTTGTAGAACTTTCACCGAATAAAGATGGTTTAATTCATATTTCTAAGTTATCCAAGGAGAGGGTTGCAAAGGTTGAAGATGTTGTAAATATCGGAGATACTGTTAAGGTAAAGGTACTTGAGATTGATCGTATGGGTAAGATAAGCTTAAGTCTTAAGGATGCAGTAGAAGAATAAATCAGGGAATAGATGGTTTCTGAGTTTAAAGAAGTATCATCATAAACATAAAGGGGACTGTCGCATATCATTATCTTAGTGCGGCAGCCCCTTTTACAAGTTGAAAGGAGAAAGATATGCAGTATGGTTATTTTAATGAGGAAGCAAAAGAATATGTAATTACCAGACCGGATACACCGGCACCCTGGGCCAATTATCTGGGGTCACCGGCATATGGAGCGATTGTGTCCAATAATGCAGGGGGATACAGTTTTGAAAAAAGCGGAGCGCATGGAAGGATTATCCGTTATATTTTTAATCAGTTTGACCAGCCGGGAAGATATGTTTATTTGAGAGATGATGACAGTAAGGATTACTGGTCAGCATCATGGCAGCCAGTGGGGAAATCATTGGACGAGTATAAGAGTGAGTGCCATCATGGAACTGGTTATACAAATATGATAGCAGAATATGAGGACATCAGATCTGAAGTTTTATATTATGTGCCGCTTAATAAAACCTATGAGGTATGGCGGCTGAAGGTAACGAACCAATCAGATAAAAAAAGAAAATTATCTGCTTTTGGATATTGTGAGTTCACTAATGACAGTAATTATGAACAGGACCAGGTGAATCTGCAATATACGTTATTTATTACAAAGACTTATTTTAACAAGAACAGGGTTTATCAGACAATTAATGAGAATATCAAAAAGGATGTTGACGGAAATAAGACTGCTTCCAGATTTTTTGGATTAGCAGGCAGCAAAGTGGTATCGTATAACGGTGATAAGGAAAGTTTCCTGGGAAGATATCATGGTTACGGTAATCCGGCAGCAGTCGAAAACGGAAAATGTGACAATACTCTTAATTATAATTCCAATTCATGTGGTGCACTGCATACAGAATTGGTATTGGAACCCGGTGAAAGCAAGGTAGTTACTTTTGTGCTGGGAATGAAATCTGATGAAGAAGCAGAGGCGATCCTTGCAGGATATGAGAGCGTAGAACAGGCAACAGAGGCAGAGCTTAATGAATTGAAGAATTACTGGCATGGACAGCTTTCTCATCTTCAGGTAAAGACACCGTCCGACAGCTTTAACAATATGGTAAATACATGGAATGCGTACCAGTGTTTCATGACCTTTATCTGGTCAAGAGCTGCTTCCTTTACCTATTGTGGTCTGCGTAATGGTTATGGCTATCGGGATACGGTACAGGATATTCAGGGAATCATTCATTTGAATCCGGATATGGCACTGGATAAAATCCGGTTTATGTTATCTGCCCAGGTGGATAATGGTGGAGGTCTTCCGTTGGTTAAATTTGATCACAATGCAGGTCATGAAGATACACCGGATGATGATTCCTATGTGAAAGCAACCGGACATCCTGCGTATCGTGCAGATGATGCATTGTGGCTGTTCCCTACTGTTTACAAATACATTGCCGAAACGGGTAATGTAGACTTTATGGATGAAGTGATCGTATTTGCAAACGGTGGAGAAGGTACGGTATACGAGCATTTGAAAAGGGCAATCGATTTTTCCATGAACCGTTTGGGAAACCATGGCATGCCTGCCGGACTTCATGCTGACTGGAATGACTGTCTGCGCCTTGGCAAGCAGGGGGAATCAAGCTTTGTTGCTATGCAGCTTTATTATGCAATGACTGTAATCAGAAAATTTGCGGATCAGAAACAGGATAAGGAGTATCTGGAGTATCTGGATAAGATACAGAAAGAACTGGGAGATACTATTCAAAAGACTTGCTGGGAAGAAGATCGTTTTGTACGTGGATATAAGGAAGACGGAGAAATCATTGGTTCCAAGCATCATCCGGAAGCCAACATGTGGCTGAATCCACAGTCGTGGTCTGTTATTTCCGGTCTTGCGACAAAAGAACAGGCAGAACTTGCACTAGAGTCCGTGCATAGAGAATTAAATACGCCTTATGGTGTAAGGCTGATGGCACCTTCTTACGTGGAGCATGCATTTGACGGAGCACTTATGCTGTTGTTTAATCCGTCTACCAAGGAAAACGGAGGTATTTTTTCACAGCCTCAGGGCTGGATCATTCTGGCTGAGAGTTTGATGGGGCATGGAAACCGTGCATTTGAATACTTTAATGAATCTTCGCCTGCATCCATGAATGACAAAGCAGAGATTCGTAAGTTAGAGCCTTATTGTCATGGTCAGTTTACCGAAAGTACCGACTCTCCGTTTGAGGGACGTGCTCATGTACACTGGCTTACAGGAACAGCATCTACGGTTATGGTAGGATGTGTAGAGGGTATTCTGGGTCTCAGACCGGATTTTGAAGGTCTTCGAATGAATCCTGCCATACCTTCAGACTGGAAAGAGTTTACAATGGACAAGGATTTCCGTGGCAGAAAGCTGCATATTACAGTTAAAAATCCTAACGGAAAAGAATCAGGAGTGACAAAGCTTATGCTGAATGGAACATTATTACAGGATAATTATATTAAGGCAGATTTACTGGAAGATACAAATGAAATAGTCGTTGAATTATAATATCTTCTTAAATACAGGGGAGAGATATATGGAAGTGTTACGGATTCTGCTGCATAATAAGATATTCATGGCACCTGTTTTGGGATGGGCAGCAGCACAGATTTTAAAGACCGTTATTAATTTTATCATTACCAGGGAATTTCATGCAGAACGTCTGGTTGGCAGCGGAGGAATGCCAAGTTCCCATTCGGCTACAGTAGTGGGACTTATGTATGCAACGGCATATTGCAAGGGAATTGAGGGGTTTGAATTTCCAATGGCCACTGCATTAGCGATAATTGTCATGTATGATGCAATGAATGTAAGGATGGAGACTGGAAAACAGGCGGTCATACTGAATCTTTTTTTGAAAAGCGAAGAAATAAGAAAGCATTTGAAGGATGCAGAAAGAGGTGAGTGGGCCAAAATCATATTAAAAGAATATGTGGGTCACACGCCAATTCAAGTAATAGGCGGTATTTTTGTGGGAATCATAGTGGGATATCTTGTCTGTCATTTTTTATAGGTTCGGATACCGTGAATATTAAATCATATTTTTGTAATACTAAAGAGGAAGAAAAATTCTTCCTCTTTTTTGTGGGGAAAATTCTTTAGAATTGTTATATAAATGACTATAGATATTCGATGTCGGGAGAAAAAAACATGGATCAGATCAATAAAAGGGAACAGGAACTTTGTGAAACAGAGATAGAACAGGCAAAGGCAGAACAGGTAAAAGAGAATGGACAGCTTAATTTAAGTGATAATGCATATGGGTATAAAATTCATTTGTTAAATATTATTGGGGAGATTGAAGGGCATCAGTGTTTGGGACCCGCCACTAAGACAACAAAATATGAACATGTTCTGCCAGAGCTGGCTAAGGTAGAAGAGGATAAAAGTATAGAGGGACTTCTTGTGTTGTTAAATACGGTAGGAGGGGATGTAGAGGCAGGACTTGCCATAGCGGAAATGATAGCTTCTTTGTCGGTTCCCGTGGTGACACTGCTGCTTGGCGGAGGGCATTCCATCGGGGTACCTCTTAGTGTGTGTGGTGATCATTCCTTTATCGTACCTACGGCGACTATGGTAGTACATCCAATCCGCATGAATGGGACTGTGCTGGGAGTGAAGCATAATTATGAATATATTGACAAAATGCAGGACAGAATCATTTCTTTTACCTGCTGTCATTCTAAAATAAAAGAAGTGGACATGAAAAAAATCATGTTTAATACAAATGAACTGGCAAAGGATGTAGGAAGCGTGTTAGTGGGGAAGGAAGCAGTGAAAAAGGGTTTGATCGATGAGGTTGGCGGAATCAGGGAAGCGTTTTCTTGTTTATATAGCTTGATAAATCATAAAAAAAATAGTAGTATATAAATATTGTGGTTTTTGACTATGCGATATGGCAAATACATCATTTGAATATGGCAGTCAGGACATTTACCGTAGGAAGTAAGAAAAGGGAGGTTATCAGCTTGGCTGGTAGTAGGAATCAAAATAGCAAACAAACTTCATATAATAAAAAATCAGGCAGTAATTCTGCGAAAAATCAGGGGAAATCAGGAAAAGATCCGAAGAAAGGACAGGGACGCAGTGCTGTACCAGAGGAAGAGGAGACATCCTTTGCGGCAGAGATAACAGTCTGGATTGTCGGTGCTGTTATGCTGATTGTAGAACTTGGAAATTTCGGGTTATGCGGAGCGGTTACATATATCAGCCGGTTTTTCTTTGGAATATTTGGAATTATAGAATATATTTTGCCGATAGCCGTCATGTTCGCAGCATTTTTTTTACATATCAATGAGTATAAAAAAAGGGCAGTACAGAAGGTAGTTTTTGGTTCATGTGTTCTTTTGTGTTTTGGAATGATAGGACAGATGGTGGCAGGTGTCGGAAAGTATGATTTTATAAAGTTATTTCAGGAGGGATTTGAAGACCAGATTGGTGGAGGGATTCTTTGCGGTTCCATAGCATATCTTTTACATACAGCAGTGGGACAGATTGGAACATATATTATCATCATACTGGCTATTATCCTGTGTGTGGTGCTGTTTGCAGAGATTTCCGTTATTGACTTTTTCAGGGAAATGGGCACTGCTCTTTCTGAAATCAGGGAAGATGGACAGGAATATGAGGAACCTGAGAATACAGGATCTGGCAAGAGAAACAGGAAAAAACGGGATGAAGATTTTGAAGAGATTGTTAGGGAGGATTTTCCAAACCAGAGGGATGAGGTCTTTAGAGACAGGAAAAAATCTTCCATGCTGGATACGATTTCGGTGCTTCCGGCAGATGTGGACAAAGGAATTCTGCCTGTAAAAACAGCAGGAAAAATACCGGAAAATGAGGAAGTACATGAAATTACAATGGATTATGAATTAAATCTTCCGGGAGAACATTTGTCAGAGTTCGCTGTTTCCGAAACTCCAAAAGAAGAAGTCAGGGAGGATGCAAAAAAGAAGCGGAAGCCACGGGCAAAGAAAACAGTGGTTCCGGAAGTACTGCCAGAGGAAAATGTGAATACAGAGCCGGTAGATGCTGTTGACAAAATATCTGAAAAAAATGCAGACATGGCAATGGAAAACAGAACAGCAGCAGCGGTGGAAAATGTATCTGCAAAAGAGGTAGGGAACAGCGATGCCGATTATAAATTTCCGCCGCTGGAACTGCTGAAAAAAGGGAAAGCCCAGACATCCACAAAAGAGGATGCTATCAGACAGAATGCAATGAAATTGCAGGAGGTTTTAAAAAGCTTTGGTGTCAATGTAACCATGACGAATTACAGCTGCGGACCGTCTGTTACCCGTTATGAAATGGTTCCGGAGCAGGGGGTTAAGGTAAGTAAGATTACAGGTCTTGCGGATGATATCATGATGAATCTGGCAGCCCAGAGTATCCGTATTGAAGCACCGATTCCCGGTAAATCGGCAGTGGGGATCGAGATTCCCAATGGAACCAGAAGCGGTGTAGGTTTCAGGGAGTTGATAGACACGGAAAAATTCATTAAACACCCTTCTAAAATTGCATTTGCAGTGGGTAAGGATATCGAAGGAAATGTAGTGGTAGAAGATATTGCTAAAATGCCCCATTTGCTGATTGCAGGAGCGACCGGTTCCGGTAAATCGGTATGCACCAATACTTTGATCATGAGTATATTGTACAAGGCACATCCGGATGATGTGAAACTGATATTGGTTGATCCCAAACAGGTGGAGTTAAAGGTTTATAATGGGATTCCCCATTTGCTGACACCGGTTGTGACAGATCCGAAAAAAGCGGCAGGTGCCCTAAACTGGGCAGTTGCGGAAATGTCAAACCGTTATCAGATGTTTTCGGAATGTAATGTGAGAAATATCCAGGGATATAATGCAAGGGTAAAAGAGTTAGAGGAATCAGGTAAGATTGAGGAGGAGAAGCTCAAAAAAATGTCACAGATTGTGATTATAGTGGATGAGCTTGCTGATTTGATGATGGTTGCGAAGGCAGAGGTGGAGGAAGCTATTGTAAGGCTTGCACAGCTTGCAAGAGCGGCAGGTATCCATCTGGTAATTGCAACCCAGAGACCGTCTGTGGATGTAGTGACAGGTCTGATCAAAGCCAATGTTCCGTCGCGTATTGCACTTTCAGTATCCTCCGGTGTGGATTCCCGGACCATTATTGACAGTGTTGGTGCAGAGAAATTGCTAGGAAATGGAGATATGCTGTTTTATCCTACGATGTATCCCAAACCTGTGCGGGTACAGGGAGCCTATATTTCCGATGATGAGGTAGTAAATGTAGTTGAGTTCTTAAAGGCACAAAACGGAGAGACTGCATATAGTGAGGAAGTGACGAACCAGATTACTTCAACTGGTATCAATAGTGCCGGAACTGCGGCAGGAGATATGCCGTCTGCCAGTGACCGGGATGATTATTTTGTGCAGGCAGGTAAATTCATTATCGAAAAGGATAAGGCATCAATCGGAATGCTGCAAAGAATGTTTAAAATCGGGTTTAATCGTGCCGCACGCATCATGGACCAGTTGTTTGAAGCTGGGGTGGTAGGTCCTGAGGAGGGAACGAAGCCAAGACAGGTATTGATGAGTGAGGAACAGTTTGAGGAATATGTAGACGAATATTTTTAAAAGGAAAAAAGAAAATAGGAAATGATATTGACGAATCGTTTTTATATGAGTACAATCTAAAAGTTATCAGGATGTATGGGCAGTGTAAAGCAGATTATGAAAATTATGATGCGGAAATTACCCACAGTAAAAATTATTTATTTTACAGTAGCATGTGAATGAGAAATCATATCATGATGGCATGTGAGTTGGTTACAAAAAAGGAGATGCGGATTATGAAAACAGACATTGAAATTGCACAGGAAGCGGAAATGATACATATCAAAGAGGTTGCAGAAAAACTGGATATTTCTGAAGAGGAATTAGAGCTTTATGGAAAATATAAGGCAAAGCTTTCGGATGAACTGAGTAAACGTATTGAAAATAATCCGAATGGGAAGCTTGTATTGGTTACCGCAATTAATCCGACTCCGGCAGGGGAAGGAAAAACAACCGTAACCGTTGGTCTTGGGCAGGCTTTAGGAAAGATGGGAAAGAAAGCCTCTATTGCACTTCGTGAACCTTCTCTTGGTCCATGCTTTGGTATTAAAGGAGGAGCAGCTGGCGGAGGTTATGCACAGGTGGTGCCGATGGAGGATTTAAACCTGCATTTTACTGGTGATTTTCATGCGATTACTTCAGCTAATAATCTGCTGGCGGCAATGCTTGATAATCATATCCAGCAGGGAAATAAACTGAATATTGATACCAGACAGATTGTATGGAAACGCTGTCTTGATATAAATGACCGTGTGCTTCGCAATATCGTGGTTGGTCTTGGCAGTAAGATGGACGGTTATGTAAGGGAAGATCATTTTGTAATTTCTGTGGCTTCTGAGATTATGGCTATTTTATGTCTGGCAGATGATATGGAGGATTTAAAGGATAAGCTTTCTAAGATTATCGTGGCTTATTCTGTGGAAGGAAAGCCAGTAACGGCAAAGGATTTGAATGCAGTTGGTGCCATGGCAGCCTTGTTAAAGGATGCCCTTAAGCCAAATCTGATTCAGACGCTGGAGCATACTCCTGCTTTTGTGCATGGTGGTCCTTTTGCTAATATTGCACATGGCTGTAACTCTGTGCGGGCAACAAAGCTTGCTCTTAAGCTTTCTGATATTGTGGTGACAGAAGCAGGTTTTGGAGCAGATTTAGGTGCGGAAAAATTTTTGGATATCAAGTGCAGAAAAGCCGGTCTTGCACCAGATGCAATTGTATTAGTGGCAACCGTGCGTGCTTTAAAATACAATGGCGGTGTGGCAAAGGCAGATTTAAACAGTGAAAATGTAGATGCACTTAAAAAGGGTATTGTCAATCTTGAAAAACATATAGAGAATCTTCAGCAATATGGTGTTCCGATTGTGGTGTCATTAAATCAGTTCATCACGGATTCAGAGGCAGAGTTATCTTTTGTAAAAGAATTTGTGGAAGAAAAGGGATGCGATTTTGCCCTCGCCAGTGTTTGGGAAAAAGGCGGTGAAGGGGGTCTGGAACTGGCCAAAAAGGTAGTAGATATTTTAGATAATAAACAGTCTGATTTTAAAATGCTTTACGAGGATGATATGTCTTTAGAAAATAAGATCAAGACAGTAGCAACCAGAATTTATGGTGCAAACGGAGTGAATTTTACCGCAGCGGCAAAGAGCCAGTTAGAAAAGATTACTTCTCTCGGTTATGGCAATCTTCCGGTCTGCATGGCAAAAACACAGTATTCTTTGTCAGATGACCAGACAAAGCTTGGCAGACCCGCCGATTTTGATATCAGTGTCAGAGAGGCTTATGTCAATGTGGGAGCAGGATTTGTGGTGGCAATCACTGGTTCTATTATGACGATGCCAGGGCTTCCAAAGGTTCCGGCGGCAGAAAATATTGATGTGGTGGGTGACCAGATTGTTGGGTTATTTTAATACGGTATGTGTGGCAGGGTAATAGTTGCCATCCGTACAATCCATGCATTTGGCGGTAAGAGAATAGAATAGTTATAGATTTTTTAGCAGTATGTCAGAAGGAGGATAAGAATGGCAAGTTTAATTGACGGAAAAGTGATCAGTAAGCAGATTAAGGATGAGTTAAAAGAAAAGGTGGCAGCATTAAAAGCAGAAGGAAAAGAAATCGGTATGGCAGTCATTCAGGTAGGGAATGACCCTGCTTCTTCTGTATATGTAGGAAATAAGAAAAAAGCCTGTGAATATATCGGTATCCGTTCAGAAAGCTATGAACTGCCAGAAGAAATAACGCAGGAAGAACTGCTTGCTTTGATTGATCGACTGAATAAAGATGATAAGATTCACGGTATTTTAGTACAGCTTCCGGTGCCGGAGCATATTGATGAAGATACAGTGATCAAAGCCATTTCTCCGAAAAAAGATGTAGACGGCTTTCACCCCCAGAGTGTAGGTGCATTAAGCATTGGGCAGAAGGGATTTGTTTCCTGTACACCTGCCGGAATCATCCAACTGCTGAAAAGAAGTAATGTAGAAATTGAAGGGAAGGAATGTGTGGTGATTGGCAGAAGCAATATTGTCGGTAAGCCGATGGCACTTCTTTTACTTCGGGAAAATGGTACAGTTACCGTTACCCATTCCAGAACAAAGAATCTGAAGGACGTTTGTAAACGGGCAGATATTTTAGTTGTAGCAATTGGAAGGCCCAAAATGATAGATGCTTCTTATGTGAAAGAAGGGGCTGTGGTAATTGATGTAGGAATTCATAGAAATGAAAATAACAAGCTTTGCGGAGATGTGGATTTTGACAGTGTGGAGCCGGTTGCATCTGCAATTACCCCGGTACCGGGTGGTGTAGGACCGATGACGATAGCAATGCTGATGAATAACTGTGTAGAAGCAGCAACCATGTTTGATGAATAGGGATATCCATTGAATTGTAAGGCATGGAGTTTGCTAAATGATACTGACAAAAGATACGGTTATTTTATAGAGAGAATGGAGTCAGGAAATGATTCAGATTTTATTTGTGTCCCTTGGGTGTGACAAGAACCTGGTGGACAGTGAAGTGATGCTTGGGCTGTTACAGGAAAAGGGATATTCTATTACAAATGAAGAGAAGGAAGCAGATGTAGCTGTCATCAATACCTGCTGTTTTATCCACGATGCAAAGGAAGAGAGTATTGAGTCAATTATCGAGATGGGACGTTTAAAGCAGACTGGTAAGCTGAAGGCGTTAGTGATTACCGGTTGTCTGGCCGAGCGCTATAAAGAAGAGATACGGAACGAGCTGCCTGAGGTAGATGCGGTTCTTGGAACCACCAGTACAGAATCCATTGTGGAAGCAGTGGAGGAGGTTCTTTCCGGAAAGAGATATGAACATTTCGAAGATATACATTATCTTCCGCCTTCCCATGAAAAGAGAGTGATTACATCGGGCACGCATATGGGATATCTTAAGATTGCGGAAGGGTGTGACAAGCGTTGCACGTATTGCATCATTCCCAAAGTAAGAGGACGTTTCCGCAGCATACCGATGGAGGATTTAATTGCACAGACCAGATATCTTGTTTCATGCGGAATTTCTGAAGTCTGTCTGGTTGCCCAGGAAACTACATTGTATGGTATGGACATATATGGTGAGAAGAAGCTTCCGGAGCTGCTTGCAAAATTATCGGAGATAGAAGATCTCAAATGGATTCGGCTTCTTTATTGTTACCCGGAAGAGATTACAGAGGAACTGATTGCTGAAATCAGGGATAATCCTAAAGTATGCCATTATATTGATATGCCTTTGCAGCATTGTGAGAATACTATCCTGAGACGGATGGGAAGAAGAACAACAAAAGAAGATATCACGAAAACGATTACCCATATCAGGGAAGAAATACCGGATATTGCAATCAGAACATCACTGATTGCCGGATTTCCCGGTGAGACAGAGGCAGACCATGAGGCACTGCTTTCTTTCATAAATGAAATGGAGTTTAACCGTCTGGGTGTATTTACCTATTCTCCCGAGGAGAATACCCCGGCAGCAGGTTTCGAAGATCAGGTTCCGGAAGCAGTCAGGGAAAGGTGGCGAGATGAGATTATGGCACTTCAGCAGGAGGTGTCTTATGATTTTAATTCTGCCATGGTGGGAAAAACACTGGAAGTGATCGTGGAAGGATATCTTTATAAGGAACAGATGTATATGTGCCGCACGTATATGGATGCACCAGATATTGACGGATATATATTTGTGGCATCGGATGAGGAACTGTTATCCGGGGATTATATTCATGTAACAGTTACGGATTTTAACGAATATGATTTGATTGGAGTAAAGGCTGAAAGAATTTTATAGAGAAAGGGCAGGGTATGGATTATGAATTTACCGAATAAGCTTACAATTTTACGAACAGTTTTGATACCGTTTTTTCTGGTAGCATTATTATGTGATGAATATAATGGAGGATTTATTCCTTATGGAAACTGGATTGCACTTTTTATTTTTGCTGTGGCTTCCTTAACGGATATGCTGGATGGAAAAATTGCCAGAAAGTATAATCTGGTTACTAATTTTGGTAAATTTATGGATCCATTGGCAGATAAACTTCTGGTATCTGCTGCTATGATTGCATTTGTGGAGTTAGGAAGAATCCCCTGCTGGATTGTGATTGTCATTATTGCAAGGGAATTCATTATAAGCGGGTTCCGTCTTGTGGCAGCAGACAATGGAATCGTAATTGCTGCAGGAATCTGGGGGAAGATAAAAACTGCTGAACAGATGGTGATGATCTGTATCTTGCTGGCAGATTTTGGAAACATATTCCCCTCCGTTTCAGGTGCTATCTATATAGTTGAAAATGTATTAATCTATATTGCTTTGATTCTGACGATAGTTTCTCTGTTGGATTATTTAATTCATAATAAAGGAGTGCTTGCAGATAATAACAGATAAAGTGTGATTATCAGGCAATTACCTAAGTTTGATTATAAAAGAGAGGATTATTTTATTATATCTGTGTATAAAGACAGATTTAAAAGGCGATAATCAATTAGAAGGACTGTGGTATTAAGTGTATTGAAAGTCATCTTAGTGTCACAGTCTCTTTTTTACCTTACAGGATTTAGTTGTATGGTGTAATTTAATTTTTATTACACATGTTCCGATTTAAAAACCTTCCATATTTATGGTAAGTTTTTCTTGAAATAATGACATAAAAGTACTACAATATAATTGGCTAAAATTTGGCTTACTAATAGTGGGTCTTATAATAAATTAAAACGGAGGGCTAAAAATGAGCAATAAACTTACGTTGTCAGCAAGTGATAGAATTGCATCTTTACTTGATGACTCAAGTTTTGTTGAAGTTGGTGCTTATGTAACGGCTAGAAATACCGACTTTAACACACAGAATCATGAAACACCGGCAGATGGTGTCGTAACAGGTTACGGTACGATTGACGGAAGATTAGTGTATGTGTACAGCCAGGATGCTAAAGTATTAGGTGGTTCCATTGGTGAAATGCATGCAGCAAAAATCGTAAAAATCTATGATATGGCACTGAAAATGGGTGCACCCGTAATCGGATTAGTAGATTGTGCAGGATTGAGATTACAGGAGGCGGCTGATTCTTTAAATGCATTTGGCAATATTTATTTAAAGCAGTCTTTGGCTTCTGGTGTTGTACCGCAGATTACAGGTATTTTTGGCGTGTGCGGTGGCGGAAGTGCAATTATCCCGGCTTTATCTGATATTACTTTTATGGTAAAAGATAATGCGAGACTTTTTGTGAACAGTCCTAATGCTTTGGATCAGAATTATACAGAAAAACTGAATACTGCGGATGCCGCTTATCAGGAAAGCAATTCTGCTTTGGTAGATGAGGTATTAGAAGATGATGTAACAGTACTTGGAAGAATCAGACAGGTAGTTTCCTTCCTTCCTTCTAATAATGAAGATGATTCTAATTTCTCAGATTGTGTGGACGATCTTAACAGAGAGATTCCTAATTTGGAAGGTCTTGCAGAGGATGCAAGAGCAGTACTTACGCATATTTCCGACGGCAATATATTTATGGAATTGAAGAGAGAATATGCAAAAGATATGGTAATCGGATTTATCAAATTAAATGGGACAACGGTTGGATGTGTTGCAAATCAGGTAAAAGACGGTGGAGATGTACTGTCAACAAAGGGTGCCTATATTGCGGCTGAGTTTGTCAACTTCCTGGATGCATTCAATATACCGGTTCTTTCGTTAACGAATGTAAAAGGATATAAGGCAACTGTTTCTGAGGAGGCAGGGATTGCAAAAGCAGCAGCGAAGCTGACATATGCATTTGCAAATGCAACAATACCTAAGGTGAATCTTGTAATGGGAGATGCAATGGGCAGTGCATATCTGGCAATGAATTCCAAGTCAATTGGTGCAGATATTGAATATGCGTGGTCGACAGCCAAAATCGGAACGATGGATCCGGAACAGGCTGTTAAAATCATGTATGCGGATGAGCTTGGCAAAGATGGTTTTGATGATGCAAAGCTTGCTGCAATGAAGGCTGAATATACAGAGAAAATGTCCAGTGCCCAGAGTGCAGCCAGACGTGGTTATGTAGACGATATTATTGATGGTGCTGCAACAAGAAAACGTTTGATCGCTGCATTTGAGATGCTTTATACTAAGAGAGAAGACAGACCATTAAAAAAGCATGGTGCGGTATAGAGAGGGGATAACCATATGAAAATGAAAAAAATAATTTTGTTATTTTCTATGATTGCTGTTCTGTTTTCTTTGACTGCTTGTAGTGATGGACAGGGTGAAGTAGATTTCATATATACAGATACGGATATTATATGGTCCAGTGTGGCTTTAGCATATAATCTTCAGAATATGGATGATGCTAATAAGGCTTATATTAAAGCTGAAGGTGAAGAAGTATATCAGACAGCCCTTGCCAACTTTGAAAGTGCAGCAGAAGAATGTGGTGGATTCAGAGGTTATCTTTCAAAAGAAGATGGCAGTACAATCATGATCGATCTAACAAATACTGAAACTTCGGAAGAGGAATTGAAGCAGTTTCTCAGCCTTATTGATGCAAATGTAGAGGAAAATGGCGAAAATGTGCTTGTTACATTAAAAGCTGTTTATGAAAAGAGACAGGTGGAAATCAGCTTTGTTTATGAAGGGGATTCTTCTTATGCTTATGGTGGAAGTAACACTCCATATAAACCAAGTGAAATTACAGCGGCTCCAGAGTATACATTTGGAGAGCAGATGGGGAAGGCGGGAGCCAATACTTTAATGGGTATGGGAACCGTATTTATTGTATTGATCTTTATCTCAATGATTATCAGCCAGTTCGAGAGGATTAACAAGATGATGACCAGAGTAAACGATCGGAAACAGGCAGTGAGTAAGGAAGAGAACGCAACAATCAAGGAGACGGTATCTGTCCCTACGGCAGCTAATCCACAAAATCTTATGGATGAAGCACAGTTAGTTGCAGTCATTACAGCTGCTGTTATGGCAGCAAATGGTAGTCAGGGAGGCAGTGACAAGTTAGTAGTCCGTTCTATTAGAAAAGCAAAGAGATGATTTAGGAGGAATATCAGAATGAAGAATTATAGAATTACAGTAAATGGCACAGCATATGATGTAGCGGTAGAAGAATTGGGGGCGGGAGCGGTTCCGGCAGCAGCACCTGTAGCAGCTCCAGCGGCACCGGTGGCAGCAGCACCAGCAGCTCCGGCAGCACCTGTATCAGGTGGTGCAGAAGGTTCTGTTAAAATTGCAGCACCAATGCCAGGAAAGATTCTTGCAGTAAAAGCCAATATAGGACAGGCAGTAAAACGTGGTGATGTGGTTATGGTACTTGAGGCAATGAAGATGGAGAATGAGATTACAGCTCCGCAGGATGGAACCATAGCAGGCATTAATGTTGCTGTAGGTGACAGCGTAGAGTCTGGCGATACACTTGCTTCATTGAACTAATTGATGTAGACAAATCATTTTAGACAGGAGGCAGTGCAAATGGATTATATATGGACTACATTGCAGAACTTAGGCGGACAGACTGCATTTGCGAATCTTTACTGGGGTAATTTTGTAATGATTGCAGTTGCATGTGTGTTTCTGGTTCTGGCAATTAAATTTGGTTTTGAACCATTGTTATTAGTCCCGATTTCCTTTGGTATGTTACTTGCGAATATGTTTCCGGGTATCATCGCTGATGGAGGACTATTACATTATTTTTATTTATTAGATGAATGGAGTATTTTGCCATCCCTTATTTTTCTGGGAGTGGGTGCAATGACGGACTTTGGTCCTCTGATTGCCAATCCTAAGAGTTTTCTTTTGGGAGCAGCAGCCCAGTTTGGTATTTATTCTGCTTACTTTTTTGCTATTTTGTTAGGATTTACGGATAAAGCAGCTGCGGCCATTTCTATTATTGGTGGAGCTGACGGTCCGACATCTATTTTTCTTGCAGGTAAGCTTGGCATGGGTGGAACACTGATGGGCCCTATTGCAGTAGCCGCATATTCTTATATGGCATTAGTACCGGTTATACAGCCGCCGATTATGAAGTTCCTTACTACCGAAAAAGAGCGTAAGATAAAGATGGAACAGTTGAGACCGGTATCCAAATTGGAAAAGATTTTATTTCCGGTTATCGTTACGATTGTTGTTGTTATCATTCTTCCGACAACAGCTCCATTGGTCGGTATGTTAATGCTTGGTAATTTATTCAGGGAATCCGGTGTCGTAAAACAGCTGACAGAGACAGCTTCTAATGCACTTATGTATATCGTAGTAATATTACTGGGTACTTCTGTAGGGGCTACAACAACGGCACAGTCATTCCTTAATATTGATACACTTAAAATAGTTGTTTTAGGATTGATCGCATTTTGTTTTGGTACTGCTGCCGGTGTATTATTTGGTAAGCTTATGTGCTGGCTTACACACGGAAAGGTAAATCCGTTGATCGGATCTGCTGGTGTGTCTGCTGTGCCGATGGCGGCAAGAGTATCACAAAAGGTTGGTGCAGAAGCTGACCCTACCAATTTCCTTTTAATGCATGCAATGGGACCTAACGTTGCAGGTGTTATCGGTACTGCGGTAGCAGCTGGTACATTTATGGCAATCTTTGGAGTATTCTAAGATGCAGGTTAAATATGAATTTCTGTCGGAATTTATATTGGTCGTGTAGATATTATTGATGATTTAAATATTATATGGAGGATTAAAAAATGGCAAATCAAGCAGCAAAGCCGGTAAAGATTACCGAGACAGTTTTACGTGATGCGCATCAGTCATTGATTGCTACCCGTATGACTACTGAGCAGATGCTTCCCATCGTTGATAAGATGGATAAGGTTGGATATCATTCAGTAGAATGCTGGGGTGGTGCAACATTTGATGCTTCCCTTCGTTTCTTAAAAGAAGATCCGTGGGAGAGACTTAGAAAATTAAAAGACGGATTTAAAAATACAAAGCTGCAGATGTTATTCAGAGGACAGAATATTTTAGGATATGCACCATATGCAGATGATGTGGTTGAATATTTTGTTCAGAAATCTATTGCAAACGGTATTGATATTATTCGTATTTTTGATTGTGTGAATGACCTTCGTAACTTACAGACAGCTGTTAAGGCATCCAACAAAGAGAAGGGGCATGCTCAGGTTGCACTTTCCTATACATTAGGAGATGCGTATACATTAGAGTATTGGAGAGATATTGCAAAGAGAATTGAGGATATGGGAGCAGACTCTATCTGTATCAAGGATATGGCAGGTCTTTTGGTTCCGAGTGCTGCAACAGAGCTTGTGCAGGCATTAAAAGACGGTTCCAAGCTTCCAATCCAGCTTCATACACATTATACATCCGGTGTAGCCGCAATGACTTATATGAAGGCGGTTGAGGCAGGATGTGATGTAATTGATACTGCTATGTCACCGCTTGCCATGGGTACTTCCCAGCCTGCAACAGAGGTTATGGCAAAGGCATTTGAAGGAACGGAATATGACCCTGGTTTTGATCAGAATTTACTGGCTGAAATCGCAGATTACTTCCGTCCAATGCGTGAGGAATGGTTAGCATCCGGACTGCTTAGTCCGAAGGTAATGGGTGTAAATATTAAGACCTTGTTATATCAGGTACCGGGTGGTATGTTATCCAATATGGTTTCTCAGTTAAAAGAGATGAATGCCGAGGATAAGTATGATGAGGTATTAGAAGAAATTCCACGTGTCCGCAAGGATTTTGGGGAAATCCCACTTGTTACACCGTCTTCTCAGATTGTAGGTACACAGGCAGTATTAAATGTAGTTATGGGTGAGCGTTATAAAATGCTGACAAAGGAGTCAAAAGATTTGCTGGTTGGCAAGTATGGACAGACTACAAAGCCGGTTAATAAAGAGGTACAGAAGAAGGCTCTTGACAGTTTAGGAATGAAGGAGCCGATTACTTATCGTCCGGCAGATGATATCAAGCCGCAGCTGGAGCAGTTGGAAAAGGATTGTGCCCAGTACAAGCAGCAGGATGAGGATGTGCTTTCTTATGCACTGTTCCCACAGGTTGCTACGGATTTCTTTAAATACAGAGAGGCTCAGCAGACCAAAGTAGATGCATCTTTAGCGGATGCAGAAAATGGAGTATATCCGGTATAGGATGAAATAATGCAGAGTTAGGGATAAAATTGATAATAATTTTATAAAGAACAGATGAAGGGCTGTCGCATTGAGAGGGATTTTCTCTTATACTGCATAATTTTAACAAAGATAAGCGGAAGTTAAGTAACGCATTATAGTGTTTTTTGTTGAAGTTGTGCAGTGAAATCAAGAAGAAAACTTTAATGCGGCAGCCCTTTACAGCTTTTACCTCGTGTGGATAAATTATCTCTCCAAATTGGTGAAATATGATATAATGAATTGCACTGATGCGCAAGCAGATCATCAATTTTCTTCGAAAATTGGTGACACATGATATAATGAATTGTGCTGATGTGCAAGCAGGTCATCAATTTGTGCGAATAATGAGCCAAGCGTAGATACTCGTATACATATTTGGCGACTATCGCAGCAAACTAAGTTTTCTCCGAAAATTGGTGATATATGATATACTAATGAAATAATGAAGACAGGTAAGAAGGAATTATAGAATGAAAAAGATTTTAATTGTAGAAGATGATATGGCAATCTGTGAGGAATTAGTGGAGTTATTACAAAATAACGGATATGAAGCTTCGGCAATCAGGCAGTTCACCAATGTAAGGGAACAGCTTCTTTTGGCTTCGGCTGATTTGATTTTATTAGACATCAATATTCCGGGTTTGAATGGGGAAATGCTGTTAAAGGAATTTCGTAAGGAATCCCAGACACCGGTCATCATGGTGACAAGCAGGGCTTCAGAAGTAGATGAGGTATTATCCATGAGCCTGGGCGCAGATGATTACATTACCAAGCCTTATAATCCGACAATCCTGCTTTTGCGGATTGCCGCTATTTTAAAGAGAACAGAATATAATGGAGAAGTGCTTACTTACCGTGATTTGGTGATTAATCTTCCAAAAGGAACCTTGACAAAAAGAACAGAAGGAGGCAATTCTTTGAACGGAGAGACAGAATTATCTCTTACAAAGAATGAGATGCTTATTTTACAGACTTTGTTAAATAATCGGAACAGAATTGTAAAAAGGGATGAACTGATGACGGTTTTGTGGGATAATGATGAGTTTATTAATGACAATGCCCTTACTGTAAATATCAGCAGGCTTCGTGCAAAACTCAGTGATTTTGGATATCCGGATGCAATTGAGACAAGAAAAAAACAGGGATATCTTCTATTGGAGGAGTGATAAAGGAATGCTTTTACCATTTGGTGTGGGAAAGAAATACATTTGTCCGTCACAATGGATTTTAAGGATTGGGGATACATATGCTGCTTAAAAAATATCTAAAAGATAAACTGTTTGTGATTTTATTTGGAACCGGAATATTCATTGTGCTGTTTATGCTGCTTGTGGCATTTAAGGTGCCGGCATCGCTTAAGACAGCATTTACTTTGATATTCTGGTTTTTTCTGGTTGTGTCGATTGGTTTTGAGTATGCACGTAGATACCGGTTTTACAACGAGCTGAAAAATAATCTGGATGGTCTTGATCAGAAATATCTGATATTGGAAATGTTAGAACGGCCGGATTTTTATGAGGGACAGATTATGACGGATATACTTTATGAGATTGATAAATCCATGACGGAACAGGTTAAGAAGTATTCCCTGAATATGGAAGATTTTAAGGAATATATTGAGATGTGGATTCATGAAGTAAAGATACCCATATCCAGTCTGGTACTAATGTGCCATAATCATCAGGATGCACTGGATAAAAAATATATTTCCCAGATAAAAAGGCTGGACCGTTATATTGATCAGGTGCTTTACTATGTCAGAGCAGAGCATGCAGAAAAAGATTACCGGATTAAAAAGACGGATCTAAAGAAGATGGTGCATAATGTGGTGATGAACAACAAGGATGACCTGCTGGAAACAGGAGTGAATCTGAAACTGGGAGAACTTGCCCAGACTGTTGTGACCGATGCAAAATGGCTGGAATTTATCTTAAACCAGATTATCAATAATGCTGTAAAATACAGAAGAGAGGATGTGGAACCGGAGATTGCCGTCTGGACGGAGAAGAAAGATTATTTAGTTTTGTTGCATGTAAGGGATAATGGGATCGGTATTCCGCAAAACGATATTGGTCGTATTTTTGAGAAATCCTTTACCGGGGAAAATGGGAGAAAGCATGCTAAATCCACCGGAATGGGGCTCTATATTGCCAAAAATCTCTGCCGGAAGCTGGGACATGGAATAGGTGCAGAGTCTGTAGCAGGTGAATTTACGGATATCTGGATTGGGTTTGAAGAGGAGAAAGATTGAATAGAGAGGTAAAAATAAAATAGATAATAAATTTGGTAAGGATGAAATAATATTTATAATTATTATTGGAATTAATGTAGGCATCGCCTTTTTTTTGGGAGTAAATTTGGTATCGGAAGCAAATTTGTTTTTTTCTTGTTACTTGCAATAGAGTTTGGAATTTTTTTGTGCAGTGAAAAGAATTGCAAGTAAAAGTGAAAATGAGAAACCTAATTTGTTTAGAAGGGGGGGAGAATGCTTTGATCGTATCTTTTGATTTAGATGATACGCTGTTTATATCGCCAGATAAATTTAAAACGGAAGAGGAATTGAAATTTCCGTGGAATAAAATTTATAAAGAAAGATTGAGGCTTGGGACAATTTCACTGATGAAACAGTTAAAGGATGAAGGAATACATATTTGGATTTATACAACATCTTTTCGTTCAGAAAGATATATCAGAGGTTTATTTCGTCATTATGGAATAAAATGGGATGGGGTTGTGAATGGGATAAGACATGCGAAGGAGGTTCAGGGAAACAAGATGGAACCTATGCCGTCAAAATATCCGGGTAAGTATAGAATAGATTTGCATATAGATGATGATGTGTCGGTGCTGCAAAACGGAAGGCTTTATGGCTTTAAAGTTCTCCTAGTTGGTCCGCAGGATGATAACTGGACGAAAAAGATATTGGATACTGTACACAATATTCGTAAGTCTGAAAAGAGAGATAAGTGAATATTACAAAACTGTAACCTTCTGTCACGAACAACAAACGACAGAAGGTTTTCTTTTTCGTACAATAAAAATACGTTCTCGAAATCTCTATTGCAGATGTTTTTGTAGATGTTAATGAAGATTTCCGGGATACATAAAAAGGATTGGAGGCGGAAAAGAAATGAAGAGAAATTTATTAATTCCCGCAAGCAACGAGCCAAGTGGATGTTTGCAGACATTTGGTGACTGCCGCGAGGGTCAACAACCCTGCTGCTTTGCAATGGGATTGTTGACTTGTATGGTAATATGTCTGATGGGAATGTTATTTCTGACCGGCTGTGAAAAAAAGCCGGAAAAGGCGGCAGATGGAAGGAAAAAGATTACCCTGGGTGCGATTTATGTAAGTGACAGCCTGAAAAAAGAGGTGGCGGCATTCAATAAGGAAGATAAGGAATATCAGATTGAAATTAAAGATTATTCTGAAAATGCTAATGCAGATCCAGTAACTATGTTAAATACGGATATTTTATCGGGAAATACACCGGATTTGATCGGACTGATGCAGCTTCCCCTGGAGCAGTATGCGGGAAAAGGAATCTTGGAGGATTTAACTCCTTATTTTGAGCAGGATAAGGATATATCAGAAGATGACCTGCTGGATTCCCTGGTTAATGCAATGAAAATAGACGGGAAACTGTATTATCTGGTAAGCAGTTTTGAAGTGAAAACTCTGGTAGCAGGAAAGAAAACGGTTGACAGTGATAAGGGCTGGAATTACCAGAAAATGAAACAGCTCTTAGATACCATGGAGGATGATATGCGGGCACTTCCCTATGACAGTAAAAATGACCGTTTTATAAATCTGATGCATTTTGGAGGAGGGTATAATGAGTTTGTGGACTGGAAAGAGGGAAGCTGTAATTTCGACTGTCAGGAATTTAAGGATATGTTAGCTATTTGCAATGATGGAAATGACGATACAGCGGCAGAGGAAATTGCCAGTGCAGATGAAGGGAATATGCTTACTTCCATGCTGAAAAACGGAAAAATATTATTTGTGCCGGGAAGGATCACACCGGATCAGATTCTGGCAAACAGAAAGATGTTAGGGCAGGACATTACCTGCCTCGGTTCCTATTTTTCCTTTTCCGATACCAGTGACGAGGTGGGGATTTATGCCAAGTCTGCGGTAAAAGAAGGGGCATGGCGTTTTTTAAAAAGGCTGGTATCAAGAGAATATCAGGGGGAAAATCTCCTGCATTTTTGGGATATGCCGTCCCGTAAGGACTGTATAGAAGATTATATCAAAACCATGACTGCAACAGAGGGGTATACCGATGAATTTGGAAATGTGATCACACCGTTATCCAGTGTGGAATGTGCAGACGGTAATGTGGTTAAGACAAGTCCGTTAGGAGAAGCGGACGTGGAACTGTTCCGAAATTTTCTTAATGATACTTTCCAGATTACGGGATACGAGCAGCAGATTTTCACTATTCTATCGGAAGAGGTGAGCGATTATTTCAGCGGAGACAAGGACTTGGACGAAACAGTGAGCGTGATACAGAACCGGGTTGCTAATTATATGAATGAACGTAAATAGATTTTGGTTAGGTAATTGTAAGACTCTTTATTTTTGATATAATGTACAGCTATTCATAACTAAAGCAGAGTTTAGCAATCACCTAAAAATATTGATGGAGGAAACAAACATGGAAACAGTTTTAAAAATAGAGAAGATAGAGAAATATTATGGTGCAAAATCAGGACTGACAAAAGCATTAGATAACATTTCCTTTGAGGTGACAGGAGGAGAGTTCACGGCGATCATGGGGGCATCAGGAAGTGGAAAAACAACATTGTTAAACTGCATATCCACTATTGACCGGGTGACCTCAGGACATATTTATGTAGGGGATATGGAGATTACAAAATTAAAGAGGGCAGCACTCAGTAAATTCCGAAGGGAAGAATTGGGATTTATTTTTCAGGATTTTAATTTGTTAGATACATTAACATCCTATGAAAACATCGCACTGCCTTTATCGATACAGAATATTCCGGTTAAGGAGATAAAGGAACGTGTAAAAAAAGCAGCAGATCAGCTGGGAATTACAGAGGTTCTTTCCAAATACCCCTATCAGATGTCAGGTGGACAAAAACAGAGGGTGGCAGCAGCAAGAGCGGTTATTACCCTTCCGAAGCTGGTGCTGGCAGATGAGCCTACAGGGGCATTGGATTCCAGGTCAGCCAGGCAATTACTGGAGGTGCTGAATCATTTGAATACATGGTTTGCATCGACAATTTTGATGGTAACCCATGATCCCTTCACTGCGAGCTATGCAGGCAGGGTTTTGTTTATCAAGGACGGTAAACTCTTTCATGAACTCAATCGCGGCAATGATACGAGAAAGCAGTTTTTTGAAAAGATTATGGATGTGATTACCTTGTTAGGAGGGGATGTAAGTGATGCTCTTTAAATTATCTCTCAAAAATGTGAAGAAAAGCTTTAAGGATTATGCAGTTTATTTTGCAACCCTGACAGTTGGAGTGGCTGTTTTTTATGTATTTAATGCTGTGGAAACCCAAGCTGTCATGTTAAACGTGATGCAGAAAAGTGGTGATTTTACAAAAATGCTTTCCGGTATGCTTAGTGGTGTCAGTATACTGGTATCCCTGATTCTTGGTTTTCTTGTCGTATATGCCAGCCGCTTTTTGATGAAAAGAAGAAAGAAGGAGTTTGGAACTTATCTGCTTTTGGGACTTGGAAAGTGGAAGGTTTCCATGATATTGTTCTGGGAGACACTATTGATTGGAGGATGTTCTCTTGCAGTGGGACTTTTGACTGGTGTAGTTCTGTCCCAGTTTATGAGCTTGTTTGTTGCAAATTTATTTGCGGCGGATATGACTGTGTTCAAGTTTTTGTTTTCAAGAACGGCATGTGAAAAGACGATCATCCATTTTGTGATTATTTATCTGGTGATGCTTCTGTTTCAGACTTTTGAAATTGGCAGATGCCGTCTTGTTACCTTTTTCCATGCAAAGGGGAAGTCAGAAGAGATAAAAATGAGGAATCCGTGGGTTTGCATACTGGTGTTTGTGATTGCAGCAGGAATGTTGGCGTATGCATACTATCAGGTGACAGGGAATGTAGAAAACCTGCATTCAGCAAAAGCTATATTTTCTTTGATTATTATGGGAATCGTGTCTACATTCCTTCTATTCTGGTCCATATCAGGTTTTGCGTTTAAGCTGGTAAGTATTTTCGAAAAGTATTATTACAAAGGACTTCATGCTTTTATGTTTCGGCAGCTGGCAAGCAAGATCAATACAACTGTATGTATCATGTCAGTGATCAGTCTGATGCTGTTTTTAACGATTTGCGTATTATCCTGTAGTTTATCAGTTAAAAATTCCATGGACTCTATGCGGGAACATTTGACACCGGTAGATATCATAATCCATAAAAGAATATCTCTTGAGGATGGGGAGTCGGAGGAGATTATGACGGATGCACTGGGAATGGGAGGCTTTTCCTATAATGAATATACAAAAGAGCAGCTTGAGGGACTGCCGCTTTCCATCAAAGAAACGTATGGGGCAATGGAGATAGACCTGTCCCGGTATTTTACACGGGAAGAGAATTTCTATGTATACAGTATTCCGGGGATGACCATTGGAGATTTATTTGAAAAAATGGGAGAAGATATGACAGAATCAGAAGTGTGGTTTTATATGAACAAGGTTCTGCGGCTGGTAAAAGTAAGCGATTATAACCGGCTGATGGCTTTGTCAGGAAAAAAGGGGGTAAAGCTTAGTGCAGATGAATATATGGTAATGGCAAATCTTCCGGATATGGTGAAAGCCTGGAACTTGTTTTTGCAGGCAGATATTCCGCTCACAGTATCGGGAAACACGCTTTATCCTGCCGGTAACGCATGCAGGGAAGGATTTTTGGTCATGGCGGCAAACTATACTGAGCATGGTTTTATCGTAGTGCCGGACGAGGCAGTGTCAGAAATGAATCCGGTATATGAATATCTGGCGGCGAATTATAATGGAAAATCAAAAGAAGAAAAAAGAGAGATTGAGAAAATTGTAACGCTGCAGGATGTATACGAATATCCTGAGAGCTACAGTACATGGGTGAGCTTGAATACAAAGATTGATGTTACTGATGCAGGAATGGGGATCGGAGGAATCATTACATTTCTGGGACTGTATCTTGGAATTGTTTTCCTGCTGTCATCTGCCGTAGTATTGGCGTTAAAAGAATTATCGGAATATGCGGATAATATAGAGCGTTATCAGATATTAAGAAGGCTTGGTACGGATGAAAAAATAATAAATCGCACACTGTTAGGGCAGATAGGGATTTTCTTTGGGACACCGCTTATACTAGCGCTGGTACACTCTGTATTTGGAATCCGTTTTCTACTGTATCAGCTGCGTACTTTTGGAAGGGAGGGGCTCTTATCATCTGTTTTGGAAACGATAGCAGTATTTTTGATCATTTATGGTGGATATTTTGCGTTAACTTATGCCTGTAGCAAAAATATAATTAAAGACAAGAGGGCTTCATAGCAGTTGTTTGAAGAGAGAAGACCATCGGTGTAGTCGGTGGTCTTCTTTGTATCAGCATTTCATTCTGTTCTTTATAAATAATATTAGAGTGAACGCTTAAAAGTATAGAAAATGTTGTAATTAAGTGGTATATACACTGTAATAACAGATGGAGAATAATTCAGAGCTGATATTCAAAAAATGATTGACTGCACGTGATATGAATGTTATACTATAAAATAGAAAATGTGTAAAATGTAGTATTACACAATGAAGTGCACTGTAAACAATTGTTGGATGGATAATTTAGGTTTGGTTACAGTTTTTATTTTTGGAGGGAAAAATGAGAGACAAAAGGATTATGAAACGGTTTATCTGCTTTCTGGTAGTGTTTGCTTTAATAAGTGGAATTTTGAATGATTTTAGTATAGTACATGCAGCATCTCCTAAATTGAATCGGAAGTCTGTAACATTGTGGGTTGGAGATACAATAAAGTTACAGGTAAAGAATACAAGAAAAAGAGTAAAGTGGACGTCAAACAAAAAATCAATTGCTACTGTATCATCAAAGGGAAAGGTTAAGGCAAAAAAGTCCGGTAAAGCAGTAATCACAGCGAACATCGGTAATAAAAAATATAAATGCAGAGTTATAGTAAGAAAAACAACTATCAGTGCAAAGTCACTTACGATGGAATGCGGAAAAAGTATGCCACTTACATTAAAGTTTCCGAAAAAGAAGGTGGCATGGTACTCCAGTGATACAAAGGTTGCTTATGCAGACGGAAAAAGAGTATATGCCAATGCCATTGGAGAGGTTGTGATTACCGCAAAATGTGACGGGAAATTTTATTACTGTAAGGTAAAGGTATTACCGGAAAAAGGGGAGGAAAATGCAGAATTACCGGAAAAAGAAGAGGTAAAAACGGAACTCAGTGCAGAAACGCTTACAGTAGAATATGGGAAAACAGCATTGCTGACACTTAAGAATCCAAAGGCAAAGGTTGCGTGGTTTTCCAGTGACACAAGGATTGCTTACGCGGATGGAGAACAGGTATATGCAAAATCTGTTGGGGAAGCAGTGATTACAGCAAAATGCAATGGTGAATCTTATGTTTGTAATGTAAAGGTTGTTTCGGGAGAAACAGAAGAACTTGTAGAAAACGGAATATATACAAGTAAAGACAAGGTGGCACAGTATATTAAAACCTATGGAAGATTACCGGGTAATTACATAACAAAGGAACAGGCAAGAGTGTTGGGCTGGGAGGGCGGTTCCCTTCTTTCTTATGCCCCATATAAATGTATGGGGGGAGATTATTATTCAAATTACGAAAAAACGCTGCCCGTAAAGTCAGGAAGAAAATATTATGAATGTGATATCAACACATTAGGAGCCTTGAAACGAGGAGCGGAACGTTTGGTCTATTCAAACGACGGATTGATTTATTATACCAGTGACCACTATGCCACCTTTGTGAAATTATATGAGTGAGGTTATTATAGAGTGAAAACGGAATTGGATTTTAAGGATATACAAAATACAACGCAGTTGCATAAATATTTAAAAGAAAAGCTGGAATTACCAGATTATTATGGAAATAACCTGGACGCACTATACGATTGTCTGACTGAAAAAGAAGAAGGTTATACTGTTACGATTTCTCACATTGGGGAATTAAAGAGGGAACTGGGAGAATATGCAGACGCATTGCTGCATGTACTTAAAGATGCAGGTGTTTTGATACAATAATTCTTTAGATAACCCCAATATAATAAACTGCGATTATATATATGTATAATAAAGTGCTAAAGAAGCTTGACGAAATTTCATAAATATGACATATTTGAACAAGGATAAAAAGAATGGAGAAAAAATATGTCAACGGTAATTGTAGCAGGCGGTGGTGCAGCTGGCATGATGGCGGCAATCTTTGCAGCCAGAAATGGGAAAAAAGTAACACTGGTTGAAAAGAATGAGAAGTTAGGTAAAAAATTATTTATTACAGGAAAAGGCAGGTGTAATTTTACTAATGCCTGTGATACGGAGGATTTGTTTGCCAGTGTGGTGACAAATCCCAAATTTTTGTATAGTGCGTTTTATTCTTTTACTAATCAGATGGTAATGGATTTTTTTGAGGAAATCGGTCTGCCATATAAAGTAGAACGTGGCAACAGGGTATTTCCGGTGTCAGATCATTCCTCGGACGTGATCAAGGCATTGGAACGGGAGCTAAAAAAACGAAATGTTGAGATTTTGTTAAATACAAAAGTAAAATCCCTGATAATAGAGAACAACATCTGTAAGGGCGTCAGACTGGAAAAAGGAAATTCAGGGACTGGAAGACATATACCAAAAGAATTATGTGCCGACAGCGTTATCATAGCTGCGGGCGGGGTATCTTATCCGAGAACCGGAGCCTGCGGGGATGGCTATGGTTTTGCAAAAGAAGCAGGGCATATGGTGACAGAAAGACTGCCGTCATTAGTGCCGTTTGTATTGCAGGATACATGCTGCAAAGAGCTGATGGGCATTTCTTTAAAAAACGTATCAGTATCCATATACGCAGATGGGAAAAAAGTTTATTCTGATTTTGGAGAGATGCTGTTTACCCATTTTGGAGTCAGTGGACCGATTATCATAAAAGCAAGTGCATATATTCACAAATATCTGGATAAGAACCTTACCCTGTATATTGATTTAAAGCCCGCATTGGATGAGAAGCAGTTAGATGAAAGGATTTTAAAAGATTTCAGGATTTTTCAGAACAAACAGTTAAAAAATGGTCTGGAAAAACTGCTCCTTCGGGCTTTGATTCCGGTGGTGATTGAAAAAAGCGGTTTAGATGGAGAAAAAAAGGTAAATGAAATGACAAAGGAAGAACGCCGCAAGTTAGGTACAGTAATTAAGAACCTTCCATTTACCATTGATGGACTTAGGGGCTGGGATGAAGCGATCATAACAAAAGGTGGGGTGAAGGTAAAAGAGATTGACCCTGGGACGATGGAGTCAAAGCTTACAGGAGGACTTTATTTTGCAGGAGAGGTTTTGGATTTAGATGCTCTGACAGGAGGCTTTAATTTGCAGATTGCATGGTCAACGGGATATCTGGCGGGAATAAGCTGTTAGTCAGAAACAGATATGAAAGTAAAAAAGAACGGGTGAATGGTCAGCGAGTATTTTTATGTTGTTGGAAGTGGCTGTATATTATGATATAATGAAGAAAAATCACTTGCTTGCAAGGGTGATTTTTCTGAATGCTGATCATGAGCAACGCCCATGATATAATGAAGAAAATTATTTGCTTGCAAAGGCGGTTTTTCTGAATACTGATCATGAGCAACGCTCGTGATATAATATAGTTGTTTTTACACAATATCCAGATAATATCCAAGGAGTTTTGTTATTTTATCAATAACTTAGTATTAGCAGATAGAAATATAAAAGGAGAAAAGAAAATGGCAGGGATTGCAATTGACGGACCCGCAGGTGCAGGGAAAAGCACCATAGCGAAAAAGGTGGCAAAGGAATTAGACTTTGTTTATGTGGATACAGGGGCACTTTATCGTGCTATTGCCCATTATCTGGTGACTAATAAGATTGATATTGAGAAGGATGAAGTACTTTCAAAGGCCTGTGAGGAAATTACCGTGGCAATTGAATATGAAAATAGTGTGCAGCAGGTTTATCTGAACGGAGAAAATGTTACTCCCTATCTGCGTACAGAGGAGACAGGGAACATGGCTTCAAAATCTTCTGCAAAAGCACCTGTGCGGGCGGCACTTTTGGATCTGCAAAGAGATATGGCAAAGCAGTATAATGTAGTAATGGATGGAAGGGATATTGGAACAAATGTGCTTCCTGACGCAGAGGTCAAGATTTATCTTACAGCTTCTTCTAAGGAACGGGCAGGCAGGCGTTATAAGGAGCTAGTGGAAAAGGGGGAAAAGTCGGATTTTGACAGGATAGAGGCGGATATTATCGAGCGGGATGAACGGGATATGAACCGTGCCATAGCACCCTTGAAGCAGGCAGAAGATGCAGTTCTGGTAGACAGCTCTGATATGGGAATTGATGAGGTAGTGGATACTATTCTCTCTATAGTAAGGGATCGGATTCAATAGAAATCAAATGCTCGTACAGCATGGCATTTGGCTGGTGGTTTGCGGAAATAAAGAGACAGAGTGATGATATATTCAGCGTAGCCTGACTAAATATAAATGGGAAAATACATTGGTTACAGTCTGGCACAGGAGTAACGGAAGGGAAATAAAGATGGAGATCATGTTAGCAAAAACAGCAGGTTTTTGTTTTGGAGTAAAAAGAGCTGTGGATACGGTATATGAACAAGTAGATAAAGGGAATGTATATACATATGGTCCTATCATCCATAATGAGGAGGTAGTTAAAGATTTACAGTCAAAAGGTGTCAGGATCATAGAGAATGACGAAGAGCTTGAAAAGTTGGAAGAAGGGACTGTTGTAATCCGGTCACATGGTGTCCGGCGGGAAATATATGATATAATCAGGGAAAAATCATTAGAACTTGTGGATGCTACCTGCCCCTTTGTTAAGAAAATTCATAATATTGTCGATAAAGATAGTGCAAAGGGGAAGCAGATTATCATAATTGGCAATAAAAACCACCCCGAGGTAATGGGAATTGTTGGATGGTGCAATCAGTCTCCGATTGTGTTAGAATCAGAGGAAGAAGCCAGGAATCTGACGATTTCTGAGAAAAAAGACATCAGTCTTGTGGCGCAGACGACATTTAATCACAAGAAATTCAATAAGGTGGTTGAAATTTTCAAAGAAAAAGGTTATAATATAACCGTTTATAACACCATATGCAATGCGACAGAAGAGAGGCAGAAGGAAGCGGCTTCTATTGCGAAGCAGGTAGATGCGATGATTGTGATTGGTGGAATGAACAGTTCTAATACACAAAAGCTATATGATATTAGCAAAAAAGAATGTGCAAATACTTACTATATACAGACACTCGTTGACTTGGATTTAGCTGCTTTTGAATCCGTTGGTAGGGTAGGTATTACTGCAGGGGCATCTACCCCTAATCAAATTATTAAGGAGGTTCATGGTAGCATGGCGGAAGATTTTGGAACAATGTTTGAAGCTAGTCTGGCAGAGGAGAACAGAATTAGCGTAGGTAAAATTGTAAAGGGAACGGTTATTGATGTTAAGGATGACGAGATTATTCTGAACATTAATTATAAGGCAGATGGAATTATTACAAAGAATGAGTATTCCAATGATATTAATATATCATTAAGAGATAAGGTTCAGGTTGGTGAGACTATCGAGGCAAAGGTAATCAAGACTAACGATGGTGATGGACAAGTCTTATTATCCGTTAAGCGTGTGGCAGCAGAGAAGGCCAACGAAAAGCTTGAGGAAGCATATAATAATGAAGAAGTATTAAAAGGAATTGTAACTCAGGTACTGGATGGCGGTTTAAGTGTCACGGTAGATGAAGTAAGAGTGTTTATTCCTGCAAGTCTCGTTTCAGATATTTATGAGAAGGATTTAACAAAGTATAAGGATCAGGAGATTGAGTTCAAGATTACAGAATTTAATCCTCGTAAGAGAAGAATTATCGGTAACCGCAAGATGCTGATCGCAGCTGAGAAGAAAGCAGCTAAGGAAGCTCTATTTGCAAGAATTCAAGTTGGAGATACCGTTGAGGGCAATGTTAAGAATGTAACGGATTTTGGTGCATTTATTGATTTAGGAGGTGCAGACGGACTGCTTCACATTTCAGAAATGTCATGGGGAAGAGTTGAGAATCCTAAGAAATTATTTAATGTTGGTGATAGCGTTAAGGCGATTATTAAAGATATTCAGGGTGAGAAGATAGCACTTAGTCTCAAATTTGAAGAGACAAATCCATGGCTTACAGCTGCAGAGAAATATGCCGTAGGTAATATAGTAACCGGAAGGGTTGCAAGAATGACAGATTTTGGTGCATTTGTAGAATTAGAGCCAGGTGTTGATGCATTGTTGCATGTATCCCAGATTGCAAAAGAACATATTGAAAAGCCATCTAGTGTATTATCAGTAGGACAGGAGATTGAAGTCAAGGTCGTTGATTTTAAATTAGATGAAAAGAAGATAAGCCTTAGTATGAAGGTTTTACTTCCGGATGATGATGTAGAAGAAGTTCCGGCAGGAGAGGAAGTTTCTACAGAGGAATAAGGGATTTAAGCAGCCTCGTCTTAGTTATATAAGGCGGGGCTTTGTTTTTTGAAAGGCATTTATGATTATGACATACGATTACGAGAATTTTAAACAGGATGTTTATAAACTGACTAATATTAATTTATCATTATACAAAGAACGTCAGATGAAGAGGAGAATCGAATCCCTGATGAACAGGAAGGGATATACGGCATTTGATGATTATTTTCATGCGATGCAGAAAGATCCTGCACTGCTGCGTTCTTTTGTCAGTTATCTGACGATTAATGTTTCGGAATTTTATAGAAATCCAAAGCAATGGGAACTTTTTGAGCAGCAGATTATTCCGTATATGAAAAAACGTTTTGGAAACCGTTTTAATATATGGAGTGCAGCTTGTTCTACCGGGGATGAACCATATACGATAGCTATGATTTTGGCAAAACATTTTCCTCTTTCTCAGATACATATCTATGCAACAGATATTGATGAGGATGTTTTGAATTTTGCAAAGAAAGGGTTTTATTCGGCAAGAAGTTTGGAAAGACTGCCCAGAGAATTTTTAAAGACACATTTTACCAAGCAGAGTAATGGTTATCAGATTAATTCGGATATTAAGGCCTGTGTGGAATTTAGAAAACATAATTTGTTAGAAGACAAATATCCCATGGGAATGCATATGATTGTCTGTCGTAATGTGGTTATTTATTTTACGGATGAAGCCAAAGATGAGGTATATCACAAATTTAATAAGAGCCTTGTGAATCAGGGAATTTTATTTATCGGAAGTACAGAACAGATTATCCATGCAAAAGAGATTGGATTTAGTGCCGCAGATTCTTTTTTTTATCAGAAAATGTGAATCAATGCAGACAGGATGCTCTGGATATAGGCAGCTTGTTTTTCACAGCCAGCGTTTAAAAGGGAATCAAGGGTCTGATAGTTACGTTTGTCTGTGATGGAGAATTTGAATGTATCATAGCTGTCTAAAAGATAGCATGGAATGAAAGCATCTGCTTTTTTTATATAGCAGGTGCTTTTTGTTGCTTTTTTTCTGTTATCTGGGTCTACATAAGAAGCAATACTTTTATGAATTGCCATATCTTCCTTTGGAAGATAATAATAATTTTTGAAATCTTTAAAATAATGCATTAAAGTATCCCGTATGACTGGGATTTGGAGGATAGCGTTTTGTTCAAACGCATTGAGGTATATTTTATCAGCAGACAGCGAAATGCGTTTTGGTAAAAAGGCAGAGTGTGAATAGGTAAAATCTACCGTTAATACCTTGTCTACACTTAGTTTCAGGTCGAAGATTTCAATTTGTTCAAAAAAGGTTCTGTAGTTAAGGATTGTGCTGACCCGCAGCAGTCCCAGCAGATCATCATGGTTATGAAGCAGAAGGGTATCTTCCTTTTGGGGATCAGGTTTGGCAAGGTATTGCTGATAGATAGGAATCAGTTCTTTGCCGGTATAAATATCCTCTCGCTGGATTCCGAGATAACGTTCAATGGATACCTGCTTCATGTTATCCAGCATAAAAATCTTTTTATAGGAGCGGATTTTCTTTAGAATGTCAATTTGGGAAAGTTTTTTATCGGCAAAAAACGGAATGCCGGATATATCTGCTTTTTGTCTCAAATAGGGTAAATCAAACCCCAATCCATTGAAATGGACCAGATGGGTAAAATCCATACAAAAAGTATCAAAAGCGGCAAGAATTTCTTTTTCACTGCTGCCGTTGTCATTAAACCATTGTATCATCCGGATGCAGTTGTTTTCGTACCATAATGCACCGATTAAGTAAAGTGTTGTATTTTTGGCCGCAAATCCGGTAGTTTCAATATCAAAAAACAGTAATCGGGAGTCAGGATAGAAATATTTATAGTATTCCGGTATGGAATTTTGCTGTATAGCATCGCTGTATTCGATGGTTTTCATAGTCTTCTCCTTATCCCCGTGGTATTTTTATGTAAAAAAGGTTTTCCATTAGCAGTTTCGATAGCCAAGTATCTAAATATCAATATCTGGTAATTCTATCATAGCATAATTCATGATAATGTGCTATAATCAAAAAAGTAAATATGATGGGTCATCATGAAAGAGGTTTTTATGATAGGATATATAAAGGGCACGATTGAGGGAATCTTCAAAGACAGTGTTTTTATTGAGAATAACGGGATTGGATATCGAATCTTTACGTCAGGCATGGTAATTGAGCGAATAAAGGGTCTGCATCAGAAGGTTAAGTTTTTTACTTATCTGCATGTAAGGGAAGATGAGTTGTCTTTGTTTGGGTTTCCGGAAACAGAGGAACTGGATACTTTTAAATTATTGCTGGGTGTCAATGGAATAGGACCCAAGGCAGCACTTTCCATTTTATCTGTGCTTTCGGTAAGGGATTTGTCGCTGGCAGTTATGTCAGGGGATACCAAAGCGATTACGAGAGCAAACGGAATTGGTGCAAAAGGTGCAGGCAGAGTGATCATGGAATTGAAGGATAAACTCAGATTTGAGGATTTGTTTCCGGCAGAAGACGGTATGGAAGAAAGTGCAGGCAGTGGTCTTGACAGGATGGAAAAAGGGAATGGAGTCCAGGATACAGTACTGGCATTAGTAAGTCTGGGATATTCAGAATTTGAAGCGTTAAAAGCAATCAAACAGATTCCGGAGGCAGAACTTCTGGAACCGGAAGAACTGCTTAAAGCAGCACTTAAGAAAATGTTTTAAGGTATAAATAAACGAAATATTTAATGGAGTGATATGATAGACAGAATGATTAGTACCCAGATTCTTCCAGAAGATGTTAAGACAGAGAATAATCTCAGACCGGCGATGCTTTCGGATTATGTGGGACAGGAAAAGGCAAAGAATAATTTAAAAGTATTTATTGAGGCAGCAAAAAATCGCGGCGAAGCTCTTGATCATGTGTTGTTATATGGTCCGCCGGGACTTGGTAAGACGACAATGGCTTCCATTATTGCCAATGAGATGGGAAGTCATCTGAAGATTACTTCGGGACCGGCAATTGAGAAACCGGGAGAGCTGGCAGCAATTTTGAATAATCTGAATGAAAATGATGTATTATTTATTGATGAGATTCACCGTTTAAACAGGCAGGTGGAGGAAGTGCTGTATCCGGCAATGGAGGATTTTGCCATTGATATTATGATTGGAAAAGGACAGGCTGCAAGAAGTATCCGTCTGGAACTGCCACATTTTACGCTGGTGGGGGCGACTACCAGGGCAGGAATGCTTACTGCACCGCTCAGAGACCGATTTGGAGTTGTAAACCGGCTGGAGTTTTATACGAAAGAAGAGCTCAGCCAGATTGTGCTCCGTTCTGCTAAGGTGTTAGAGGTGACCATTGATGAAACAGGAGCATTAGAGATTGCAAAGCGTTCCAGAGGAACCCCCAGACTTGCAAACCGCTTGCTTAAGAGGGTCAGGGATTTTGCAGAGGTATCCTTTGAAGGACATATCAGTGAAGAGGTTGCCAAGAAGGCACTGGACCGGTTGGAAGTGGATTCTTTTGGACTGGATCAGGTGGATCGCAATATAATTTTGACAATGATTGAGAAATTCAGCGGCAAGCCGGTGGGGCTGGATACTTTGGCGGCAGCGATTGGCGAAGATGCCGGCACGATTGAGGATGTATATGAACCATATCTGATTCAAAATGGACTGCTTTCGCGGACACCAAGGGGAAGAGTTGCCACAGAAGCAGCATACAGGCACTTTGGGTTAGAGTATTTATTAAAGAAAGGGGAATAGATATGGCAGATAAAAATGATATTCCTGTGGTAATTAACGGACGCATTTATAATTTAAGCGGATATGAAAATACGGAGTATCTTCAGGATGTAGCCAATTACATGAATCATAAGATTGCGGAATGTAAGTCTTCAGAGGGTTTCCGCAGACTGAGTGCTGAGTATCAGAATATACTGTTAGCGATTAATATAGCAGATGATTATTTTAAGATAAAGAATGAGACCGGGCAGTTGGCAGAAAGAGATGATGAGAAGGAGAAACAGATTTACGATCTGCGCCATGAGGTAATAGAAACGCAGATTAAATATGAGTCTTCCATGCGTTTAGTAGAGGAATATAAGGAACAGGTGAATGTCCTGCAACGCAAGATTATTCAGATGGAAGCAGAGAAAGCCAGATAATTTAATGGGAACTGTAAAATATACAGAAACGGAGTAAAGGGTATGAAACCAGAGATATTGGCTCCAGCAGGCTCTATGGAGGCCTTAAAGGCGGCCGTTCATGCAGGTGCAGATGCAGTCTATTTGGGAGGCAGCCGGTTTGGAGCGAGAGCCTATGCGGATAATTTTGATGAAACAGCTTTGATTCAGGCAATTGAATATGCTCACTTATATGGTGTTAAGGTCTATCTGACCATTAACACCTTATTTCGTAATGAGGAAATTGCCAAACTGTTTGATTATTTATCACCGATTTATCAGGCTGGGCTGGATGCAGTGATTGTTCAGGATCTGGGAGTGATGTGCTATGTCCATCAGAACTTTCCTGATCTGCCGATACATGCATCCACACAAATGACGATAACTACGGAATATGCCTACAGCCTGTTAAAGGATTATGGTGTAGTGAGAATTGTTCCGGCAAGGGAACTTTCTTTGCAGGAAATAAAAAGACTGAAAGAAGGACCGGATATACCGGAAGTAGAAGTTTTTGTACAGGGGGCGTTATGCTATTGTTATTCAGGACAATGCCTGATGAGTTCTATGCTGGGGGGAAGAAGCGGTAACAGGGGCAGATGTGCCCAGACATGCCGTCTGCCGTATCTGTTATATGATAAAAAGGGAGATCATATAGATTCGGAAGGAGCATACTTACTAAGCCTGAAAGACCTTTGCGGACTGGAAGCAGTACCGGATTTGATAGAGGCAGGTGTGGATTCTTTTAAAATTGAAGGCAGGATGAAAAAGGCAGAATATGTTGCCGCCTGTGTCAGGGCGTATCGCAGTGCCGTGGATGCATGGTATGAGGGAGAATTTTCTAAAAACAACATAGAGAAATATAAGGATGAGATGGCACAGGTGTATAACCGGGGAGGTTTTACAAAGGGATATTATCATCGTAAAAACGGACGGGATATGATGTCGGTAAAGGCTCCTGGCAATGTTGGAGTAACGATTGGAAATATTGTTGATATCCGTAAGAATCGAATATGGATTAAGCTGCAAAAGGACGTACACAAGGAAGATATTTTTGTATTGGAAGGAAAAAAAGAACAAATAACATTAACGTGTAATATAGAAGGAAAAAGCGGGACTGTTATCATATTGAATGCTTCCAGAACGCAGGAACTTCATAAAAATCAGAGTGTGACCAGAATGTTTCATAAACCATTGATGGAGGAACTGAAAAACCTGTGTAGCACGGATAAAAAGCTGCCGTTATGGGGAAAGCTGGAATTAATGACCGGTTCACCGGCAGTCCTGTTTTTGTCTATGCGTAGAGGAAACAGCGAGCAAAAAATCGTTTGTAACGGGTCGGTTGTGGAGAAAGCAGAGGCAAGACCGTTATCAGAAGAAGTCGTGCGGGATAAAGTAGGAAAAATCGGAAATACCAGATATTATTTTGAAAAACTGGATATTAATATTTCAGAGGGGGCATTTTATCCATTAAAAGAATTAAAGGAGCTTCGGAGGGAAGCGATTAATATACTGGAGCAGGCTGTGAAGGAGGCTTATAGGAGACAGCCGCCAATCAGGAAAGACATGATTTTTGAAAAAGAATCCAGTGGCATGGAATCAGATACCAGTGTGATGGTTTCAGATTTAAAACAGTTTAACCTTGTAAAATGTGAAAAAAGAATTAAAAATATATATCTGGATTTGCAGTATTTCCAAAAGGAAGTTATAATAAGCTTATTGGAGGAGAAAAAGGATTGTTATATTGTTCTTCCTCCTGTTCTGCGGACCGTATCCTTAAAAGAGATGAAAGAACTTCCGATAACAAAGATAAAGGGTGTCGTGGTTCGTAATATCGATGAACTGGCTTATTTGAAGCACATAGAATATCGTGGTCAGATAGTGGCAGATTATAGTTTATATGCAATGAATGATTATGCGGCATATTTCATGCGGACGCTTTTTTCTGATATCAGGATTACAGTGCCAGCAGAATTAAATCAAAAGCAGATGAACACACTTTGTTATATGCCGCAGATTAGTGAATTAGAAGTTTATGGATATAAACAGCTTATGATAAGTGCCCAATGTCTGCAAAGCACGCTTGCAGGATGCTGTAAAGATTGTGCTGTTTTTAACCTGAAAGACAGGCTTCACAAATCATTTAAGGTATCCTGTATTTGTAAATATTGTTATAACCTGATTTATAATGGAGTACCAACGGTGCTGTTTGATCTAAATCAAAAGGGATTGATCGGAAGCCGGGTAAAAAGGCTTCATTTTACAGAAGAAGATGAGGAAGAGGTTATGAGTGTTCTGCATGCTTTCTTTGGAGGATCATCAATGGAAGGTGAGAAGACAAGAGGTCACTATAACCGTGGAGTAGAGTAGATGACAAGTATTATTATCAATGTTTCGAAGTATATCATATTAATATTAATGGCTCTTTATACCCTGTCCTGTTTTACGGCATTTAGGCAGGACAGTGAAAAGATGAGGGATCAGAAGCTGAATAAGCAGATAATCTATGTATTTTTGATACATTTTTTATCCTATTTGACCTTTGCACTTAGCAATTCGGAAGAAATGATGGGAATCGTTATTTTTTACGGATTGCAGATTTTTATTGCAACCATATATATGTATATATATCATTATATTTATCCATATTCTTCCAGAGTCATTACGAATAATATGAATTTCTTGCTGCTGATTGGTTATACCATGCTGACCAGACTGGACTTTTCCCTTGCCAAGAAGCAATTTGTAATAGCGACGGTGTCTATTATTTTGGTTTCCGTCATACCGATGATTATGGACAAATATAAGAATTTGAGAAATTATGGTATAGTGTATGGAATATTGGGAATATTGGCACTTAGTTCTGTTTTTGTAATTGGTGTGGAGCAGTATGGTTCAGTCAATTGGATTAAAATTTTTGGAATTACGATACAGCCTTCTGAGTTCGTAAAAATTCTGTTTGTATTTTTTATTGCAAGCATGCTTTCTAAGAGCAGGGATTTTAAGCAGGTGATTATTACAACTGGATTTGCAGGTGTTCATATGGGAGTGCTGGTACTGGAAAAAGATTTGGGCGGGGCACTGATTTTCTTTGTTATCTTTATATGCATGATTTATGTGGGAACCGGAAAGGTAAGGTATCTGTTTGCGTTTATTGCAGGAGGTCTTGCAATGGCAGGGCTGGCATTTTTGTTGTTTAAGGACAGGCTGTTTGATCATGTCATGGTTCGTGTGAACGTATGGAAAAATCCATGGGAGGATATTCGAGGAACCGGTTATCAGATTACGCAGTCATTGTTTGCGATTGGGAGCGGAGGCTATTTTGGAACAGGATTGACAAAGGGTTCCCCTGAGGTTATTCCTGTAAGCGAGAGTGATTTTATTTTCTCGGCAATAGCGGAGGAATTCGGGGTGCTGTTTGCACTTTTTCTGATACTTGTATGTTTCAGCTGTTTTATCTGTTTTGTAAGTATAGCGATGAAGGTAAGGAATCGTTTTTACAAGACCATGGCATTTGGTTTTGCAATCTGTTATATGTTCCAGACCTTTTTATCCATCGGAGGAGTAACCAAATTTATACCATCTACCGGTGTGACTATTCCGTTAGTCAGTTATGGAGGAAGCTCGGTGTTGAGTTCTCTGGTAATGTTCTCTATTATGCAGGGAATTAGTACAATTGAAAATAAAGAGGCTGAGAGAATTGAAGAAGAAAAACGAAACATTGAAGAAAATGCAGGGTAAAAAGGGAAAAAAAGGGAGCAGGGAATTAAAGCAGAAGATACTGACTCCAGCCCAACAGGCATTTTTAGAAAAAGAAGAGAAAATTGATAAGATTAATGAGAAACTTAACCGACCGATTGTAGGGATAACCTATATCTCTGCATTTTTGGTGATTGGGCTGCTCGTGTATATTCTGCATTTTATGATCGTGGATAAAGATGAAGTGATTGCCAATGCAGCGAATACAAGACTAGACAATTATGCGGCAGATGTGATCCGTGGCGATATCGTGACACAAGACGGAGAAACTGTTGCCACTAACAGAGGGGATAAAAGGTATTATCCGCATGATGAAATGTTTGCCCATGTAGTAGGATATTCTGAGTATACGAAAGCAGGCATTGAACTGGTGGGAAATTATTATCTTTTAGAGAGTCATGCCAATATCATAGAGAGGGGAATTAATACCCTGCGTGAAGAGAAAAATAATGGGGATACGATTGTATCCACTTTAAATTATGAATTACAGAAAACTGCTTATGATGCACTTGGCAGTGCCAATGGTGCAGTTGTAGTGATGGAGCCGGATACCGGACGGATTCTTTCCATGGTCTCTAAGCCGGATTTCAATCCGAATGATATCGACGATGTATGGAAAGAGGCGAACAGTGAAAATACGAACAGCTCCGTATTATTAAACAGGGCGACTCAGGGACTCTATCCCCCGGGGTCTACCTTTAAGATATTGACCACGCTGGCTTTTATGAGACAGAATCCAGGAGATTTTGAGGAATATCACTATAACTGTTCATCAGAGGAGCAGATTTTTAATAGTGTTACCATACATTGTTTTGGGAGGAAAATACATGGGGAAGAAGATCTGTCAGCGGCACTGGCAAATTCCTGTAATCAGGCGTATGCTGATATTGGGACAAAGCTCGATGTGGATAAATGGAAACATACTCTGGAAGATTTTCTTTTTAATAAATCTTTGCCGTATACAGATGCCAATGCTACAAGCAGATTTTATCTGGATGGGAAATCAGACAGGGGATATATTCCCCAGACTGCATTTGGTCAGGGAGATACTTTGATCACACCGCTTCATAATGCAATGATCGTATCCACAATCGCAAACGGTGGCTTGATGATGAAACCGTATCTGATAGACAGTATTGAGAATTACAAGGGAAAAAGGATTAAGAAATTTTCACCGTCTTCTTATGATACATTATTGACTACAGAGGAAGTGGATACTTTAACTTCGTATATGAGAAAGGTGGTAACAAACGGTACTGCTACGGATTATTTTGCAGGTGCAACATATGAAGCGGCAGGCAAGACCGGTACGGCAGAATATGCAAACGGAAATCATGACTACTCATGGTTTGTAGGGTTTGGCAGTATTGAGGAGCCGGAAGTAGCCGTAAGCATCATCATAGAAGAATCAGATGTCAATGGGGTAAAGGCGGCGGCAGTGGCAAGAAAATTGTTTGATGCATATTACAGTCTGTCAGAAAGATAAGGAATAGATGAACGGTAACTGAAAATAGGGAAGAAATTTTAACTTTACCTTGCCTTTTTATCTATTAATTGCTATACTTTAACCAATTAGGCAACACACCAAATTATTGCGTAAAGCTTTGTGCAGGGAATTACTAAGGAATAATCGGAAAGTTGCGATTTACAAAGTTTTACATTGTAGGAGGAACAGCTATGATAGAAGCAGTAAGCTGTGGTGGTGTGGTAATCTTCAGAGGTAAGGTGTTGTTACTTTATAAGAACTATAAGAACAAGTACGAAGGCTGGGTTCTGCCAAAAGGCACGGTAGAGGAAGGCGAGGAGTACAAGGAGACGGCGCTTCGTGAAGTAAAAGAAGAAACTGGTGTAAGTGCCCAGGTTATAAAATATGTGAATAAAAGTAATTATACTTTTAATACCGCATATGATGTAGTCAATAAAGATGTACATTGGTATCTGATGATGGCTGACAGTTATTACAGCAAACCTCAAAGGGAAGAGTACTTTATGGATTCCGGATATTATAAGTATCATGAGGCTTATCATTTGTTGAAGTTTCCGAATGAGAAGCAGATTTTGGAACAGGCTTATGGTGAATATCAGGATTTGAAGCAAAGTAATTTGTGGGGATCAAAGAAGTATTTTTAACAAAAAAGAAGTCAGAAGCAATTCCGGCTTCTTTTTTATTCCCGCAAGCAATGAGTCTGCGGTTACGAATTGGAAAGGAAATAAGATGAAAAAGAAAAAGGTCATAAAGATTATGATGATAGTATGTCTGTTGTCTGCATTAGGATGTGGCGGATATCTTGCATATTATTATTATGGCAGTTATAAAAGTGAAAAAGATGTGGCGATGTTAAGGAGTATGATTGGCATAGAGGATGAAAATGGGGAACTTAAACAAGAAGGATGGGACGAAACAGATTTAAGGAGTGACAGGGAAGAATCAAAAAAGGAAGAACAAGATGAAACTGCCATGGAGAGCAGTGTAGAAGAAAAAGCAAATCAAAGCGTTGTACAGGAGATAACAGATGGAAAAAAGATTCAGAAAAAGTTTGAAAAGCTTTATCAGGCAAACCATGATTTTGCGGGCTGGATTACCATTGAGGATACGAATATAGATTATCCGGTTATGTATACACCGGATGATTACGAACGGGGAGAATATTATATTCATAGGGACTTTGAAGGAAGTTATTCAGCAGCAGGTCTGCCATTTATTGATGCACACTGTAGAATAGATAGTCCCACAGATAATTTAATTGTTTACGGTCATAACATGAATTCCGGCAAAATGTTTCATGATATATTAAAGTATGAGGATAAGGATTTTTATGAGAGACATAAGACGTTTAGATTTGATACCATATATGAGGATGGAACTTATGAGGTTGTGGCAATGTTTTATGGACAGATTCTGGAAGAGTCTTCTGAAGCATTTAAATATTATGAATTTGTAAATGCCGGCGGCGAAGAAGAGTTTATGGATTTTGTGGAACATATAAAAGAAATGTCAATAACAGATACCGGTGTAGATGTGGAGTATGGAGATAAATTAATTACTTTATCTACATGTGCTTATCATGTAGAGGATGGGCGGTTTGCAGTCATTGCAAAAAAGTGTGATAAATAATTTTTAACTGACAGCCTATTAAAAATTTCCACGAAAACCACCTAGTAAAAATATGCTGATAGTTGTATAATAGAATCAACTGTGTGGTCAATATATTGTCTGTTAAGATTATGGACTGCATGACATGATAATTGGCGTAGGATAGTTGTTTTTCTATGCCTGTTTAACTTGATAAAAGAGAGGTAAGATACATGAGTTTATTAACGTTTTCGGGTGGCATTCACCCTTACGATGGCAAAGACCTGTCGAAGGACAAAATGATTTGTGAATATCTGCCAAAGGGCGACTGTGTGTATCCGCTGTCGCAGCATATCGGTGCACCGGCAGTTCCGCTGGTGAAAAAGGGAGACAGGGTATTAGTCGGAGAAAAGATTGCAGAGGCAGGGGGCTTTGTATCTGCCAATATTCATTCCGGAGTATCTGGAACGGTAAAAACGATTGAGCCGAGAATGACGGCAGGCGGAACAAAAGTAAATTCTATTGTAATAGAGAATGACGGGGAGTTTGAAGAAGTAGATTTTAGGGAGAATATCAAACCTCTTGACCGGATGTATCGGGAAGATGTAAAGGAGGCTATTAAAGAAGCCGGAATCGTAGGTATGGGGGGAGCAGGATTTCCTACACATGTAAAGCTTTCTCCTAAAAATGAGGATGCAATTGATACGATTATCGTAAATGGTGCGGAATGCGAGCCGTATCTGACATCAGATTACCGGAGAATGGTGGAAATTCCGGAAAAAATTGTGAAAGGTCTTCAGATTGTCATCAACCTGTTTGACCATGCAAAGGGAATCATTGCAATAGAAGACAATAAACCAGATGCGATAAAAAAACTTACAGATCTTACAAAAGATATAGATAATATAACGGTAAATCCAGTAAAGACCAAATATCCTCAGGGGGCTGAGCGGCAGCTCATCTATGCAAATACCGGAAGAAAAATTAATTCTTCCATGCTTCCGGCTGATGCAGGATGTATTGTTCATAATATCGATACGATTGTTGCTATATATAATGCGATTATTGAGGGAAGGCCACTATTTGAGCGTATTGTAACCGTAACTGGTGATGCGGTGGAAGATACTGCCAATTTCCGTGTGAGACTGGGAACAAATGTACAGGAATTAATCGATGCAGTGGGAGGATTTAATATTGAGGATCCGGGAAAGATCATTTCAGGTGGTCCGATGATGGGAAAAGCAATGTTTTCACTTGATGTGCCGATTGTAAAGGGCTCCTCTGCCCTGCTTTGTTTCCGGGAGGATATTGTGTCAGCATCAGAACCGTCTAATTGTATCCGGTGCGGTAGGTGCGTAGAGGTCTGTCCGGGACGCGTGATGCCTAATAAGCTGGCACTGCTGGCCAGTAACGGTGATATGGAGGGATTTATCAAGTATGACGGTATGGAGTGCTGTGAATGTGGCTGCTGTTCATATGTATGTCCTGCAAAGCGGCATTTGACCCAGATCATTGCAGGAACACGGAAACAGATACTGGCGGATAAAAAGAAATAGGAGGTGGACATTTTGGAACAGACAATGAAGATTTCTTCTTCCCCGCATATCAGGGATAAAGAAACAACAGCAAATATCATGGGGCAGGTCATTGTAGCCTTAATGCCGGCCACCATTTTTGGAATTTATAATTTTGGAATCAAGGCGTTTATCACAATTTTGATTACTGTTATCAGCTGTGTTGTGTTTGAGGCATGTTATCAGAAAAATATGGGACAAAAGGTTACTGTTAAGGATTTATCGGCTGTGCTTACAGGATTACTATTAGCTCTTAATCTGCCGCCGGATGTACCTTTCTGGCTCCCGGTATTGGGAAGCTTTTTTGCGATTATTGTAGTCAAGCAGCTGTTTGGAGGACTTGGGCAGAATTTCATGAATCCGGCACTAGGTGCCAGATGCTTTTTACTGATTTCCTTCACAGGACGGATGACAGCATTTACATATGATGCGGTTACAACAGCAACGCCTCTTGCAAGCTTAAAAGCAGGTGAGAGTGTAGACGTAATGTCTATGTTTCTCGGTACAACCGCAGGAACCATTGGTGAGACATCGGCTGTTGCACTGCTGATCGGTGGTCTGTTTCTGCTTGCTACCGGAATTATCAATTATCGGATTCCGGTTTTCTATCTGGGTTCTTTTGCCGTATTCATTTTGTTATATGGCTTAGCACAAGGACGGGGCATTGATATATCATTTTTAATGGCACATTTGTTTGGCGGCGGATTGATGCTTGGAGCATTTTTTATGGCAACAGATTATGTAACATCTCCGATTACACCAAACGGCAGGATTTTATTCGGTATCTTATTGGGGGTACTGACCTTTTTATTCCGGATTTTTGGCGGTTCCGCAGAAGGTGTGTCTTATGCGATTATTATCGGGAATTTGTTAGTGCCGCTGATTGAGCGTATAACCGTTCCAAAGGCTTTCGGAAAGGGGGCGGTAAAACATGAATAGTGAAGGTATCAAAAATACAGTTTCCTTAATGCTGATTACCCTGATTGCCGGTCTTTTGTTAGGACTGGTCTATGAGATTACCAAAGAACCGATTAAGGAAGAGCGGCAGCGTGCAAAGGAGGAAGCATACAAGGAAGTGTTTGCGGAAGCTTCTTCTTTTGAGAAAATTGAATTAAATAATAAAACAGAAGATACGCTTAAGAAACAGGGTTTTAATGCCACGATTGATGAGGTGATGCGGGTAATGGATAAAAACGGAAGCTTTGCAGGGTATGTATTGACTGTTACCAATCATGAAGGATATGGCGGTGATATTCAGTTTGCCATGGGTGTAAAGGCAGACGGAACAGTAAATGGTATTTCCTTTTTATCCATCAGTGAGACAGCAGGTCTTGGCATGAAGGCAACAGAAGGCGATTTTAAGAAACAGTTCGCACATAAAAATACTGCAAGCTTTGTGTATACAAAAAGTGGTGCTGTGGCAGAGAATGAGATAGATGCACTTTCTGGAGCAACGATCACTACCAATGCAGTGACAAACGGTGTAAATGCAGGACTTTTCTATATCAGTACATTAGAAGAGGAGGGGCAGGACAATGAATAAGACATGGGAACGTTTGAAATGTGGCATGGTCACGGAAAATCCTACCTTTGTACAGATGCTGGGTATGTGCCCTACAATGGCAGTAACTACTTCTGCTATCAATGGTCTGGGTATGGGGCTGACCACGACAGTGATTTTGATATTAAGCAATATGATGATATCTGCACTTAGGAAAGTAATACCGGATAAGGTCCGTATTCCTGCATATATTGTCGTTGTTGCTTCTTTTGTAACGATTGTACAATTTCTTTTGGAAGGATTTGTGCCTTCTTTATATGACAGCCTGGGAATTTATATTCCACTGATTGTTGTAAACTGTATTATTTTAGGTCGTGCAGAAAGTTATGCATCTAAGAATAATATATGGCTTTCCATGTTTGATGGTATCGGTATGGGGCTTGGGTTTACCGTTGGCTTGACTGCGATTGGAATTTTCAGGGAACTGTTTGGAAGCGGCAGTATTTTTGGTTTACGGTTTATGCCGAAAAGTTATGAACCAGTTACGATTCTGATTCTTGCACCGGGAGCTTTTTTTGTACTGGCCTGTATTGTGGCAGTACAGAATAAGGTACGGAAATATAAAGAAGATGATGTGAAAAAAGGGGTACTGTTCTGCGAAAAGGAAAATGGATGCGAGGTCTGTACGAACGGTATGTGTAAGGGTAAACTCTTTACAGCAGAAAGTGTGGCAAGGGAAAAGGAGGAGGCTGACAATGCCCGCAAAGAAAAACAGAAAAATCCTTCAGAAAAAATGTAAAAGCTTAAAAAGACAGAAACGCAGAATCAAGAGGTTTGAGCGAATCAGGCGGGTACGTATGAAACGGTATCAACGCATGAAAAGAGCCGGAAAGAGAAAAATGAAAGCAATGGAACGTAAAAAAAGGGTAAGGGCAAAAAGGGAAACTGCCAAATTAAACCGTACATTGCGAAGGAGGCGTAAAAGATGAACTTATTTTTAATTGCTGTGGGTGCAGCACTGGTCAATAATGTGGTATTAAGCCAGTTTTTAGGATTATGTCCGTTCATAGGGGTTTCTAAGAAAGTGGAGACGGCAGCAGGAATGGGTGGTGCAGTTATCTTTGTCATCACCATTGCATCTGCCGTGACAAGTCTTATCTATACATTTGTTTTGGAAAAACTCAACATTACATACTTGCAGACCATTGTATTTATACTGGTTATCGCTGCACTGGTTCAGTTTGTAGAAATGTTTTTGAAAAAAATGATACCTTCGTTATATTCTGCATTAGGAGTATATCTTCCTCTTATTACGACGAACTGTGCAGTTCTTGGTATCGCACTGATCAATGTACAGAAATCCTATAACTTTGTTACTTCTGTAGTTAATGGCTTTGGAACAGCAGTAGGGTTTACTATCGCCATTGTGATTATGGCGGGAATCAGGGAAAAGATTGAATATAATAATATTCCGGAATCTTTTAAAGGAACTCCGATCGTACTGATCACTGCCGGCTTGATGGCAATGGCTTTTTTCGGATTTTCCGGTTTGATTAAGTAAGGGGGATAGTGGTATGAGTATTGCATCAATTTTACTTGCTACGGCAATTGTTGGAGGAACTGGTATTATCATCGGGGTTCTGCTGAGTGTTGCAGGAGAAAAATTTGCAGTTGAGGTGGATGAAAAAGAGGTTGCTGTAAGGGAATGTCTTCCTGGAAATAACTGCGGTGGTTGTGGTTTTCCGGGATGTGATGGGTTAGCTGCCGCCATTGCAAAGGGAGAAGCACCAGTGAACGGATGTCCAGTAGGAGGGGAGAACTGTGCCCGGGCAATCAGTGAGATTATGGGAGTAAAAGCGGGGGAAACCGTGAGAATGACGGCTTATCTAAAATGTGCCGGAAGCTGTGAAAATGCGAAAGATAATTATGAGTATATAGGTTCAGAGGATTGTAAATCAGCAATGAATAATCCGGGCGGTGGAGCAAAGGCGTGCACCTATGGCTGTATTGGTTTTGGAAATTGCAAAAAGGTATGTCCCTTTGAGGCGATTGAGATTGTAGACGGTATTGCACGTATTGATCCAAATAGATGTAAGGCGTGTGGAAAATGTGTGGTGGAATGTCCGAAACACCTGATTGAACTGGTTCCTGTAGATGCCGTGTGTCATGTAAAGTGCAGTTCAAAGGATAAGGGGATAGAGGTCAAAAAGGTGTGCCAGGCAGGCTGTATCGGTTGTGGGCTGTGTGCAAAGAATTGTCCATCAGAAGCGATCACGGTAGAAAATAATCTTGCCTATATTGATCAGGAAAAATGTACCCATTGTGGTATCTGTAAGGAAAAATGTCCGGTTAAGATTATTCTTTAACAGAGTCTGTAATGCTAACGGATTACAGACCGAAAATCAACCGGATCAAACGGATTGTGTTAGTATTATCCGTATAGCGGTTATTGGGAATCATCAGATATACTTTATCATAAGAAAGGTTACAGTTATTGGCAAATTCTGTGCCACTGATATCAATGGCTGCAGAATAAGGTTTTCCTTCATTCATATAAGTATCGTCAGAAGATGCTGTCACAATATATTTTTCAATCTGGCTGTATAGTTCTTTGTCGATACAGGCATCGATCACTGCAATATCACCGGTTGATCTGTAATAATTCAGAGTTTGTTCATTTCCGATGATGGCATCAAGCTTATCGGAAGTGATATATACGATCATTTTTTCATAGTCGGTCAGTGTTGACTGGCGGATGGCAACATCATCAGTATTATCAATCGTTAAATCGGTAAAGACCTGAATGATATTTTTTGAGTCCAGCTCATAATAACTCCGGAAAGTATCCGGAATATATTTTTCTGCTATGGCATTTGGTCCGTCATTGGTGATGGCAACAATCAGTTCCGTTGGAAGGTTTGCTTTGTATATGGTATGTCCAAGAAGGTACAAAAATAAAATAAGAAAAATGCCTCCTGCAAAATGCCACTTGTAATAATGCAGGATATACCTTCTGCGTTCCCCGGCATCCATAGATGCCAGACGTTTAGCTTGCAGTTCCTTTTTATAGGATTGTCTTTCTTTAAAGGACATACGGGACAATTCCAAGGCATTTTCTGAGTACAGGTTCTCTTCCGGTTTTTTTATGTTGCTGGTATTTTTGTCATCAGTATCTATTTTTGATTTCATATTGTCATTTTCTTTTTCCATAGTGGTCCATACCTTTCCATTGATCTATTCCTATATTAGATAATTGCGAAACTCGATAAATTGGATATATGCACAATGCATATGACACAACATAACTATTTCGCAATTGCCTATATCTATTCCATGGTGGATGCCAATGCTTTATGGCATATGGGATATAGGCATAGGTTGTATTTTAGCATAATAAATCGAAAGAGGAAAGTTTTTCACAAAAAATTTATAAATTTAGTAGATTTTTTGAAAACTATCGTGTATAATGCTGATGTAAACATATTATGTAAAGCACAATTACTATGTCTTTTTGACTGAATTTAAGCATATATTGTTATAAGAATGGTTTGGAGCCGTTATGACATTTCTGGATTTAAAACAAAAAGAGGTAATTAATTGTAAGGACTGCAAACGGATTGGCTGTGTGGCAGATATTGAATTTGATCCCTGTAACGGTCAGATTTGTGCATTGATTGTACCAGCACCCATTCACTTTTTTTCCTGTTTTGGGAAGTGTGTCAGATATTACATTCGTTTTTGTGATGTAGTTAGGATTGGACCGGATATTATACTGGTGGATGTCTGTTTGGAGGCGGCTGTTATGAAAGATGATTGCTGACAGGCAAGCGGTTTTGCAAAGCAGAATCGGTTACAGATTAAGAGGAGGATTTACATATGAAATGTCCATTTTGTGGAGAGGATAGTACAAGAGTGATTGATTCAAGACCAGCAGATGATAACAGTTCCATTCGCAGAAGAAGGGAATGCGATGATTGTAAAAAACGTTTTACCACTTATGAGAAGGTGGAGACAATACCATTGATCATTATTAAGAAAGACAAGATCAGGGAAGCTTTTGACCGTTCGAAAATAGAATCCGGTGTAATTAAATCCTGTCATAAGCGTCCGATTTCAGTGGATGAGATTGAAAAATGTATTGACCGTATAGAGACTAAGATTTTTAATCTGGAGCAAAAAGAAGTTGAAAGTACTGTTGTCGGCGAGATCGTCATGGATGAATTAAAAGTTCTAGATCAGGTAGCTTATGTGCGATTCGCCTCTGTTTACCGGGAGTTTAAGGATGTTAATATTTTTATGGATGAATTGAAAAAATTATTAAATTAAAGACAGCAGGCAGTACATAAAATGTGAAAATAATATGAAAACGCAGCGGCAATGGATATTCCCGTTGCGTTTTTTATATGCATCCGATATAATAATTTTGTTTGTACTTGAAGATGGAATAGGAGTTTTCATGTATAGTAAAGTTTTGAGCGGCACACTGCATGGAGTCGAGGGAAGACTCATTACAGTGGAAGCCGATGTCAATGAAGGGCTGCCTGTTTTTAATATGGTAGGCTTTTTATCTTCTGAAGTCCGTGAGGCCAGTGACCGCGTGAGGACCGCTTTGAAAAATTCGGGATATCTGTTCCCTCCAAAGCGTATTACGGTTAATTTGTCCCCGGCAGATGTCAGGAAGGAAGGTTCTGCTTTCGATTTACCCATTAGTATCGCACTGCTTGCAGCATATGGTTATATTCCGGTAGAAGAATTAAAGGATATTCTGTTCATTGGGGAACTGTCATTAAATGGGGATATCCGGGGTGTAAGAGGGATTCTTCCAATCGTTGATTTTGCAAGAAAACAGGGAATCAGGACAGTTATTCTTCCTTATGGTAACAGGAAGGAGGCTTCTTTTATCCCGGATATGGAGATTTTCGGGGCAAAAAGCCTTAAGCAGGTTGTGGATCATCTTTTACAGAATGATCATATGGTGTCGGAAACTGTACATCGGAAAAGGGAATCAGTTTCCGATTCTTTTTGTGATGACTTTGCGGATGTAAAGGGGCAAAAGACACTAAAAAGAGCAACAGAGATTGCAGTGACCGGAATGCATAATATATTGTATATTGGTCCTCCCGGGGCAGGGAAATCTATGATGGCAAAAAGGATTCCAACTATTATGCCGGAGCTGTCTTATGAGGAGAGCATTGAACTGACTAAAATCTATAGTGTTGGAGGGCTGCTGGATCCGGAAGAGGGACTGGTCAGACAGAGGCCATTTCGCATGCCCCATCATTCGATTACGGCACAGGCATTGATTGGCGGAGGCAAGAATCCAAGACCGGGTGAGATCAGTATGGCACATCATGGCGTACTTTTTTTAGATGAATTTTTGGAATTTCAAAAAAATATTATGGAGATGCTGCGTCAGCCGTTGGAAGACGGAAAGGTTACGATATCAAGATTACAGGGGAGCTATACGTTTCCCTGTGAATTCATGCTGGTGGCTGCCATGAATCCATGTCCCTGTGGATTTTATCCGGATCTGGCAAAGTGTCATTGTACAAAGTCCCAGATTGACCGTTATCTGAAAAAAATATCACAGCCGATGCTAGACCGGATAGATATGAATATATCAGTGAAAAAGCTGGATTATGAGGAACTATATGGGAATCAGAAAGAGGAGTGTTCCGGAATGATCAAGCAAAGAGTCATGAAAGCCCAGAAGATTCAAAAAAGAAGGCTTAAGCCATATGGAATCCTGTTTAATTCACAGATACCTTCCAGGCTTTTGGATGAAGTCTGCAAACTTGGTGAAAAGGAACAAAAGCTTAGACAGGAAATTTTTTTACAATATGGACTGTCTGCCAGAGGTGCCGCCAAAGTGTTAAAGGTGGCACGGACGATTGCCGATCTAGAACATTCGGAAGCCGTGGAATGTGATCATATATGGGAGGCATTGTCTTATCGGATGACTAATTTTTATCAGGGGGGAGGAACTAAATGAGAAAGCAGGATTATTACTGGTACTGGCTAACCAATATAAACGGAATCGGCAGAAGAACGATACAGAGGTTGTTGGATATATATGGAACACCGGAGGCTGTTTATTGGGAAAATGAAGAAAAGGTATCTGCCTGTTTTCGGAACATAAAACAGAAAGAAGCATTTTCTATGTCTAAAAGAGAAGATTACATCATACATAGTTATCAGAAGCTTGCAGGGAAGGGGATTTCTTTTATCCACCGTGATATGCAGTGTTATCCCAAAAAACTTCGGGATATTCCTGATGCTCCTTTTTCTCTTTATTTAAAAGGTAGTTTTCCGCCGGAAAATCAAAAAAATGTTGCAGTGATCGGAGCAAGGAACTGTACCAGATATGGGAGTGAAATAGCACGTTTTTTTGCAAGGGAGCTTTCAAAATATGGGATAGGGATCATCAGCGGTCTGGCCAGGGGGATAGACGGAATGGCACATGCAGGTGCCTTGGAAGAGGAAGGTTATACGCTGGGTGTGCTGGGATGCGGAATTGACAGGATTTATCCGGAGGAGAATTACCGGCTTTTTATGCAGATGGAGAAAACCGGAGGAATTTTATCCGAAAATAATCTTGGCATTTTGCCGGCACCGGGATTATTTCCTCAGAGAAACCGTTTGATTGCGGGTCTTTCTGACGGGATTTTGGTGGTGGAGGCAATGGAGAAGAGTGGTACGTTTATTACGGTGGATCAGGGTCTGGAACAGGGCAGGGAAATTTTTGCATTGCCGGGAAGGATTACGGATAAGACCAGTGCGGGATGCAACAATTTGATAAAGCTGGGGGCACATATGATAACTGAGGTGGAAGACATTTTGGAAATTCTTCAGATTAATAGGAAAAACGTTCAAAAATCAGGAAAAGCAAATGATTTTAAAGCAGGAGTGAATAAAATGTCACTTGCACCTCTTGAAAAAATGGTGTATAGTTGTTTGCGAATTGAACCAAAATATTTGGATGATATCATTAATGAAGCGAAAATTGCCCCGCAGGAGGTATGTGTCGTATTGAACAGGCTGTCTGTAAGGGGAGTAATAGTAGAAACAGCAAGAAATTATTATGCAATTAAGTTATAAAATCTATCAATGAATATTGGAAGGAGCCGAATTATGGCAAAGAACCTTGTAATTGTAGAGTCACCGGCAAAAGCAAAAACAATCAAAAAATTTCTTGGGAGTAATTATGAAGTGATTGCTTCTAACGGACATATCCGGGATTTACCCAAATCCCAGATGGGCATTGATGTAGAAAATGATTTTGAACCAAAGTATATTACGATTCGCGGGAAAGGAGAATTATTGGCTGCACTCCGGAAAGAAGTAAAAAAAGCGGATAAAGTATATCTCGCAACAGACCCTGACCGTGAGGGAGAGGCGATTTCGTGGCATTTATCAAAAGCTCTTAAGCTGGAGAATAAAAAATACAAGAGGATTACATTTAATGAAATTACAAAAAATGCAGTGAAGGGTTCTTTAAAGGAAGCCAGGGATATTGATATGAATCTGGTAGATGCACAACAGGCAAGACGTGTGCTGGACCGACTGGTGGGATATGAGATCAGTCCTCTTTTATGGGTAAAGATAAAAAGAGGATTAAGTGCAGGACGTGTTCAGTCAGTTGCACTGCGTTTGATCTGTGACAGGGAAGAAGAGGTTAACAGTTTCATTCCGGAAGAATATTGGACATTGGAAGCATCTATCAGACCTAAAGGAAGTAAAAAGGCATTTCTGGCCAAGCTTCAGAAGACACCAGAAGGTAAAGCAGAGATACATTCCCGGGAAAAAATGGAAGAGATTTTAAAGGAGCTTAAGGAGGCAAGACTGGAAGTAAAAGAGATTAAAAAGTCAGTCAGGACAAAAAAAGCTCCTCTTCCCTTTACAACTTCGACTTTGCAGCAGGAAGCTGCAAGGAAGCTTAATTTTGCAACCGGAAAGACAATGAGGATTGCGCAGCAGCTATATGAAGGTGTGGAAATAAAAGGAAAAGGAAGTATCGGTCTTATTACTTATTTGAGAACGGATTCTGTCCGTATCTCAGAAGAGGCAAATGCTTCTGCCATTGATTATATTGAGAAGCAGTATGGTAAAGAGTATGTGGGTTCAGGAAAACAAAAAACAGATAATGGAAAAAAAATCCAGGATGCCCATGAAGCGATTCGACCTACCGATGTGACATTATCTCCAGTTAAATTAAAGGAAGCATTATCGAGAGACCAGTTCCGTTTGTATCAGCTTATATATAACCGGTTTCTGGCAAGTCGTATGGAGGCTGCAAAATACGAAAGGGAAACTCTTAAGCTGGAAGCAAAGGGTTATGAGTTCGGTGCGGCATCTACCAAACTTATATTTGATGGATTTATGGCAGTTTATGCAATAGAAGACGAAAATGATGAGTTGAAGAACTTATTTAAGGATATTGATGAGCAGACTGAGATTATGGTGGAGGAATTTATTGATAAGCAGCATTTTACCCAGCCGCCGGCTCATTTTACGGAAGGTTCCCTTGTCAAAAAATTAGAGGAGTTAGGGATTGGTCGTCCGAGTACCTACGCACCGACGATTTCCACTATTCTTGCAAGAAGATATGTGGTAAAGGAAAACAAGAATTTGTATGTGACGGAATTGGGAGAAGCGGTCAACCAGATTATGATGAAAGGGTTTCCGGTTATCGTAAACACAGAGTTTACGGCTAATATGGAGTCTTTGCTGGATAAGATTGAAGAAGGTGTGATTGACTGGAAGACTGTGGTTTCTAATTTTTATCCAGATTTAAATGAAGCTGTATCTGCCGCAAATAAAGAGTTAGAGCACATTAAAATAGAAGATGAGGTGACGGAGGAGATTTGTGAGGAATGTGGAAGAAATCTTGTGATAAAATATGGTCCTCACGGTAAATTTCTTGCCTGCCCGGGATTTCCAGAATGTCATTTTACAAAACCGTACTATGAAAAAATCGGAGTGGAATGTCCGAACTGCGGAAAAGATGTTGTATTAAAGAAAACAAAAAAAGGCAGAAAATACTATGGATGCATTGATAATCCGAACTGTGACTTTATGTCATGGCAGCGTCCTTCAGCTGAAAAATGCGAGAAATGCGGCAGCATTATGCTGATAAAAGGAAACAAGTTAGTGTGCAGTAATACAGAGTGTGGATATGTACAGGAGAATAAAAAAGAGCACAGCTAAGAATTTCCAGACTTTCTTTTTTTAGAAAATTGTTGTTATTACTTATTAATTGTGTTAGAATTACTTGTGGATGGAGGGAGCCTATGGGAGTACAGTTGTTAGATAAAACAAGAAAAATCAACCAGCTTTTGCATAATAACAGTTCTCATAAGGTGATCTTTAATGATATCTGTCAGGTGTTAAGTGAGATTTTAGAGTCCGATGTCTTAGTAATCAGTAAGAAAGGGAAGGTCCTGGGAATCAAGAACCATCCGGATATTAGTGAGATAACGGAACTGATCGTCCCTGATGTAGGGGGATTTATCGATTCCATGTTGAATGAACGTTTTTTAGGAGTATTATCTACCAAAGAGAATGTGAATCTGGCGACATTGGGATTTGAATTTGATAATCTGGAGAAATATCAGGCGATTATTTCACCGATTGACATTGCAGGAGAACGGTTAGGAACCGTTTTCATGTACAAAGAAGAGAGACAGTACACGATTGATGATATTATTTTAAGTGAATATGGTACAACTGTTGTCGGTTTGGAGATGATGCGGAGTGTCAATGAAGAATCGGCAGAAGAAGTCAGAAAGATTGCGATTGTACATTCTGCAATCGGAACATTATCAGCTTCTGAAGCGGAGGCTATCATGCATGTATTTGATGAACTTTCTGGAATGGAGGGAATTTTAGTAGCTTCCAAGATTGCAGACAGAGTTGGAATTACAAGGTCTGTCATTGTCAATGCACTTCGTAAGTTTGAAAGTGCCGGAGTGATTGAGACAAAGTCTTCCGGTATGAAAGGGACTTATATCAAGGTTTTGAATGAAGTGGTGTTTGAGGAATTGGGAAAATTACATAAATAAAAAGGATTTTGTGGTATAAAAGGATTTGTGGGCGTACTCATAAGTCCTTTGCTGTTGCTATGTAGAGTGTATCTTAGAATATTTTATGTCTGAAAAAAGAAGGAGGAATGCATATGATTAATACGAATATTTATAATTATATTAATGTATTAAACAAAGCAGCCGATGCGGCAAACACAAGAAATGAAATCATCACAAATAATCTGGCAAATGTAGATACACCTAATTATAAAAGAAAAGATGTTTCTTTTGAAAACTATCTGGAACAGGCATTGCTAGGGGGGAATCCATTAGAGGAGAGGGTTGCGGAAGTAAATACGCATTTATCGGATTTTGGTGGATTGATATATACAGATTCATCTACACTGTCCTATCGTTTAGATGGTAATAATGTGGATGCTGATACCGAAGAGGCTATGCTGGCGGAAAATCAGATCAGATATAATACTTTGGTATCCCTGATTGGACAGGAATATGCAAGATATAAAACAGTATTATCAAATTAAGGGAGGGGATAGTATATGAGCGGAGTTTTTAATGCGTTACATGTTTCAGCATCAGGAATGACGGCGCAGCGTACCAGAATGGACATAATTTCCCAGAATATTGCTAACGTAAATACGACCAGAGATGAGAATGGGAGGGTTTACAGACGCCAGACTGTGGTGTTTCAAGAGAACTCCAATGCATCCTTTGATCATATTTTAAGTAACAGATTAGAGACGTATCATGCAAAGGGAGTTAAGATATCGGCCATTGTGGAGGATACTACAGAAGGGGCAATGGTATATGATCCGGATCATCCGGATGCCGATGAGAATGGATATGTAATGCGTCCGAATGTAAATACCGTTACAGAGATGACAAATCTGATTGATGCAAGTCGTTCTTTTGAAGCAAATGCAACGGCGTTTAATGCGGCAAAGGCGGTTGCTATGAAGGGGTTGGAACTGTTCCAGCAGTAATCCCAAAGGCGATGAGGCTGGTCAGTAATATATTTTAGGTATTTAATGAATACCGCAAGAGTTACGCAGCTGTTATAAGAGGTTTAGTCGTTTAACCGGCAGCAAAATAAGAAGTTAAGATAAATACAAAATTTCAGGAAATACATTATGGAAATTAGAAAGGTGGTCACAAATGGCAGTTTCTGCAATTCAGAATAACAATGTACAAAATGCATTGATTGAAAATTATGGTTTATCAAAGGTTACAACGGATAATGGAGAGGCTTTTGATAATTTATTAAGTTCTGCAATTAATATGTATAAGGAAGCTGACAGTTTACAAAAGGCAGCGGAGGAATCAGAGATTAATTTTGCACTTGGATATTCAAATAATATTCATGATCTCGCAGATATTCAGTTTAAAGCGAGCACAGCCCTGCAATATACAGTTAAGGTTACAAATAAAGCACTTGAGGCATATAAAGAACTGATGAATATGCAGGTATAATACATTAAAACAGATAAACGGAGAAAGCGTTCCGTTGGGGAGTAGTATGTAGTATGTTAGACAGATTAAAATCTATTCAAACAAGAATGGTCGAATTTTGGAATCGATTCACAAGTAAACAAAAGACATTAATTATATCTATTTCGGCGGCTGTCATTTTTATACTGGTGGTTCTTATTGTAATGCTTAACCGTACGAAATATGTGGAACTGGTAACTTTCGACAACACGACAGATGCAGCCTCTGCACAGGAGATTCTGAACGAAAAAGGAATCAAGTTTACGGTATCAGGCAACGGTCTTACTTTTACGGTTGATGAGAAAAGTGAAGCTGCGGCAAGACTGGCACTGGGAGAGAATAATATTGCTACGAATAAAAATAATGACAGGGACTGGCTGTTTAATAACAGTATGTCGACGACAGACCGTGAAAGGCAGTTAAAGGAAAAGATTGTCACACAAAATGATCTTAGTAGTGATCTGGAACAGATAGAAGGTGTGAAACAGGCATCTGTACAGATTACCATTCCAGATTCCACCAATTCATTATTGTCTGAAAACAAAGAGGCAACAGCAAGTGTTTTGTTGATTACAACCAGTGATTTTTCTGCTGAGAGTGTAGAGGGAATTGCCAATATGGTGGCGACTTCTCTTGGGAATAAGACAACGAACTCTGTCCGGATTATTGACCAGACTGGAGCTTTACTGTTTGGCGGTGATAATGATCTTTCAACAGCAAAGGGTGCGGCAGCACAGACAATGAAGATAACAAATGAAGTTACAACGAATCTTGAAGACAGGGTACGAAGTCTTTTGGTAAATTCGGGTGTATATAATGATGCTGAAGTAACTGCTAATCTGGATTTGACACTGGACGAAGAGGAGATTCAGGATGAGCGTCATTACACGGAAGACGAAGAAGACGATTCAGGACCGAAAACAAGCTATTATTATTATAATGCTGAAAATACAGACGGTACATCAGGAATTCCAGGAACGGATTCAAATGATGGTACGGTAAATGACTATGAGATTTTGGCTGGTGCTGCGGGAAACAGCAGTGCGAATGTAATCAAGGAAGAATATAATGACAGTGTTACAATAACGAAAACCAAAAAAGCGGTCGGCAGAGTCAATACGGACAATTCTTCCATAGCAGTAGTTCTTAGCAGGTATGTAATTTATGATGAAGCGAAGATGAAAAAAGCCGGTCAGTTAAGAGGAACCAGTTTTGAGGCTTTTCAGGAAGAAAATGATGAGAGAAAGGCTGTTGAGATTGATCAGGAGTTATATACATTGATTGAGAAAGCGACAGGAATTGCTGCGGAGGATATCGGGATTCATGCATATGAAGTTCCGCTGTTTTATCCAAAGGAAACCAGTGCTGCGGAGATGGCAACGAATTATCTTCAGTTTATCCTTGCAATTTTAATAGTTGCCCTGCTCTGTTTTGTAGTATTCAAGGGTTTGAAACCGGTAGAGATAACGGAATTAGAACCAGAGCTTTCCGTGGAAGCCTTATTGGCTACTACTAAGGAAAACCAGAGCTTAGAGGATATTGAATTTAGCGACAAATCAGCTACCAGACAGCAGATTGAGCGTTTTGTGGAAGAAAATCCGGAAGAGGTTGCATTATTACTGCGTAATTGGCTGAATGAGGAATGGGAATAAGGAATAGATAGGTTTGGAGGAGAAGCAATGAATGATGAAGAAATGTCAGGAATCCAGAAAGCAGCTATTTTATTGATTTCTTTGGGTCCGGAAAAATCAGCAACTGTTTTTAAACATTTAAAAGAAGACGAGATTGAATCCCTGACACTGGAAATTGCAAATACAAGAAGTGTATCTCCTGATGTGAAGGAAAGTGTGATGGAGGAGTTTTATGAAATCTGTCTTGCTCAGCAGTATATTGCCGAGGGTGGTATCGGATATGCAAAAGATCTGCTGGATAAAGCATTAGGAGAAGATAAGGCGAAGGATGTTATAGGCAGACTTACAGCATCCTTACAGGTACGGCCGTTTGAATTTGTACGAAAAGCGGATCCGTCCCAGCTTCTTAACTTTATACAGGATGAGCATCCACAGACAATTGCCCTTATTCTGGCATATCTTCCGTCTAGTCAGGCGGCGGCGGTGGTGGGTGCACTTCCGTTAGAAAAGCAGGCTGATGTTGCGAGACGTATTGCATTGATGGATCGAACCAGTCCGGATGTCATCAAAGAGGTGGAAAAAATATTGGAAAAGAAGCTTTCTTCTCTGGTCAATCAGGATTACACCATTGTGGGTGGTGTAGATGCCATTGTTTCTATTTTGAATACGGTTGACCGTAGTACAGAGAAACATATTATGGAGACGTTAGAGGTTGAAGAACCTGAACTTGCAGATGAAATCAGACGTAAGATGTTTGTATTTGAAGATATCCTTACTCTTGATAGCCGTGCAATCCAGACAGTTCTGCGTGAAGTGGATAATAATGAACTTGCAACAGCTCTTAAGAATGCGAATGAGGATGTTCAAAATTGTATTTTCAGCAATTTATCTTCCCGTCTGTCTACTATGATCAAGGAAGATATGGAATATATGGGTCCGGTAAGACTGAAGGATGTAGAGGAAGCACAGCAGAAGATTGTAAATATCATCAGGAAGTTAGAAGATACTGGAGAGATTGTTATTTCTCGTGGTGGAGGTGACGAGATCGTTGTCTAATCTGATTAAATCGGGGTTTATAGCATTTTCCCAGGATAATACACTTGTAATTGATGCTAATGAGAATAAGATTATTAAGAATCTGGATGATACTCTGGCTTTGGCGAGAAGACAGGACAGTGTGGAAGAGGCTTTGGCAGAAGCCATGATTCTGGATGCGGAGCTTTCGGGAGAAGATTTTGATGATGATGTATTGACGATGGATACCGCCAATATTCCAGGTGTGTCAGAAGCTTCATCTGAAGAACTGCGTCAAATGGCAGAAGAGGTGCTGGTCTCGGCAAAAAGTGAAGCTGAAACGATTATCAGCCGTGCACATGATGAAGCGGAAGAGCTTCGTGCCAAGGCATATGATGAAATAGAGGCTTTAAAAGAACAGGCGATTGAAGAGGGGCATCAGCAGGGATACACAGAGGGTCTACAGTCCGCAGAAGAAGAGATAGAAGAGAAAAAAGCCGAACTGGAGCAGCTCAGGCATAAAATGGAAATCAAACTACAGGAAACGGAAGAGGAACTGGTAAAATTTACGGAAAAACAGATGGTTGATTTATTGTGTCAGTTAATTCCTCATATTACCGGTGTAGTGGTTGAGGAGCAACGAGATGTATTACTCTACATGATTAATTCTGCAATGAGAGACTTGGATAATAGTAAACATTTTGTGATCAAGGTATCCAGTGATGACTATAATGAAATATCAGAAAAAAAAGATGAGATTTACGGAGCTTTGAATCCTAATATACAATTAGAGGTATTTGAGGACGCAAAGCTTGAAGCAAGACAATGTCTGATTGAAACGGATAACGGAATTGTTGATATCAGTCTGGATGTTCAGATGGATAATCTGATAAAGGCACTTAGATTAATGATTAAAGAATAGGTGATTTGTTTGGATATAAATTATGAGCCATACTTTTCTTTGGCACACCGTTCCTATGTAAAGGAGCTTGGAAAGGTGGCAAAAATTGTGGGACTTACTGTGGAGTCAGTGGGACCTGCCTGCAAATTAAATGATTTGTGCAAGATTACTTCAAAAGACGGTACACAGGAAGTAATGGCAGAAGTGGTTGGCTTCAGGGACAGTCGTGTTCTTTTGATGCCCTTTGAAAGTGTGGAGGGGATTGGACTTGGAGCTACAGTTGAAAATACTAAGGAACCGTTAAAAGTATTTGTGGGTGAGGAACTGTTAGGGCATGCTTTGGACGGTCTTGGCAGACCGCTTGACGGTGCCGAATTCCATTTAAGTGATACATATCCTATTGAGGCACCTCCACCGGATGCATTAAGACGTAAGATGATTTCAGAGGTACTGCCCTTAGGTGTGAAAGCAGTAGATGGAATGATTACTGTCGGAAAGGGACAAAGAATTGGAATATTTGCAGGCTCAGGTGTTGGTAAATCTACTTTGATGGGTATGTTTGCCAGAAATACAAAGGCGGATATCAATGTGATTGCACTGATTGGTGAGCGGGGAAGAGAGGTCAGGGAGTTTATTGAACGTGATCTTGGTGAGGAAGGACTGAAACGTTCCGTTCTTGTGATTGCTACATCGGATAAACCGGCATTGATTCGTAATAAAGCAGCCAAAACAGCAACGGCGATTGCTGAATATTTCAGGGATAAAGGCAAAGATGTTCTTCTTATGATGGATAATATGACACGTTTTTGCATGGCACAAAGGGAAATCGGGCTTGCGTCCGGAGAACCGCCAGTTACCAGAGGCTATCCGCCTTCTGTGTATTCGGAGCTTCCCAAGGTGTTAGAGCGTGCAGGAAATTCAGAAAAGGGTTCTATCACGGGAATATATGCAGTACTGGTAGATGGAGATGATTTTAATGAGCCGATTTCGGATGCTGCACGAGGTATTTTGGATGGTCATATTATGCTTTCCAGAAAACTGGGACATAAGAACCATTATCCGGCTATTGATGTGCTGCAGAGCATTTCAAGATGTATGAGTGGAATTGCAGCAAAGGAGCATAAAGAGGCAGCCGGCAGACTGAAAAATGTCCTTGCAACTTATAATGAAGCAGAGGATTTAATAAATATCGGGGCATACAAATCCGGTTCCAATCCGGAGATTGATTTTGCGATTTCTAAGATTAATCAGGTAAATGAGTTTTTAATGCAGGATGTGGACAGTAAATATCTGTTTGAGGAAGAAATAAATATGCTTTCGGGTATTTTCGATGAGGTGCAAGCAGGTTAAAAGGCAGGTTTTGATTGTGGCTAAATTTATCTATCGTATGCAGAATATTCTGGATATTAAGTACAAACTGGAAGAGCAGGCAAAGCAGCATTATATGGAAGTCCGTATGAGGCTCAATGAGGCACAGGATGTTCTGGAGCAGTTAAAATGTCGAAAAGAAGAATATTTTGCAGAATACCGGCATCTGGTGTCTGAACGTCTTGATGTCCTTGCGATAGAGCAGTGCAAGACAGCTATTCTGGTGATGGATGAATACATAGAAGACCAGAAGATGGTAATCATGCAGATCGAACTGGAACTGGAAGAAGCGGTCAGACTGATGAATGAGGCTACAAAAGAAAGAAAGATACACGAGAAATTAAAGGATAACCAGTTTGAAGTTTTTTTACAGGAATTGAATCAGGAAGAAATGAAAGAGATTGATCAACTGGTCAGTTACCAGTATAATAAAAATGCAGACGAAGAGGAGTAGGGTCTTATGGCAAAGCGTAATAGGTCAGAAACGAGAACAAATGATGAAGAGAATATTGGAAGTAAGATTTTATCTGTCTTTTTTGTGATTTTGATTGTAGCTGTGTGGCTGGCAATTATTGCCGCTCTGATTAAGTTTGATATAGGGGGATTCGGGAGTTCCGTACTGCGACCTATATTGAAAGATGTTCCGGGAATTAATAAAATTCTTCCGGCACCGTCTTCTGAGGAATTAGAGAAAGAGGCAGCGGAAAATGAAAAAGGAGACGAGATTGCAACACTCTCCCAGGCAAAAGAAATGATTGAAAAGCTGAAGGAAGAGAACAGCAAATTAAATACAAATAACAAATCGCTGAAAGAGGAAAATGCAGACTTAACAAAGCAGGTAGAACGTCTTAAAGTGTTTGAAGACGGTCAGAATGAATTTCAGCAACAAAAAGAACAATTTTATAATGAAGTAGTCTATGGAGAAAACGCTCCAGATGCCGATACATATATTAAGTGGTATGAGAGTATCGATGCAGCTCATGCAGAAGCTATTTACAAACAGCTTCTTTCCAACCAGTCAACAGATTCCAATATTAAGGAGCTGGCCAAGACATATGAAAATATGAAGCCGGCAGAAGCTGCTGCCGTGTTGGAAAAGATGAAAAATGATCTGGATACGGTTGCAGAGATATTAGAGGCAATGAAAGCAGATAAGAGAGCCAAAATAATGGATCAGATGGATCCGGATTTTGCGGCAAATGTAACTAAGAAGCTTATGCCATAACCACTTGATAATATATACTATTAAGGAAAGGAGGAAAAACATGCAGGTAAAGGAAAAAGTAAATGCGTCTAATCTTATGACGATTGGAATGCAGACCGGTAATGAAAAGAATACTTCCAAGACCGGTAAGGATACAGATTCTTTGAGTTTTGCGAATATTTTTGCCCAGTCTAAAGCGGATGTCAATAAAAATGCATTTATGAAAGAAAATGGGCAGGATGTTTCCAAAGTAAATAACCTTGCGGCTCAGAGAGATTCGTCAGTAAAATCAGAAAAAGCTACAGCAGACGGTATAGAGCCGGAAAAATCAGTAACAGATAGCACAGATAAAAGACAGACGGTAACAGAAGATGCGGAAATGGAAAATGTGTCTATGACCGGGGATGTTACCAAAGAAAGTGAAGAACTGACAGATGAAGAGATATCCGCAGCGCTTGAAACAGTTAGTGATATTTTGCAGATGATAATGCAGCAGTTAGGTTTGTCTGCTAAGGATGTGGAAGCACAGTTAAATGCTTTGGGAATGGAAATTTCCGATTTAATGACCCCTATAGGTTTAAAGGAATTTTTCTTAAAACTCCAATCGGCAGATGTTTCAGATTTGCTTACAGATGAAAATCTGAATCAGGCATGGCAGCAGTTTGAGGAAGAGTTCAACCAGATATTGCAGGAAAATGGCTGGGAAGAATTGGACCTTAAAAATGTTTTGGAACTTATGGAAAAAGCAGATGGAAAAGAAATTCTTTTAGAGACGCCTGATTGGAAGGAACTAGCTGAGGACAAAGAATATGATCCTTCGGAATTCATATCAGAAGAAGCAGATATGGAAAACGAGCCAGAGGTGATTGTTTCACGTAAAGATGATCAGGGAATGCAGGATTCATTATTTGCCAAAAATCAGAGTGCTTCCGGTCAGATGCAGGAACATGCGTCAGATAATTTGGAAGAGACCATGACAAAGGATATCAAAGCTTTTGAAAATCCAATTTTGCAGGCAATTCACGATGCAGTAGGTCAGATAGATGAGGCTGCTGCTTTGGGAGAAGAACCTGTTAGAGCAATGGATGTGATTGAACAGATTGTAGAACAGGTTCGTGTCAATATGAATCAGGATACATCTTCAATGGAATTACAGCTTTATCCGGAGCATTTAGGTAAAATCCAGATACAGGTTATTTCTAAAGATGGTATTATGACGGCCAGAATTGTAGCAGAAACAGAAGCTGCAAAACAGGCAATTGAAGGTGGTCTTACTAATCTGAAGGATGCAATGCAGCATCAGAATCTGAAAGTCGAAGCGATAGAAGTTATGGTTTCAACTACCGGCTTCGAGCGTGGGAACGAAGAGCAGATGGCAAATGAACAGAGAAGCACAGGAAGAAACAGAAGAAAAATGAATCTGTCAGAGTCAGATGAAGAGATTTCTATCGAAGAAGAGGCTGAAGTTGAAAAAATGAAGGCTTCTGGAAGCAGTGTCAGCTATATGGCATAACAGGAAAGAATATCGGGAAACCGGTATCTATCATAAAAAATAAAAGGAGGAAAAGAATATGGCAGGAATAGGAATTGATACGTCATCAGTGGAACAGGCAGTTAGTAACATAACAAATTCCAAAAATTCTACATTGGATAAAGATGCTTTTTTAAAGCTTCTGGTAACCCAGATGCAGTATCAGGATCCGTTGGAACCGACCAGTAACACAGAGTATATGGCTCAGCTGGCACAGTTCTCAACAGTAGAACAGTTAGAAAATCTTTGTGCAACATTTAATGCAAATCAGGCGTTGAATATGGCAGGACAATATGTAATATTAAATGTTCCAGATTCAGCGGGCAAGATTAATCAGGTAAGTGGTCTGGTAGATTATGTAACTATGAGTGAGGGAAAAGCGTATTTCCATATTAATGACCAGTATTATCCGGCAGATTATTTGGATTCTATTGTTAGTATTGATTATCTGGAGCATTTGATCAAGAATCCGGGAAATGAAGAAAACGATGGAGAAAACAGCGGAGAAAATGGTGGAGAAAACAGCGGAGAAAATGGTGAAGATAAAGGAGAAGGCGAAGGCGGCAACGAGGATGACAAGTAAGGAAAGTCTTGTCAACAGGTTTCCCAAAAGCAGCAATACAGACGGAACTGTATTGGCTTAACCTTAAGGAAAAGGGGCGATAACATGGATCGTTTACAGAATTCATTTATGTCAATTGAACAGGTAAAAGATGCCTACTTAAATAACGGCAAAAAATCTAATTGGCAGAATGTTACAACAGAACAGGGGCTTTCTTTTCGGGAAATATTAGAAAAAACCAGCAGTGCAAAAGAGAATCTGCCGGGTGTGATATTTTCAAAGCATGCAAATGAGAGACTTGCCAGCCGGAACATCAATCTGAATGATGATCAGATGAACCGCTTGAACAAGGGAGTTATGCAGGCCAAGGAAAAAAGTATTAATGAGTCACTGGTTATGATGGATAACATTGCTTTTATTGTAAATGTGAAAAATAATACAGTAATTACAGCAATGGATCAGGAAAATAATGATAGTAATGTGTTTACGAATATTGATGGGGCAGTGATTGTATAGCCGGACCTTTTGGAGGCTAGGCATCCCGGAATGACAGACGGGATGACCATCAGTAAGAATAAAAATAGGAGGTCATTTAATTATGATGAGATCACTTTATTCTGGTGTTTCAGGTCTTAGGAATCATCAGACAAAAATGGATGTTATTGGTAATAATATATCAAATGTAAATACCGTAGGCTTTAAATCCAGTCAGGTATTATTTAAGGATGTTTTGTATCAGACTACGCAGAGTGCAACCGGGGCAACGCCTACCAGCGGCGGTACCAATGCGAAGCAGATTGGTTTGGGTATGACTGTGGCGACTATCACGGCGTCCCATAAAGGCGGTTCTGCACAGTCAACGAATAATCCGTATGACCTGATGATCAACGGAAGCTCGTTCTTTGTTGTAAACCGCGGCGGCACCAATTATTTTACCAAGATAGGTGCTTTTAAGACAGACGATGCAGGTAATCTGACTACCGGCGGTGGTGAACTGGTAATGGGATGGCAGGTAGATCCGGATGATCCGACCAGTATCAAAAGGGATACCGTATCTGCGTTAAGACCAGAGGCGGAAGAGAACAAAACGGCACCTCCGGAATTGACGTCAAAGATGTATATGCATGGTAATATTGCGGCGATCGATCCAAAGCTGCAGACGGCGGACGGTGTTGTGACCACGGTATCTATTTATGATAATCTGGGATATACGTACAGCGTTAAATTTAAAATTACTCAGGATGCCAATGACCCCAGCTTGTATAACCTTGCAATTGATTCCATTAAGGATGCCAATAATGTAGATATTTTACAAAATGGATATTCGGCAACTTTAGCAGATACTACGATCAAATTTGATCCTGATGGAGGTAAGTTTATAGGTATGGGAGGTGTAGCAGGAGTAAAGACAACAGCACTGACTATTACACCGACAGATCCTACAAAAGGAAATGTGTTCCAGGATCACACTGCTCCTGATCAGACTGATTGGATTGATTCCATTGAGTTAGACTGTTCTCCGCTTACCATGTACTCTACCAAGGGCGGTGAATCAGATGTAGAGACAATGAAGGGTGGTACGGATACTACAGGTGCAGGTCGTAAGGTAGGTACGCTTACAGATGTGGAGATTGATACCAATGGTATGATTTATGGTGTTTATGATAATGGTATCAGTAAGCTTTTAGGACAAATCGCAGTGGCAAAATTCGTAAATCCGGCAGGTCTGGAGGCAATCGGCAACAGTCTTTATAAAGAGACAAAGGCTTCTGGTGAATTTGACGGTGTAGGTATGGATATTGTCAATGCGGGTGAGACTATGACGCAGGGTGTTATTGAGATGTCTAATGTGGATCTTTCCCAGGAGTTTACAGAAATGATCGTAACCCAAAGAGGATTTCAGGCAAATTCAAGAATCATCACTGTTTCTGATACCCTGATTGAAGAGCTGGTAAATCTTAAGAGATAATACAAAACCTTAAGATTTGTGATAAAGAAATATAGAAGATGCATCATATATATTATTATGGTGCATCTTTCCTTGTGAAGGAGGGGTATCTATGATAGAGTTAACAAAGATGAATGATATTAAATTTACTCTGAATGCAGATGTTATTGAATTTGTGGAAGAAACTCCTGATACAGTTATTTCTTTAACTACAGGAAAAAAAATACTTGTAAAAGAGAGTAGACAAGAGATAACAAATTTAGTAATATGTTATAGGAAGAAAATATATAATACACTTTTGTAAATTTTTGTAGAATATATTACACTTTTATGCTATAATACTAACATGTGATTTTTTGAAAGGTTTCTTTGAATAATAGGAAACCTTAATTTACTGTGGATTGGAGAGGTGGAAGTTTTGGATATTGCATCGATAATTGGATTGGTTTTAGCCTTTGCCTTAATGATATTTGGTATGGCAAACGGTGACTTTGGATGGGCGGCATTGCCTTGGTTTTTAGATTTACCATCGATTTTAATTACCTTTGGTGGAGCCTTTGGTTCGGTACTGGCGAGTGTACCGATGCAGGGTTTCTTAGCCGGATTAAAATCGATTGGTCTGATATTTAAAGTACCGCAGTTGGATAGTATAGGAACCATTAAGCAGATTATTGATTTATCTAACGTTGCCAGAAAAGAAGGTTTGCTTGCATTAGAGGAATCTGCAAATGCATTGGAAGAGCCTTTTATGAAAAAAGGAATTTTGCTGATTGTGGATGGTACGGATCCAGAATTGGTAAGAGGTATTTTAGAGGCAGAATTGGTCAATACAGATACAAGACATCAGACGAACATTGCTTTCTGGAAACAGATTGGAGCGATGGGACCTGCCTGGGGTATGATTGGTACCCTGATTGGTTTGATCCTAATGCTGAAGAACTTATCCGATCCAGATTCTATCGGACCTTCTATGGCGACTGCGCTGATTACAACTTATTACGGTTCCGTACTTGCAAACTGGCTGAGTGCACCGGTTGCAGGTAAGTTGACAATATTCAATGACGAAGAGATACAGTTGAAGGAAATTATGATAGAAGGTTTGTTATCTATTCAGGCAGGAGAGAATCCGAGAGTAATTGAAGAGAAATTAAAATCTTTCCTTGCCCCAGGTGTGAGAGATCAGTTAAATGAAGGTGGTGAGTAGGATTGGCCAAAAAAAGAGAAAAGCCTGCTGAGGAAGGTTCACCGGCTTGGATGGCTACATTTAGTGATTTGATGAATCTGTTGCTTTGTTTCTTCGTTTTACTGTTTGCGAGTTCTACGATGGATGAGGGAAAGATTCAAAGGATTGCAGCATCTTTTGATAATATGAGTTTTAGTATTTTCCAGTCAGGAGCTGTTTCTTTAGTGGAGGGACAGATTGTATCGGGAGGTGTCACGCAGCTTCCGGGAATCGAGTCGGTATTGGAGCATATCGGAGTATCTTCCGAGGTGAAAGGAAATAATCAGGATTTATCATCTACTGGTGCGGATGATGGGAAAGAAGACAAATCTGACCAGCCAGACAGTGTGAAACCGAATACGGAAGATCTGACAAGTGAAAGTGGAATTACCCAAAATACCAAAGAAGATTCGTTGATAGAAAAAGAATTGAAAGAAATGTTGGGGAAACAGGGCTTGGAACAGTCGGAAGAGATGTATGATGAGATTTTACAGATGGCAGAGTCCTATAGTATTGATAATGAAGTTATATTGGATTATAATGCACAGTATGTTTCTTTGGATCTGAATGGAGCTATATTATTTAATGCTGGTCAGGCAGAGATTCGACAGGATGCAAAGATTTTTATGCAAAAGATAGCCATGATTATGGAACGATACAAGGATTGTGTGATTGAGATAGAAGGACATACCGATAATGTGCCGATTCATAATTCCTTATATGAAAGCAACCGTTATTTATCCACTGCGAGAGCTACCAAGGTGTTTGAATACGTTATGGAAAATGCTAATTTAATAGAAGCTAATATGAAGGTTGCAGGATATGGAGAAAGCCGTCCTGTTGCCTCTAACCAGACGGAAGAAGGGCGGGCTAAGAACCGCCGGGTATCCATTAAGATATATAATCAGTTGAATTCTGATACACAAACAAAAAGATAGGAGAAGGTCATGAAAAAGAATTTAATTACAGTCATTATTTTAGCTCTCTGTGTTGTGAATTTGATTTTAAATGTTATGCTTGTATTTGTCTGTATGCCATCTGCGAAGAAAACCAATAATCTGATTACGCAGATTGCATCGGCATTGAATTTGGAATTAGAGAGTAATGATGGTCAGCCATCAGTTGCATTAGAAAACATTGCAACATATAATGTAGAAGCACAGGTTGTAAACCTGAAGGATGATGGTAGTGGGAAAAATGGTTATGTGCAGGTTGGTCTGACTTTGGAAATGGATAAGTCATCAAAGGAGTATGACGATTTGAATGCTGTTCTGGCAGATGCACAGGGAGCAGTATTTGATGAAGCACGTAACATTATTCAGAATTACACATATGCAGAAGTGGCAGATCAGGAGACGCAGGAGAAGATTAAAAAACAGATTCTTAGCAGCCTTCAAAAGAAATATGGGACACAATGTATATACAGAGTGTCATTTAGCAAGTTCACGACCCAGTCGTCCAAGTAATTTTTATTCAATATGATATAGGGAATATGATGGTTTCCTGAATGAAAAAGACTGGCAGGCAATTGGAGGTGAAAATATGGCAGATGTGCTGTCTCAAAATGAGATTGATGCGTTGCTGAAACAATTAAATTCCGGTGAGTTAGATGTAGATGAAGTGAATGACGAACCGGCGGTTAAAATTAAAGATTATGATTTTGCTAGACCTGCTAAGTTCTCAAAGGAACATTTGAGGACGTTGGAGATTATATTTGAGCATTTTGGCAGACTGGTTTCTAGTAATTTACCGGCATATTTACGAAAAAATGTACAGATTGATGTTATGAGTTCAGAAGCAGTTACATATTCTGAATTTTCCAATGCATTGTCGGATCCTGTGTTGCTCGGGATTGTTAATTTCGAGCCACTTAATGGTAATATATTAATTGAATTGGCATCCAATCTGGGATTTACAATTATTGACCGTATGCTTGGCGGAATGGGAGATCCCCTTGAAAAGCAGAGGAATTTTTCCGAGATTGAGTTGTCTGTTCTGGAAAGAATTTTTGTGGTTTTGGTAGATCTTCTCAGGGAACCATGGGAAAATGTAATTGAGGTTCAGCCAAGGCTGGAGAGGATTGAAACGAATCCACAGTTTGCACAGATTATTTCACCAAGTGAGATGATAGCAATTGTCACAATTAATGTTGCAATCGGTACAGTAGAAGGTCTTATGAATATCTGTCTTCCGTTTATGACGCTGGAAGATATTATGGATAAGTTAAATACAAAATATTGGTTTTCTACAATGCAGAATAAGGATGAGCAGACTTATGATGAGTATATTGAGACTGCAATTAATAAGGCACAGATACCGATAAAAGCATTGCTCGGAAAGAGCAGTATTTCAGTTATTGATTTTATTAATTTGCAAATTGGCGATATTATTAGACTGAATACCCATGTAGATAATGAGTTGGATGTTTATGTAGGTAATATTGTTAAATTTAAAGCGTTACCTGGTGCTGGTGGAGATAAATATGCCGTTAAGGTAACAGAAATTATAAGAGAGGAGTAGGGACATGGATGGGATGTTATCACAAGAAGAAATAAATGCATTGCTTGGCAATACAGCCGGTGATGATAGTGATGCTGCCACAGATTCTGCCTCCGGTAGTACTTTAACCGCACAGGAATGTGATGCGATTGGAGAGATCTCAAACATCTGTATGGGAACGGCAGCAACTACATTATATTCACTGGTAAATCAGAAGGTAACGATTACTACACCATCAGTAACAATAAGTAAATGGGATGAATTGGTAGCCGATTATGAAAAGCCATGTGTTTTTATAACAATTTCATACAAAGAGGGAATTGATGGCAATAATGTCTTGATTCTTAGAGAAGATGATGTTAAAGTAATAACAGATTTAATGATGGGGGGAGATGGAACAAATCTTGTAGATGAGTTGTCAGAATTACATTTAAGTGCAATCTGTGAAGCGATGAATCAGATGATGGGCTCCTCTGCTACATCGTTATCCACAATGCTGGGAGAGATGGTTGATATTTCACCGCCGACAGCAGATTTGGTAAGTCTGGTTGACGAAATAGACGAGGGAAAGGTAGGTTCTTTCTATAATAATTCTTTTGTTAAGGTTCTTTTCAAAATGGAGATTGGCGAGCTGGTGAATAGTAGCATCATGCAGTTGTATCCAATTGATCTGGCAAAAGACTTATATACCAAATTTATTTCCAGTCAGGAGCCGGAGCAGGCAGCTCCAGCAGCGGCACCACAAGCACCACCTGCCGCCAGTCCTGTACAGCCGGCAGCAAGTCAGGCACCACCACAGATGGGACAGCCGATGATGAATCAGATGCCGCCACAGATGGGACAGCCGATGATGGGGCAGATGCCACCGCAGATGGGACAGCCGATGCCATATAATTACGTTCCTGTACAGGATGTAAATGTACAGCCGGTTCAGTTCCAGCCATTTAATACAGCTGTGAACCCGATTACCCAGCAGGAGAACATGGATTTGATTATGGATGTTCCGCTGGAGGTTACAGTTGAACTGGGAAGAACCAGTAAATCTATCAAAGAGATTTTAGAGTTTGCACCGGGAACAATTATTGAATTGGATAAGCTTGCTGGTGAGCCAATTAATGTTTTGGTAAATGGTAAGCTGGTTGCAAAGGGAGAGGTAGTCGTAATTGAAGAGAGCTTTGGTGTCAGAATAACTGATATCATTAAAGAATAAAGTATTTTTATGAAATGGAGAATATAATTATGGCAAAGAGTATTTTAATTTGTGATGATGCAGCTTTTATGAGAATGATGATCAAGGACATTTTAGTAAAGAATGGTTACACAATTGCAGGGGAAGCAGAAAATGGATTGAAGGCCGTTGAAAAGTATGCTGAGACCCAGCCGGATCTTGTATTGATGGATATTACCATGCCTGAGATGGATGGAATTCAGGCACTTAAGAAAATTAAGGAATCTGATCCGAATGCAAGCATTGTTATGTGTTCTGCAATGGGACAGCAGGCGATGGTAATTGAAAGTATTCAGTCAGGTGCCAGAGATTTTATTGTAAAACCGTTCCAGCCAGAACGTGTATTAGAGGCAGTTCAGAAGGCAGTTGGATAATATGATTTTATCGAAGTCGTCTTCCAGTTTGGAGAGCATAGGGCAGTTGATTTGTGTTGTTTTGTTATTTTTCTTTGTTCTTTTTCTTGCCTATATAACAGCGAGAATTACTGGAAGCTATCAATCCAATGTCATAAATAAGAACAGTAATATAAAAGTAATCGAGGTATTCCGCTTATCTAATAATAAATTGATTGAGATTGTGAAGATTGGTAATCAATATCTGGCACTTGCGGTCTGCAAGGATCAGGTGTCTGTACTAGCCCATTTGGATGAATCAGAGATTAAAGAGCGTGAAACATCATTGGAACCGATTAACTTTAAAAATATACTGAATAAAATAAAAAATGAAAAACAAGATGAATAACAATAAAACAATAAGATGGATATTGGAACATATTCATATTAAAAAGTTTATAATTGCTTATCTGATTATTTTTTCTGTTATGTGTGTGGGATATCATGTACAGGCTACAGGAACCGCAGGTGATACAATTAATGATGAGAATGAACAAATAACGAATCTGGAGGAAGGTGTACCATTTACAATGGGAGTGACTGTCGATACCAAAAACGACGAGGGAACACTGGCTGGTACACTCCAGATGCTTTTAGTTATTACTGTAATATCATTAGCTCCATCAATCGTTGTAATGATGACGTCTTTTACCAGAATTATTGTTGTGTTCCATTTTTTAAGGACAGCTCTTGGTACACAATCGACGCCACCTAATAATGTTTTGATAGGGCTGGCGTTGTTTTTGACTCTTTTTATTATGACACCCACGATAGAAAGGATCAATGAAGAGGGGATTGGACCGTTATCCAAAGGTGAAATTACTCAGGAAGAAGGACTTAAGGCGTGTATGCAGCCGCTTAGGGATTTTATGCTGAATAATGCCGAGCCAAAGGATATCAATTTCTTTTTGGATTTGGCAAGGATTGATACGGTTGAAGAAATAACAGATATTCCGAACTCTGTATTGATTCCTGCTTTTGTGATGGGGGAATTAAGGAAATCTTTTATTATTGGATTTCTGATATATATACCGTTTATTATAATAGATATGGTTGTAGCGTCTACGTTAATGGCAATGGGTATGATGATGCTGCCGCCAACGACTATTTCCATGCCCTTTAAGATTTTACTATTTGTGATGGCAAACGGCTGGAATCTGGTGATTGGTGAATTGGTGAAGAGTTTTCATTACTGACGATGCAAAAATAGATTGGAAGTGTAAGAATGAGTACAGGAATCGTAATGGATATTGCAAGAGAAGCACTATGGCTGATTATAAAATGTTCTGCCCCGCTTTTGCTGATATCTCTGATAGTAGGTCTTGTGATTAGTATTTTTCAGACAGTTACTTCAATACAGGAGCAGACGTTAACGTTTGTCCCAAAGATTCTCAGTATATTTATTACTTTGATTCTCTGTGGTGGTTGGATTATGGACAATATAGTGGAATTTATGACCAGACTATTTGAAAATTTTTCAACCTATGTGGGGTAGCTTATGATTGAGCAGTCTTTTTCAATCTACCATTTTGAATACTATCTGGTTATTTTTTCCAGAGTGATGGGTGCAATTGCGTTTGCCCCCATTTTTGGTAATACCATTACAATCAGGAGAGTGAAGATTTTTCTAGGCGTTGCGATTGCATATGCGATTTTCGCTATATATCCTTATGTACCTCTTGGATATACCACTTTTTTAGAATATACGGTTATTTTGCTCAAGGAACTGATTGTGGGATTAAGCCTGGGGTTTATGTCAAGTATAGCAATTTCTATCATCGGTATGGCCGGACAGTTTATTGACCGGGAAATGGGATTTTCCATGGTATCTAATTTTGATCCCACATTTAATACGGATACAACGATAACCGCAGAATACTATAATATGTTAGTTATGATTTTAATGCTGTGTTCCAATATGCATTATTTTATATTGTCTGCACTTTCGGATTCTTTTGAGCTGATTCCGATTGGCAGGGTAACGATTGACAGCGGTAAACTCTATGATACTGTGATACAGTATATGATAGACTATTTTGTGATTGCACTCCGTATTGGAATGCCTATTTTGATTACGATCATGCTGTTAAATGTGATATTGGGTGTTTTAGCCAAGACGGCACCACAGATGAATATGTTTGTGGTTGGTATACAGATGAAAATATTTGCTGGATTTGCCATTATATACATTACACTAGGGTTTCTTCCCAATATTACAGAATTTGTGTATCATCAGATGCAGGAAATTATAACGGAAGTCTTAAAAGCCTTTTATTAGTATGGAGTGTTTGTACAGATGAAGTATGAATATAAAATATTACTCCCATTAGACCTTCAGATGTTCGCTAAGGAAGGTCCAGGAGGAGAAAAAACAGAAGATGCAACTTCCAAAAAATTAAAAGATGTAAGAAATGAAGGTAATGTTGCTAAAAGTACGGAGATTCCTACAGCAGCAACTCTCATAGCGTTATTTCTCTGTCTGAAATTTGCGTTAAAATTTGTTGGAGGTCATTTGCTGAAGACATTTGATGATTTTTATACATTGATTCCCCGGTATGTTGAGGAGGGGATAGATGTGGCTGGATTTTCTTATCTGCTATTCAAAGGTCTTATGAGTGTGGGAATTGTGATATTGCCATTTTTAGGACTTGGAGTTATTGTGGCTTTTTACAGTAATTCCCTTCAGTTTCAGTTTAAAGTTACTACCAAGCCATTACACCCCAAATTCAGCAAGCTAAGTCCAATCAGTGGATTTAAGAGGATATTTTCCCTGAACACATTGATACAGCTCTTAAAATCAGTTATAAAGGTTATTGCGATTTCTTATCTGGCGTATAATGTTATCATGGATCATGTACATGAAATTTATTTAATTTATGACATCTCTTTAAACCAGAGCTTGTTATTAATGTATGATATTATTCTGGAGCTGGGAATTAAAATATGTGTTTTGTTTTGCATAATTGGTGCTTTTGATTTTATGTATCAGAAATGGAAATTTAAGCAGGATAATAAAATGACAAAGCAGGAAGTAAAAGATGAATTTAAGAATCAGGAAGGAGATCCCAAAGTAAAAGGGCAGCAGCGACAGCGTATGATGCAGGCAGCACAGCGGCGTATGATGGCTGCCATACCAGAGGCGGATGTTGTCATTACAAATCCTACCCATTTTGCTGTCGCATTGTCTTACAAATCAGGACAGGGACAAGCTCCGATTGTTGTGGCAAAGGGAGCGGATTTTCTTGCAGGCAGGATTAAAGAGATTGCAAAAGAGAGTCAGGTAGAGATTGTGGAGAATAAACCATTAGCAAGAATGCTCTATTATAATGTAGATTTGGGAGCAGAGATACCACCGGAGTTATATCAGGCGGTAGCGGAAGTGCTGGCATATGTATACCAGTTGCATAACAAGGTCGGCTGACCTTGCGTAAATTAAAAGCAGAATGAGATGAACTAGATTGACAGGAGGTGAAAAAGGAATATGAAACAGATAAGTTTTAGGGGAGATTTATTTGTAGGACTGTACTTGTTATTAGCCGTTATCTTTTTCATAATTCCAATTCCATCTTTGCTGTTGGACTTTTTCATTACCGTTAACTTAACTATAGCTCTGGCGATTTTATTTAATTGTCTGTATGCGGAGAATACATTGGATATGTCAAGTTTTCCGACTATTCTTTTGTTTTCAACCATTTTTAGAATTTCATTGAATATTTCTTCGACCAGACTGATTCTGTCAACAGGTCAGCCAGGAGTTGTAGTAGAGACTTTTGGTAACTTTGTTGGCGGTGGTAATCTTGTTATCGGGGCGATTATTTTTATTGTATTAGTAATCGTGCAGATGGTAGTTATCAACAAGGGTTCGGAACGTGTGTCAGAAGTAACGGCACGTTTTACTCTGGATGCTATGCCTGGTAAGCAGATGGCGATTGATGCGGATTTGAATACAGGAGCCATTACAGATAAAGAAGCAATGGAGAGAAGAGAGAAGATACAACAGGAATCAGCGTTCTTCGGTTCCATGGATGGTGCCACCAAGTACGTGAAGGGAGATGCCACAGCAGGTCTGATCATTACTTTAATCAATCTTGTAGGCGGCATTGTCATAGGTGTGGTAATGCAGAATATGGAATTGTCTGAAGCTTTGTCAAGGTACACTATTTTGACGATTGGTGATGGATTGGTTTCCCAGATTCCGTCCATGCTGATATCTGTTGCAACAGGTATTCTTGTTACAAAGGCTTCTAAGTCAGATAATATCGGCGATCTGATGATCGGTCAGCTTTTTCACGTGCCCAAAGTATTATATATGGTTGGTGGTACACTATGTTTTCTGGGTGTATTTACACCTCTTCGTAACGAGGGAAGAATCCTGATATATCTGGCGCTGGGACTGGGAACTATAGTAATCGGAAGACTTTTAGAGCATTCTAAAGAGATTGCAGCAATTGAGGATGAAGTACAGGAAGAAGAAGTACAGGCAGATGAGATTCGAAGACATGAAAATGTCAATGCCCTGCTTCAGGTTGACCCCATTGAATTGGAGTTTGGTTATGGTATTATTCCATTAGCAGATGTCAATCAGGGTGGAGATTTGTTAGACCGTGTGGTTATGATCAGACGGCAGATCGCATTGGAGCTTGGTGCAGTAGTACCAATTATAAGACTACGAGATAATATACAGTTGAATCCAAACCAGTATATTATTAAGATTAAAGGAATACAGATTAGTGAGGGAGAGATTTTATTCGATCACTATATGGCTATGAATCCAGGTTATGTTGAAGAGGAGATTACGGGAATTCCTACGTTTGAACCATCCTTCCATCTGCCTGCTATTTGGATTACCGAAGCCCAGCGTGAACGTGCAGAATCCATGGGTTATACCGTAGTGGATCCTCCTTCCATTATAGCAACGCATTTAACGGAGATTATAAAGTCACATTTAGATGAACTTCTGACAAGGCAGGATGTACAAAACCTGATTAATAATGTAAAAGAAAATAACACTACATTAGTGGATGAATTAGTGCCTAAGCTGCTTGGTGCCGGCGAGATACAAAAGGTATTGCAAAATCTTCTTTCGGAAGGAGTTTCTATCAGGGATCTGGTTACTATTTTTGAAACTTTGGCTGATTATGCTGCAACTACAAGGGATACGGATGTGTTGACGGAATATGTGAGACAGCGGTTAAAACGTGCCATTTCTAACACATATTTTTCTGACGGTGAAATGACTACCGTAGTGACTCTGGATCCGAGGATTGAACAGGATATTATGAATTCTGTCAAACAAACAGAGCAGGGAGCATATATTACATTAGACCCTGCCGTTACAAAAAAAATTCTGAATTCTGTGGAAACAGAAATGAAAAAATTGGAAAATCAGGGGAAAGCACCGATTATCATAACTTCTCCTATTGTAAGAATGTACTTTAAAAAGCTGACAAAAGATTATTTCAAGGATTTGATTGTGGTATCGTATAATGAGATTGAATCCAATGTAGAATTACAATCAATAGGGGTGGTGACAGTAAATGATAATTAAAAAGTTTCAGGCAAATACAGAAAATGAAGCAATACTTATGGCAAAGGAAGATTTAGGTAATAATGCCATCGTCATGAACATTAAAACGATTAAACCGAAGGGAATATTTAAAATGTTCCGTAAAATGAAGGTGGAAGTGACTGCTGCGGTAGATGAAGGAAATGAAAAAGAGAAAAGCAGGGAAGATAGAACAGAGAGTAAAGCGTCTTCCCAGTTTAATGCGAAGATTGATGAAAAGCTTCATCCAGAACGAAAACAGGAAGAAGAAGGTTCCAAAGAGGCTAAGGAATTAGAGGAAAAGTTAAATAGTCTTGCCAAACTGTTAGAAGAACAGATTGAGAATCAGAAAAAAGAAGAAAAGAAAACCAATGAAGTGTCCGGTAAGGAAAAGAAGGAATCCGTAGTAAAAGATACGGAAGTACAGGGAACAGATAGTGAAAAGTCAGATAATGAGGAAGTATCCGAAAAGGATAGTCTGAAAAACAGATCAATTGATCTGATTATTGACCAGCTTACTGAAAATGAAGTATCATATACTTATGCGAAGCAGATAATAGATGAAATTACGCAAACAGGTAATATCCGTACTTTGGATGATATGTTAGTTTGTGTTTATCAGAAAATTGTCTTAAAATTAGGGCAAATGAAACCGATATCTTTTGATGAAGAGGATAAAAAACCGAAGGTGATTTTTTTTGTGGGTCCCACAGGGGTCGGCAAAACTACCACAATTGCGAAGTTATCTTCTAAGCTTATTTTGGAAGAAAAGAAAAAAATTGCTATTTTAACTGCGGATACCTATCGTATTGCGGCAGTGGAACAGGTTAAGACCTATGCTGGTATTTTATCAATTCCGGTAGAAGTGGTTTATGAAATAAAGGATTTAGATACGATACTTCCCAAGTACAAAGGGTATGATTATATTTTAGTAGATACAGCAGGGCGTTCTCATAAAAATAAAAAGCAGTTTACTGATTTGAAGGTATTGTTTGATGCTTTTTCAAAGTACAGTATTCTGACATATCTTGTATTGAGTGCGACTACGAAGTATCGGGATTTGAAGAAGATAACATCCTTATATGAAGATGTTTCAGAATATAGTTTGATTTTTACCAAACTGGATGAAACAGATGCGGTTGGTAATATTTTAAATATTAAATTAGATACTGGTATGCCATTATCCTATGTATCATACGGACAAAACGTTCCAGACGATATAGAGATATTGAGCTCTCAGATCATCGCCAAACAACTATTAGGAGGAGGCGACGGCTATGGATCAGGCGGCTAAATTGCGTAGAAAAGTAGAATTGTTAAAAGAGCAGGTTTCTTCCTCCCGGGTAATAGCGGTAACCAGTGGAAAAGGAGGTGTTGGCAAAACCAGCATATCGGTTAATCTTGCGTTGCAGCTTCAGGAAATGGGAAAGAAAGTTGTGATTCTGGATGCAGATTTTGGTCTTGCTAACGTGGAAGTAATGCTGGGGATAAGACCCAGATATAATCTTGCCGATTTGATATTTAACAATAAGTCGATAGAGGAGATTATTACAGAGGGTCCCATGGGGATTGGATTCATTTCCGGAGGTTCAGGTGTTCAGGATTTGGTAAATCTTGACAAGGAGAATTTGAAGCAACTGATAGCAAAATTAGTAAAGCTGGATAGTCTTTATGATATTGTTATTATAGATACCGGTGCAGGAATTTCGGATTCTGTGGTGGAATTTGTGCTGAGTTCACCGGAAGTGTTGTTAGTAGTTACTCCGGAGCCGACATCAATTACGGATGCATATTCTTTGTTAAAGGCAGTTAATCGCAAGAAAGAATTTGACAGGGGGCAGAAATCCATCAAGGTCATTACGAATCGTGTGGAGAGTACCAGGGAAGGTCAGGAGATTTATGACAAAATCAGAATAGTGGTATCCAAATTTTTAAATATACAGTTAGAGTACATAGGATATATTCCACAGGATAAAAAGATTGCGGCTGCGGTAATTGAACAAAAACCAGTTTTTATCAGTGCTCCAAACAGTGAACCTGCTGTCAGGATAAGGAGTATATGTAATAATCTGTTAGATGTAAATTTTGAGGAAACAAAAAAGATAGGTATTGCGAAAGTATTATTAAATTTTATTAAAACAAGGAAAAACAATGGGTAGAATCTATGAATAATAAAATTGGAATCGGTGATAAATTAGAATTGGAAAAAATTGAGACCGGACTATTGGCATCTTTCGAAAAGGAACCTAAAATTTATGCCAGTCAGGTACTGGATGAGGCACCTGAAGGGGATATGTTTGTTTCAATGCCAATACAGGGTGGAAAAGTAATCCCATTAAATGTTGGAGAAGAATTTTATGCCACTTTTTATTCAAAATCTGGAATGTTAAGATGTCAGGTGCAAGTGACAGGACGTTACAAAAAGGAATCTTTGTATTTATTAAAACTGGCATTTATGACAGAATTGGAAAAAGTACAAAGACGGGAATATTACAGGCTTAGCTGCCATTTGCCTCTTATATATCGGATTATTGAAGCAGATGAGAGGAATCTGCTTGAAGAGGATATACCATATGATGATGAAGAAATGGTGATGAACTGGCAAAACGGTGAGATATTGGATTTGAGTGGTGGCGGAATTCGTTTTATAACACCTTTTGAGATTCCTAGACATACGCTTTTGCAGGTTCGGTTTGATATTTCACTTGGTGAGGAGACAGAAGTGATGTATGCATATGCAGTTCTGCTTCGTGCGGAACGTAGTCCTAATAATTCCGCAATATACGATAGCCGTATTAAATTTTGGAGAATGGACAGGGTAACCAGAGAAAAGATTGTTCGTTTTATATTTGAAACCCAGCGGAAAAAACGTTCAAGGGAAGCAGGAAAGATTGGATAAGAAGTTCTCTATCAGTAAACTCAGGTACTAATCTGGTGTGAATTTAATAATAGGGAAGCAGCTGTTTTAATACAGCTCTTCCTTTTTTTATGATTTTATTGTATAATATTATTATACACTTATGTGTAGAAATAATCTGGTATAATTGTTTTATTAAAGAATACGGGGTGAATTTATGGCAGACAGCATTATTAAGAAGCTTGTTGTAATTGCTAGTTCTACAGGAGGCCCTAAAGCATTACATAAATTAATTCCTATGCTGGATAAGAATTTGGATGCACCGGTTGTAATCGTACAGCATATGCCGAAAGGTTTTACCGCTACACTGGCAGAACGGTTAAATGATATGAGTGATATTTCCGTAAGTGAAGTAGTGGATGGAGAACCCCTTCACAAGGGACACGTGTATCTTGCTCGTGGAGGTATGCACTTAGAGCTGGTACAGAACCGGAAGCAAGGACTCTTTTTTAAAGAAAATGAAGAGGAGCCCATTAATGGATTAAGACCATATGCCAATATTACATTTAGCAGTATAGTATCGATATGTATAGATTTAGTGATATGCGTGGTGCTTACCGGAATGGGAGCTGATGGATATGAAGGGATTAAAAAGCTTGGAAATAGACAGAATATTTATACAATTGCCCAGAATAAGGAAACCTGTGTTGTGTATGGTATGCCGAAAGCAGTTGTTGAGCATGGTATGGCAGATATTGTCTTACCGTTAGAGGACATTGGCAAAGAGATAATAAGAAAAGCGGGGGTGCGATAATATGGATTTAAGTCAATATCTTGAGATTTTTATTGATGAAACGAAGGAACATTTACAGACTTTGAACGATCAGGTGCTGATATTAGAGGCGGAACCGGATAATATTGATACTGTAAATGAAATCTTCAGGGCTGCACATTCCCTAAAGGGTATGGCTGGTACTATGGGATTTAAACGTATGCAGCGCTTAACACATGATATGGAAAATGTGTTTTCGGAGATTCGTAACGGGAAGATGAGCGTTACTCCGGATTTGGTTGATATCGTATTTAAGTGTCTGGATGCTATTGAAGAATATTTAAGCTGCATTGTGGAGTCTTCTGATGAAGGTGAGAATGACAATGAAGATATTATCAGCATGCTGAATGCCTGTCTGGTGCCGGAGCAGGAGGAAGCTGACACAGCAGAAGAAACGGCATCTAAGAAAGAGGAACAGAGTGCTGCATCCGATGAAGAGGCAGATAAACGTAAGTTTTTGCATATCAGTATCGCTGATTTTGAAAGAAATGCGATCAGTGAAGCAAAGGCTAAGAATATGAATGTGTATGGCGTTACCGTTTATATAGATGAGAATTGTATCTTGAAGGCTGCCCGCGCATTTCTGGTATTCAAAGGACTGGAAGCAATCGGAGAAGTTATCAAGTCTGTGCCTGGCGTACAGGATATTGAAGATGAAAAATTTGAATTTGATTTTTCCATGCTGGTAATTTCAGCAAAACCTTTAGAAGAAGTAAAAAAGGTAATTGCCGACGTATCTGAGATTAAAGAAGTTGTAATTGAGGATTATGAGATTCCGGGGGACATTGAGGTAGTGAGTTCTGTACAGGCACAGGAAGAAAAAGAACCTGAAAAGAAAGAAGAGACTAAGAAAAAGCAGGCACCGGTAAAGAGTAACAGTAAGCCGGTTGCAAACCGTTCCGTGCGTGTAGATATTGAGAAATTGGATGTTTTGATGAATCTTGTAAGTGAGCTGATCATTGCAAAGAATGGGCTGGTATCTGTAAGCAATCAGGAGGATAGCAAAACTTCCATGCAAAGCTTTAATGAGCAGATTGAATATCTGGAGCGTATTACCACTAATCTGCATGAATCCGTTATGAAGGTTCGGATGGTTCCGATTGAAAGTGTTGTAAACCGTTTCCCGAGAATGATTCGTGATTTGTCAAAGAAGCTTGGCAAAGAGATGGAATTGATCATGACAGGTGAGGATACGGAGCTTGACCGTACCGTTATTGACGAGATTGGTGATCCTCTTATGCATATGCTCCGAAATTCGGCTGATCATGGTCTGGAATCAACGATAGACCGACTAAAAATAGGAAAACCACAGGTAGGAACGATTCAATTAAATGCATATCAGGATGGTAATAATGTTACAATTGAAGTCCAGGATGACGGTTCCGGTATCGACGTAGAGAAAGTAAAAGCTTCTGCAATTAAGAAAGGGCATATTACTGAGGAGCAGGCAGAAATGATGTCAGAAAAGGAAGCAATAGATCTGCTTTTCCGTCCGGCTTTTTCTACTGCGGAGAAAATTTCAGATGTTTCCGGACGTGGAGTTGGACTGGATGTTGTTAAGAATAAGATTGAAGGCTTAGGTGGAGATGTAGAGGTATCTACAAAGCTTGGAGAAGGTACCAAGTTTACAATCCGGCTGCCGCTCACTCTTGCGATTATTCAGGCACTTATGGTTGAGGTAAGGAATGAAAAATATGCAATACCACTCAATTCTATTGTTACCATTGAAGACGTACTGGTGAGCGATATCAAATATGTGCAGCAAAAAGAAGTGATTAATTTACGGGGGACGGTTATTCCTCTGGTTCGTCTGGATGAGATTTTAGAGTGTCCTCCAAGCGAGGAAGAACAGGAGAATCTGGTTATCGTTATTGTGAAAAAAGGAGATAAGCAGACAGGAATTGTAATCGATAATTTATTGGGACAGCAGGAAATTGTAATTAAGCCGTTAGGGAAATATATTAATATTCACAAGATAATCAGTGGTGCAACAATCCTTGGTGACGGTGAGGTTGCATTGATTATCGATTCGAGTTCATTAATTTAAGGAGGAGGATGTTATGGAGGAAAATGTAATTATAAATGAATCGAAACAGTATATTGTAGTAAAGTTAGATAATGAACAATATGGTATAGATATATCCTTTATTGATAATATTGTCCGTATGCAGCAAATTACGAGAGTTCCAATGGCACAGTCCTATTTTGCCGGGGTGATCAATTTAAGAGGAGAGATTATTCCTGTAATGAGTTTGCGCCGGAAATTTGAATTAGAGGATAAAGAATATACAAATTCAACAAGAATTATCATTGTAAAACCGGAAAGCAATGCCAAAATCGGTATTCTGGTTGACGAAGTAAGAGAAGTGGTCACTTTGGAAGAAGAGAATATTGAAAAAACGGTTTATGATGAACAAGGACTGAATCTGCTGGGAGTTGGCAAGTATAAGGAAACGTTAATCTCCCTGTTAAACATTCAGGGAATTATTTCAGAATTAGATAATGGGTAGGTGATATTATGGAAAATAGCCAATTGACAAGTATGAAGATTGATATTTTACAGGAAATCGGAAATATCGGTGCAGGAAATGCAACAACGGCACTCTCCGTTATGTTGAATTCCAGTCTGCGAATAGAATGTCCGGTTGTAAAATTGATGGATTTTAATGAAATCGCAGATATTATGGGTGGTGCAGATGCCATTGTATCTGCTGTGCTTACGCATTTTTCAGGAGATGTAAACGGAATGACATTGTTTATTTTAGGTGTGGAAGAGGCAAAAAATCTTGCCGGAACAATGCTTTCCAGAAGTTATCCGAAGGGATTTGTGGATTTTGATGAGATGGATAAATCGGCATTGCAGGAAGTCGGTAATATCATCATGACGTCATATATTTCTTCGATCAGCACATTGGCAAATGTGCAGATTAGAACAGATCCGCCAATTATTTGTGTGGATATGGCTGGAGCGGTTTTAAGTCTGCCGATCAGTGAGCTTGGGCAGATTGGTGATAAGGCTCTTATCATTGATTCAAAATTTTTGGATAAGGAGAGACCGATTGACGGTTTTTTACTGTTCGTCACGGATGAGATATCATACGAACAAATATTTAAAGCATTAGGAATCAGGTGTTAATAATGGAAAAAGTAATTAGGGTTGGAATTGCAGATTTAAATGTATGTAAAATACCAGACCAGATTACTACAATTGGGTTGGGATCCTGTGTCGGTATTGTTTTATATAATGAAACTGCACTATATTGTGGAATGGTTCATATTATGCTGCCATCAAGTAAGGAGATTAAAAATAATATGAATCGGGCTAAATTTGCAGATACTGGAATTGAGGATTTAATAAAAGAATTAGAAAAAAGAGGTATCAGCAGACATTCATTATCTGCTAAGATTGCAGGTGGAGCGGCTATGTTTAATATGTCAGGCAAGTCAGAGATGGGCAGTGTGGGAGACAGGAATGTGAAAGCAGTAAAAGAAGCACTGGCATTTCATCGGATTAGGATTACTGCTCAGGATACAGGGGCAGATTATGGTCGTACTATTATTTTTGACAGTAATTCTAAGAAATTGATAGTCCGTAGTGCTGGAAAACCGGATAAAGTCATATAATGGAGGAGGCAAATTCCGTATAGATGACTTGGGGTATATCAAAGATTTCATTTAATGAGCGGATATAGCTTTGAAATTATGGCAGAACCGGTGATGGAGAACGAGGATAGAATATGAAATTACAATATGTAAGAGCATTTATTGTTTTGCTGGCAGGGTTGATTACATTAATTATGAATATTAAGACGGGGAAAGATGTGAATACTTCTTTATTGATTGTTTTAATTGTAATTATTATATTTTATGTAATTGCTACACTGATTGTGGAGATTTTGCAGAAATCTTTGATGAAAACAAATGATGCAAATGATGAAGAAGATGCAGAGCATACTGAAGAAACAGAAGGAACTGGCGAAGAATTGTATGATGAAGAGGAAGAGGAACCAGTTCTTTTTGAGGAAGAAGAGTAGGGTAAGTATATAAATAATACGTGGGGTGTGTATAATGGGCGATACAGATAAGAACAAGTTATGGGAGGAATATATTAAAACGAAGTCTGAAAAGCTGCGTGAACAAATTATTATTGAATATGTTCCTCTGGTCAAGCTTGTTGCAGGTCGTCTTAATATGTATCTGGGATATACCGTAGAATATGATGATTTAGTAAGCTATGGGGTTTTTGGTTTGATTGATGCGATTGATAAATTTGACTATGGTAAGGGAATCAAATTTGAAACGTATGCCAGTTTGCGTATACGTGGTTCCATATTAGACCAGATTCGTAAGATGGACTGGATACCAAGATCTGTAAGACAGAAGCAAAAGCAGATTGAAAATGCAATCACGAAACTGGAAAAGGAAAAAGGTGCTAATTTAAAGGATAAAGATATTGCAGATGAATTGGGTGTTTCTCTGGATGAATACAGAAGCTGGGAAGGGCTTACGAATGTGTCCAATATTGCATCGTTAGATGAATTTATGGAGCAGGGAACAGAAGGCAGTGTGAGGGAGTTTCAGAATACAACTTATTTAGAACCGGAACAGGCCGTTGACCGGGAAGAAGTTAAGAAAATGCTAATGGAAGCTTTAGAACTTTTGACAGAAAAAGAAAAGAAAGTTGTATTGCTGTATTATTATGAAGAACTTACGTTAAAAGAGGTGGCCAGCGTATTGGAGGTGTCCGAATCAAGGATATCCCAGCTGCATTCCAAGGCTTTGGAAAAAATGAAGAAGCATTTGGGTAATTATTTTGAAATGTTAATGGGGTAAAAATAAAATATTAAAAAGGAGGAAATACTTATGAAATATACAAATGCATTTTTTCAATTGGATATTCGGAGTAATGGAGTGTATATTCATATATTTCCAGCAAAAGAAGGTGGTAAACCAATTGATGTTAAGGAGCTGATTGAATATTTAGGAACGTGCGGAGTTAATAACTACGATGTGCCGAAACTGAATAAAGCGGTAGCACAGGCGACAGAAGAAATGGATTTGTTTTTATCGCCTTTTCCTATTGCAGAGGTGAATGAGACTGTAAAGCTCAGGGTAACAAGTGACAAAATGATAGCTGTGATTCGTTTTTATCCACCGTCTAAAAATGGCAGATATATGACTGAAGAAGAGATTAGGGAAGAATTGGAACGTTCTGGAATTACTTATGGCATATCGGATAAAATAATCCGTGCATATCTGAAAGGCAGACAATTTTGCAGGGATATCCCTATTTCAAGAGGAGAAGCGGTGATTCAGGGGCAGAATGCAAGGATTGTCTATCATTTTGATACGAATCCAACTGCCAAGCCCAAATTGTTAGAGGATGGAAGTGTGGATTTTCATGAATTAAATATGTTCAGCAGGGTAAATCAGGGAGATTTGCTGGCGGAGCTGATCCCTGAAACACAGGGTACTCCCGGAAGGAACGTATATGGAAAAGAAATTTTGCCAGCGGTTGTGAAGCCGGCAATTTTAAAATATGGGAAAAATATTTTTATTTCGGAGGATCAGACTAAGATTTATTCTGACGTGGATGGAGATGTCAAGCTGGAATCGGATACTGTATTTGTATCCAATTCTTATACGGTTCCGGCAGATGTAGATCCGTCTACAGGGGATATCCGCTATGATGGTAATGTAATCGTGACAGGTAATGTACGTGCAGGATTCAGGGTAGAGGCTTCTGGTGATATTGAAGTAAATGGCGTGGTAGAAGCAGCAACATTGATTGCAGGCGGTAATATTGTCTTAAAACGTGGTGTTCAAGGTGCGAGCAAAGGATATCTTGAGGCAGGAAATGATATTGTAACAAAATTTATAGAGAGCTGTACGGTAAAGGCTGGGCATACTATTAATACAGGCTCAAGTCTGCATTCTGATCTTGATGCGGGAGAAATGATAGTCATTAGCGGTAAGAGAGGGTTTGTAATTGGAGGAAGTGTTTCTGCGGGACTTAGGATTGAAGCCAGTGTTTTTGGTAATAAAATGAACACGGCAACGACATTAAGGGTAGGTGTGGATCCGGAGGTGATTGAACGCTATAAGGATTTGGCAACCGTAATTAAGGGAAAGCAGACAGATTTGGCAAAGCATAATCAAACTGTAGAAGCCTATCAGAAAATGGTGGCAGAGAAAAGAAAGGTGACATCGATTCAGGCTGTAAATGTAAAACAGTCAGTAGAAATGATTAAAAAACTGAGTTCTGAAATTGAAGAAATGTCAGAGGAATATATACAGTTGAAACGTGCGATAGAGGGTAACAGAGGTGGCAAAATAGTGATTAATCATACCATTTATCCAGGAGTAAGTATTTCTATTTCCAACAGGATATATCAGGTTAAGGAAGTTTTAAGCCGCTGTCAGTTCCGCTTAGAAGGAATTGATGTAGTGAGTATGCCGCTTTAGTTTAATGTTAGGCAATTGCGAAACTTTGTTTTGTTAACTTTCGTTGTACAATATAAATTGCTCTATGAAAATAATGAGTTGCGCAATTACCTGGTTTAATGAAATAGAAGTGAGGTTTATTATGATACGTCCGATTGAGATGCAGATGCTTCTTCCGCGTACAGAGTCAGTGGGAAACAATCAGCAGCATGAAAACCAGAGAGTGGTAAATGAAAATACTTATGCTGCGAATGAAGTGGCAAAAGAAGTAAAACATAATAGTGAGACCGTAATTAAAAAGGATGCCAATGAATTTGCTGAGTATCAGTATGATGCAAAAGAAGAAGGCAACGGGACTTACCGGAATCCTCAAAAAAGAAGAAAACATAAAAAAGAGGAAGAAGATGCCGTTGATTCCAAAAGAATACGGGAAAAATCTGACGAAGACAAACAGCCGAGAATTAATATACAGATATAGGAAAAGTAGGAGTAAAAAATGACAGGTTCAGTAGCGGTAATGATAATAATTGGTATTATTTTAATTTTGGCAAGCTTTTTTGTATCGGAGAAGCTGACAAAGAAGGAGGATGTTTTTAACGTCGATTTGCTTACGGTTGATGATAATTATGAATTTTCAGAGCGGGAACTTCGGGTTATCCGGCGCAAGATTGAAGATGTAATAGCACAGCAGGCAAAAGATATTCTTTATGAAACAAATGATTCGTTATCTAATATGGCAAACGAGAAAACCATGGCATTGGGTGATTATGCCGTTGCAGTTTGTGATGAGATAGAAAAGAATCATAAAGAGGTTATGTTTTTATATAGCATGCTGGAAGACAAGCAAAAAGAAATTATGAAAACTGTAAAGACAGTAGATGAGACAAGCAAGAATCTAAAGGAAATGATTTCAGAATTAAAGAAAGAAAGACGTCTTGACGAAACCTTAAAAGAGCCGATGCCCAAAATGTCTGCTATCGATCAGCTTACCAATTTGACAAGGATGAAAAAAGAAGCTGAACAGTTACAGTTGGCAGGGAATGTGCAAGCAGCTGAAGAAGTACCTGAAGAAACGAAACCTGCTATTCCAGACAGACAGACAGAGTCCGTTAAAGTGCAGGAATATACGGAAGAAATAGAGGAACAAGAAACAGAATCAAAGGATATGGAATCGGAAGACATTTTTGCTGAAATGGATGAGACAGAACTTGATTTTGAAGATGAATTAGAAGAAGAATTTCAGGAAAATGAGAACTCTAATGATATTATTTTAGAAATGTATAGAAATGGGAACTCTATTATTGATATAGCAAAACAGTTAGGGCTTGGTGTGGGAGAAGTCAAGCTGGTCATTGATTTGTACCGAGGAGAATAAAAATGAAATTCAGATATTTTTTAAGAGGTTTAGGGCTTGGCATTCTTTTTTCTTCAATTATATTTTTGGCAGCATATCAGGGAAATTCTGCCAAAAAGCTGACAGATGATGAAATCATTAGGCGGGCAAAGGAACTTGGAATGGTGGAAGAAGATGCTCCGTTAAAAGGACTGCTTAGCACTGAGGATAAGGGGACGCAGGAGAACGGAGAAGCAGGAAGGGAAAAGGATACAAAACAAGATAATACTGCTGAAGGCAGTACTACACAGGAGGCAGCAACTACTACAGAAGAAAAGACTTCTGAAGAAGCATCGCAAAAGGATTCGGTACAAAATACAACTGAGAAAAAAGATACGGAGCAGGATAAAGAGAAGGTCACTCTTACGATAGAAGGTGGTGCATCATCTTATCCGATTTGTCAAAGATTACAGGAGCTTGGAATGATTGACAGTGCGGAAGAATTTGATTCTTATCTGGTGGAACAGGGATATGCAAGCCGTATTCGTGTGGGAACGCATACGTTAAGCAAGGGAATGAGCTTTTATGAGATCGCAGAAGCTATTTCTGATCCGCTCTGATGTAGTGGGTTGCCGAATGATTTGGGGTTGTAAAAGGGAGGTATGGCATAACACAGATATGCATCTTGGTCTGTATTGTGGAATGATACGGAATTGCAAGAGGGGAGATAGCACAACATGAGAATAGCTGGTTGTCTGCTGCTTATGGAAATCGGAATGCTGTATGGGTGATATGGAAGGAGAAATAGATGAATTGCAGGAGTAAGGATTCATGTGGTATGTGATACAGGTTATGAGTGGAAGAGAACATCATATGGCAGAGCTTTGCCGCATGCAGGATATGCAGGATGGAGAAGAGGTTTTTGTTCCTTTATATCAGAGAAAGAAAAAGATTAAGGGAGAATGGAAAATGTGTGAAGCAATCCTATTTCCTGGGTATGTATTTTTTGATACAAAGGATGTACAACAGCTTTATTATCGTCTCAAAAAGGTATCCGGACTTACTAAAATACTTGCTACCGGTAATGAATTTACCCCGCTTCATGAAACAGAGATTGCTTTTCTGAAGCAGTTTGGAGGAAAGAAGCATATAGTGGAAATGTCAGTCGGTTATATTGAAGGAGATACCTGTACCGTGACAACCGGACCAATGCAGGGATTTAGCGGTGTGATCAAAAAGATAGACCGCCACAAAAAGATTGCTGTGCTGGAAGTGGAGTTTTTTGGACGAAACACGGAAGTAACAGTGGGACTGGAGATAGTATCAAAAAGTGCAGATTTAGGGGAGAAAGAAAAAACTTTCTGATTCTGGACAAGTTACGTTAGAACAATTTAATAATTCACAAAAAAAGCAGGGTTTTTCCCTGCTTTTTATCTTAGTCTACAAAACTGTAAAGAACAGTCTGATTTTACAGTTCATTCCATTGACAAAAGGGAAAAAATAGGATACCCTTATAAAGGTTGTGTAAAGAGCAATTAATAGTAATTATATAGAAATGTTGTTGTATGATAGCAGTTTAGAATAATAAAAGAAGTTATTAAGTAAAATCGTCGCCTGGTGCGCGTTTTATGGAGTGATGGACACAAAGGATACCCGGTTCAAGGTGCGTCTGCCATGTTGAAATGGCGAAGCTATGCCTTGGGGTGGGTATCTTTTGTTGTTTAGTTTGATTTTTCCAAATTGATTTTACATAGGGCTTGTTTGTACAAGACAAGAGGAAGACTATATTTTAATATGCTAAAGAATTGTAATTGTTGCGGTGTAAAACAACTAATAGGAGAAGCAGCATGGTGGAGAGAAAGAAGAAAATTTTATTCATTGTGGAAGCTATGGGTGGTGGAGTGTTTACTTATGTTTCAGATTTAGCCAATGAGTTGGTTAATACCTATGACATGTTTGTAGCTTATGGTGTTCGCAGTCAGACTCCTGCGGATTTTAAGAAATATTTTGATGAGAGAGTGCATTTAATTAGAGTTCCCAATTTTAAACGTTCAATCAGTCCCATAAAAGACATTATAGCATATTTTGAAATCCGGGATATTGCAAGGAGAATAGAGCCTGATATTATACATTTGCATTCGTCAAAAGCTGGGGCATTAGGACGGTTTGCGTTTAATGGGAAAAAAGTGCCGGTTTTTTATACTCCGCATGGTTATAGCTTTTTGATGGAGAACCATAGTGTAATTAAGCGATTTATATATAGGGCTATTGAAATTGTATGTGGAAAACGGAACTGTACGACTATTGCATGTAGTAATGGAGAGTATCAAGAAACGCTGAAATTATCTAAGCATGCTGATTATGTAAATAATGGAATCAATATTTTGGAATTTGAAAAAATAATTAATGATATTGAAACAAATTCGAAGAACGATGATGAATTAGTAGTGTTTACTTTAGGTAGAATAAGTTATCAAAAAAATCCAGCTATGTTTAATGAGATAGCCCAAAAGATGCCACAGGTAAAATTTGTATGGGTGGGAGACGGAGAACTGAGAAATCAGCTAACTTCCCCTAATATTACAATAACTGGGTGGTTGGATCGTAGAACAGCATTGACAGTGGCAAATGCGGCACATATTTTTGTCTTGACATCTTTATGGGAAGGGCTGCCGATTTCTTTGCTAGAGGCAATGTATATGAAAAAACTATGCATTGTTAGTGATGTGATAGGAAATCGAGATGTGATTCGTTCGGGATATAATGGTTATGTTTGTAATATTGTTGATGAATATGTTCAAGGAATTAACAATTATGCCAGTAAGGGTACTGAACAATTAATTTCTAATGCTTATCAAGATATTTTGGATGATTATAATATTGATGTTATGACTAAGAAGTATAAAAAGATTTATCAATCATCGATATAATATATTCCTTTGATTCTAAAGAAAATGTATGATAACGACATTAGATAACTAGATGTTTTTAAGTTATAGAATGGAGAGATTTATAAAATGGAGAATTTGTATGTATCAATAATTATCCCGGCATATAATGTTGAAAAATATATCACAAGGTGTTTGGAAAGCGTGCTTGTGCAAACTTATTCCAATTTTGAGGCGATTGTAATTAATGATGGTTCATCGGATGGTACATTAGAACTCATTGAGGAATTTGTGAAAAAGGATACTAGATTTAAATTGATAAATCAGGAAAATAAAGGATTATCTGGTGCTAGAAATGAAGGTCTGAAAATTGCCAAAGGACAATATATTACCTTTATTGATTCTGATGATTGGGTACATTATGATTATTTGAATAGTATGGTAGAAATAGCAGGCAAAACAGGTGCAGATATTATATCTGTTAAGGAGTTTGTTACAGATAGAGAAATGAATATGCAGAATTATGTAGATGTTGTTTATAAAGTATATGACATGAATTGTGCGGATATTTTGTTTGCAATAGAAGATACTAATTTTGCATGGGGAAAGCTGATACAAAAAGAATTATTTGATGGTTTTGAAACTTTTTTTCCAGAAGGTAGACATTATGAAGATATAGGCTCGATGTATAAATTATATGACAAATGTAGGATATTGGCATGTATCGAAAATCACTACTATTATTATTATATGAGGCAGGATAGCATTACTAGTGTCAGAAAACAAAGTGATATTGATGATAAATTGTTTTTTTTAGAAGAAATGAGGAATTATACATTATCAAAGAACTATATATTTTGGGGATATTATAGATTGATAAAGTTGTTCGGTATAGTTTCTGATTTAAATAAGGTACGAGGATTAGGTAAACTAGAAAGAAAAAGTTATTTAAATAAAATATATACACTTAGCGATGAGATAAAAATTCCAATTAGAATATTTAAACTTAATTCAAATGGGTTGAGGGTTTTACTGTTGAAAATGCATATTGCAGATAAAATATTGTATATAAAAAAGAAATTATGCTAGGAAGGAGTTAACGGATTACGTTAAGGTAAATTTATATGCTTATATATATATATGGGATTTTGGTTACATTATTCTTAGGCTATTTTATAAAGGAATCAAAGGAGATAGATTATATTGGATCGCCCATACACAGAAGAATTAGTATAAAATCCAGTGGTAATCAGACATTTTTAAAAATATTATGTTTTCTGCCATTGTTTCTGATCAGTGCTTTCAGATATGGGGTAGGTACAGATTATTTTCATACATATTATGATGGATTTATACGTCTATTACATCATAGTAATTATGATAATTTTGAAATTGGATATAAAGGATTATGTCTTTTATTATCTCAAATAACAGAAGATCCACAGATTGTGTTCATTTGTACTTCGTTTTTATTTTGCTTTTTTTGCTTTAAGGTTATATTTAGGTTTTCTAATGATATACTGTTTAGCTTGTTTTTATTAATATTTACAAGGTATTATTTTATTTCATTAAATGTTGTAAGACAGTTTGTGGGAATGGCGATTGTTTTATATGCTTTACATTATTTATTTGGAAAGGAATATTTTAAATACATTTTTTTTGTATTGGTTGCAACATCTATCCATTATTCTTTGATTCTATGTGTATTGTTTATATTTATTGATAAAATAAAAATCAATCGGTTAACTTTTTTTGTATGTACTGCTGGAGTATTATTGTTTTGGCTTGTTTTTGGAACAGATTTTATAAATAAGCTTGTGCAAAAATTGTTACCTTTTAAAAAATATTTAAGGCATTTTGCGAATTCTTTTTTATATACGGGAACAAAATTTGCTATAGGAACTTTTTTACTTAATTTTGCAATACTGATTATTTTCTTTGGAGTATATAGAAAATATAATCATGATTTAAAATATAGATTTTATTTAAATATTCAATTAATTTCTACTTTGATTTGTATATTAATGACAATTTTACCTTTAGTTGAGAGAGTATATTATATTTTTGCTTTTGCACAGATTTTATCTATTCCTTATATTTTAAATTTATACCGAAATGATGGTTTGAAAAAAGTATTAAAGTTGGGAATTTTGATTGTATTTATAGGATATTGTATATATGATATTTTTGTTACAGGTGATCATGAAGTAGTACCGTATCAATCAATTTTTTCAGTTACCAGGTATTATTAAAGGAGATTGTTGAAATGTTTGAAAAGATTTCTATTATTATACCAGTTTATAATGAAGCTGAAAAAATTGAGAAAACATTAATTGACGTTTTTAATCAAACATACAATAATATAGAAGTTATTATAATTAATGATGGTTCTACAGATAATACAGCGGAGATATGTAAAACAATTGAAAATGACAATTTTATTTACTTTGAGATAAATAATGGTGGGCCTGCAAATGCTAGAAATGTTGGAATAGAACATGCTTCCGGAAAATATATATGTTTTTTAGATGCAGATGATGAGGTGGAAAAAAATCATATTCAACTTTTATATGAGCATCTGAGGAATAATCAAGTTCAGTTAGCAGTGTCAAGAGCAACATGTGGGCACAATGATGGAAATATATATGTTGAAGAATGGGAGAATGCTGCTTATCGCATTTTAAAAAATGATGACTATGGCGGGTTTCTTTGGAATAAACTTTTTTGTACTGAAATAATTAGGGAAAATAATTTATCACTAAATACAGATTTTTGGATGTGCGAAGATTTGGTATTTGTTTTAGAATATCTTAGGTCCTGTAAAATTGTGGCTTTTATAAATAGCTGTACATATCATTATGTTGAAGGTCATGGAATAAGTAAATTTTCGTTAACGCCCAAACGATTGACAGAATTTTATGCAAAAAAATATATACAGGATCATTTAGTTTCAGATAAAAATGAGAAAGTATATAATTTAGTGTTGGATATGTGTGTATCTTTATCTATTCGCTATTATATTAAGTTAATATTTTGTGATCATACATTTAGACAGATAAAAGTGGATGTGGCAGAAGAAATTTGTGCTTTTTATCCGGTATTTAAAAATCATAAAAAAATACCATTGAAATTAAAAATGTTAGGTGCGATCATATATTTTTATGAAAAGGGATTAAATCGGTGAGTTAAATGAAAGTGGCAATGGTTACAACAGGTTTTACTCCTGTGCCAGCTGTGGAAGGTGGTGCTGTAGAAAATTTAGTTGAAATAATTTTAAAAGAATATGAAAAACATGATGAGGAATTTGAGTTATCAGTTTTAAGCTGTTATCATCAAGAAGCAGCGAAAGAAAGTAGAATTTATAAAAAAATCAAATTTCATTTTTTCAAAAAAGGTTTTTTTTGTGATTTTATTGATAAAATTGCATATTATTTTTTTAAAGTATTTATGCATAAAAAAAATTTAATATCCTATAGATATATTTTTTCTCGGTTACTTATTATTTATAAATATTATAGGCATTTAATCAATCATAAATATGACGAAATTGTTTTAATAGGCAATTCGTCTCTTTTTTTATTATTAAAAGGCAAAAAGTTCCGTACGCTATATAATCAAAAAATTATATTTTGGTCACATAATGAAGTTCGATCATTTTATGGATGTGAGAAGTATGCTGGATCAGTAAAAAAAATTGTTGGTGTAAGTGATTTTGTGAATGTATCAATAAGAATGCATTTTAAAGAATTATATAATATTGACTATAAGATATTAAAAAATTGTGTAAATACTAGTCGGTTTCCAACAGTTGGCAAAAGTAAAATATTAGATGAAGTGGGATGCCAATATGGTATAGATTCCAGAGATTTTATTATTATGTTTACAGGTCGTATAAGTGAGGAAAAGGGCTTATTGGAGACAATAAAAGCATTTGAACTTTTAAAGGAAAAAGTATCAAAGGTGAAATTGGTTATCGTAGGAGGGGGATTTTATGCTAAAAACATAACATCAGCCTACGAGAAAAACATAGAACAATTAATAAAAGGTGATGAGGATATTATCCAAACAGGGTATATTTCTTACGAGAAAGTATTTGATGTATACCGATTAGCGGATGTTGCGGTTTTGCCTTCTATGTGGGAAGAACCGGCTGGAATGACTATGTTGGAAATGTGTATGATGGGAATCCCCACTATTACAACTATATCTGGTGGAATTCCGGAATATATTAATTCGGATTGTGCTGTTTTATTAAAAAGGGATGCTGATTTAATAGAAAATATAGTTTCTTCCATTTTGAGATTAAAAGAGGATAATATTTTCTATAATAAATTATCTGTAAATGGAAGAGCTATGAGGCAATATTATAATGTTGATGTATTTTACAAGAACTTTAAGTGTTTATTATGAATTCCACAATAAATAATGGTGTATTTTAGTATTACAATTAATAAAAGGAATTATTTTAGGAGAATGATATGATAATAGGTGCATGTGGATATGGGGGAACTGGTTCCAGTGCAATTCTGGATTTTATGAAAGAAATTAAAGATACTCAAGTATTTGATCGTTCAGAATTTCAATATGCTTTTAAGGTTGATGGATTACAGGATTTGGAATATCATCTAGTTACAAAATTTTCTAGGCAGATGTCGGGTGATCAGGCGATAAAACGTTTCAAATATGCAGTTAAGTATGCGAATACCCCCATTGTTAAAAAGCCTTTAAAAAATCCTAAAAAATATATTGAAATTTCTAATAAATATGTGGATTCTTTAGTTCAGGCAACTTGGCTGGGAATAGACAATGCAGATTTTGAAACAGGGAATTTATTAAAGAGTATTATAGTGTTGGCATATAAGAAAATAATTATCCGATATTTTGAAAGTTTAACAGGAAAATTATTTAAATTATGGCCAATGAGGACTATGTATTTAAGCATCAATCCGGAAGATTTTTATAAAAAAACAAAAGATTATACAAATGAGATTTTAAGAGAAATGGGAGCCGACTTTAAGAAAAAAATAGTGTTAGATCAACCATTTGAAGGAAATGATCCAACACAAAGTTTTCCGTTTTTTGAAAATCCCATAGCATTTGTTATAGACAGAGATCCCAGAGACCTATATCTTGCGGCATCTTATCAATGGCCTCTTGATGGTACATTTATGCCAAGAAGAGATCCGGTTGCTTTTGTACAGTATTATAAAAGGCAACGTTTAAATCAGAATGATTTGAATTTAAAGAAAGATGTAATGTTTATACGGCTGGAGGATATGATTTTTAATTATGATGACTCAAGGTTAAAAATACTAGATTTTTTGAATTTGGAGAAAAGGGAACATTTATATCCGAAAAAATATTTTAATCCAGAAATATCTATGAAAACAGTTCAATTGTATAAGAAAATACCTGGGCATGATGATGAGGTAAAATTTATAGAAGATCAGCTTGCAGATTTCCTTTTTCCATTTGAAGACTATGAAATTTCAAAGTATAATACCGATTTAACATGGTTTTGATTAACTTTTTTGTTAGAGAGAGTAATATTAGAGAGGGATTTGTTTTGTCTGGTAGAAAGGAATACATAATGGATAAGTATAAAGTGAAAAAAATATTAAAAAAATATACACCAAATCCATTGTTGTGTATATATAGTTTGCGACACAGCACTACTGAGATGAAAGCTTACCATCAAGGGCAAAAAGCAATTTCAGCTTTTAAAACCAAGAAGAGGCAGGCACCTAGAATTATATTTATAATTCAATTTCCAGAAGTGTGGAATTCCGTTCGAACTATATATGAAGAGGCATATTCACAGGGGATGAAACCAATTTTGCTATGTATACCAAAACCGTTTGATAATGGTGTTGGCGAATATTCTATCAACAAAGAAGGAAAAAATGATGCCTTTGATTTCTTTAATCAGTTAGGAATCAACGCATTAAATTCTTATGATGAAAAAAATATGACATGGATGGATTTGCAGTCATTAAGCCCGGATTATGTCATATATTCCAGACCATATAATAACCAATACCCAAAAAAATACCAAAGCTCAGAAGTGTGTAAATATGCAAAAGTGTGTTATGTGCCGTATGCGTTTAGCCAGACGGATGGAACACTTTTTGAAACGACATTTAATACTAAATTTATTTCGACGGTTTATATGACATTTGTACCAAGCCGGATACGGTTAGATGATTGTAGAAAGAAATTTGTGATCCAATATTGGCTCAAAACCAATCAGTTTGTGTATTGTGGATTTCCGAGATTTGATCTTTTAGTTCGAAAAGAGTTTGGAAAACAAACGCATGCAAAGGATCAAAGAACAATTGCCTGGTTGCCACGATGGATTGTGGATGATGGTGTAGAAAATAAGAAAAGTAATTTCTTTAAATATTGTGATGACTTTATTCGCTATATGGAGGAACATCAGGAAAAACAATTGATTATTCGACCACATCCATTAATGTTTGAAAGCATAATTGAAAATGGAATTATGAAGGAAGTAGAGGTAGAACAATTAAAAGCACGATTGCTTTCACATGATAATATAAGGATAGATACAGATAAAGATTATTTACCAACATTGCGGGATTCTGACATACTGGTAGCAGATTTTACATCACTGCTCATAGAATATTTTGTAACTGGTAAACCGATTATATATTGTGATACAGCAGAAGAGTTTAATGCGGATGCACAATTGATGGATTCCACATTATATCATGCGAAGAACTGGAAAGAATTGGAAGGTCTTTTATCCCAATCTGAGGATGTTATGTATTCAAAGAGGGAGCAGGTTATTGATTATTTGATGCCTCCTAATGCAGGACATATTGGAAGAGATATTTTATCTTATATTGTTGAGAATTTTCAAAAATAAATTGTGGAGAATTTTAGAAAATGAATGATGATAATCAGGAGTTGAAAAAGAAAACAATTTCTGGATTAATATGGAGATTTGCGGAAAGATGTGGTGCAAAAGGTGTGGAATTTATAGTAGCTGTTATCCTTGCCAGGTTACTTGCACCGAGGGATTACGGATTGATTGCAATGGTTACTGTTTTTATTACAATCAGTCAGGTATTTATTGATAGTGGAATGGGAAATGCATTAATTCAGAAAAAAGATGCAGATGATTTGGATTTTTCTAGTGTTTTCTATTTTAATATTCTAATATGTACAGCAATTTATACAATATTATTTGTTGCTTCGCCATTTATTGCCCGGTTTTACAAAACACCGGAGTTGACATCTGTGTTACGGGTATTGAGTGTTACAATCATTATTTCTTCGTTAAAAAATGTGCAACAAGCATATGTATCAAAACATATGCTTTTTAAAAAGTTTTTCTTTTCGACATTGGGAGGAACCTTTGCTGCTGCTGTTATCGGTATTGTGATGGCCTATGCAGGTTGGGGAGTATGGGCATTGGTTGCACAGCAGATTATGAATGCACTTATTGATATGGTTATTTTATGGATTACAGTAAAATGGAGACCGATCAAAGCTTTTTCATTAGAGCGCCTGAAAAGCCTGTTTTCATTTGGATGGAAGCTTTTGGTATCAGCGATAGTTGATACTACATATAATAACGTACGGCAGCTTATTATTGGCAGGGTATATTCATCAGCAGACTTAGCATATTACAACAGGGGCAGGCAAATTCCGAATCTTGTGGTGACAAATATTAATGCTTCTATAGACAGTGTTTTACTTCCAGCCCTTTCAGAAGAACAGAATAATGTTGAACGGGTGAAAATGATGACACGACGTGCGATTAAGACCAGCAGTTATATTATGTGGCCCTTGATGCTTGGATTAGTTGTAGTTGCGGAACCGTTGACAAGATTATTGCTTACGGAGAAATGGATAGAATCAGTTCCATATCTTCAGATATTTTGTTTGGTTTTTGCATTTCAACCAGTTCAGACGGCTAATCTGAATGCAATAAAGGCAATGGGGCGAAGTGATTTGTTTCTTAGATTAGAAATTATTAAAAAATCAATTGGATTGTTAATATTATCTTTTGTTATGAAGCATGGGGTGTTCGCAATAGCTGTTAGTTTGCTAGTGTATACGTTTGTTGCGCAGATACTGAATTCATTTCCCAATAAAAAATTGTTGAATTATAGCTATTTAGAACAGTTAAAGGATATTTGGCCTTATATTGGACTTGCTAGTTTTATGTTAGCTTTGATTTATCCGATTTCGTTGCTTGGATGGAATGACATTTCTACATTGTTAATTCAAGTGTTTTCAGGAATTGTAATTTATATAGCTGGATCGATTTTATTTAAATTGGATTCATTTCAATATATATGGAACATAGTAAAGGGGTTATTAAGAAGAGAGCATGATAGGGAGGAAAAGTAATTGGATATTATTTTGTTAATGATTGCTTTCGCAGTTTTGTACAAGGCTAAATATATACCCGATGGGGGTATAAATAATGACTATTTGGATAAAGCACAGACAACTGCAATAAATGGAATTTTTGTTTTGTTTGTATTTTTAAGACATTTTTCACAATACATTACATATGATGAGGCTGATGCAATTTTTAATTATGTAGATGTCAGATTAGGTCAGCTTATTGTAGTGACATTTTTGTTTTATTCTGGATATGGCATTCGAGTGTCCATACAGAAAAAGGGAATAGATTATGTAAGAGGATTTCCTCTTAAGCGAATATTCAAGGTTTGGTATCATTTCGCTATTGTAGTAGCTCTGTTTATCGTGGTAAACACGATAATGCATCAGAATTATGATTTTGTAAAAAATATATTGGCTTTTTCTGGTTGGACCTCAATAGGTAATAGTAATTGGTATATATTTACTGTACTATTTCTTTATATCTCCACATATATAGCATATTCTATATGTGCGGAAAGACCAGATAAAGGAGTTTTTCTGCTCATATTAATGTGTATGGGATATTACATAGTATTACGAAATGTGAAGGGGTTTTTTTGGTATAACACGGTTTTTTCATATCCGATGGGAATGCTGTATGCACAGCATGAACTAAAATTAAAGAGTTTTGTTCAAAAAAGCAAAAAGCATTATTGGAGTCTTTTTGTGGGATTTGTGATGATGACTGCAATTTTATATTATGTTGAGACAAAAGCGGTGCACGGGAAAACTATTTTATATTGGATGTTATCCTGTGGCTTTATGGCAGTGATTTTGTTGCTGACAATGAAATTGAAACTGAATAACAGGGCATTGATGCTTTTAGGCACATACACATTTGAAATTTATATCCTTCAAAGGATACCAATGATTATGTTGCAAGAGCATATAGCAGATAAACGTGTGTATTTTAGTGCTTGCTTCATAATAACATTGATAATGGCGGTTGGTTTAAAAAAATTGACGAATAAAACGGATAGAGTATTTAGATTGAATTAGGGTAGGGAGATACTTATATGATAGTAAATGAAAAAACAATTCAGGCATTAGAACCATTGTTAGAAACGTTTACACAAACTACGGTACTAATAACTGGTGCAACTGGAATGATAGGCCAAAATTTGATTGCTATATTATTGGCAATGAATGATGAGTTAAATGCAAACATTCATTTGATTGCACATGTAAGAAATGAAGTGAAAGCGGACAGACTGTTTAGAAAATATAGTGACAGACCAGACTTTGAAGTGATAATCAGTGATGTGAATGAATTGAAGGTTGAAGGAAATGTAGATTATATTATACATACCGCAGGGGTGACAGGGGGAAGTAAGCAGCATATTGATTATCCAATGAGAACTATTTCTACAGCACTTGATGGGACGAAAAATGTTTTGGATATAGCGGTAGAGAAAAACTGTAAGGGAGTAGTTTATCTTTCTTCTCTTGAAGTGTATGGTAATAGTGGACTTTCATCAAAAGATATTTATGAGACGGATGGAGGGTATATTGATCCGACTAATGTTCGTAGTAGTTATTCGGAAAGCAAGCGTATGTGTGAATGTATATGTGCATCTTATACTAAGCAATTTGGTATATCAACATATATTGCAAGACTGACTGCCACATTTGGATATGGAGTAGCATATACAGATAATAGAGTGTTTGCACAGTTTGCAAGAAGTATTATTGAGAAAAAAGATATCATTTTAAAATCTACAGGTGAGACGGTTAGAAATTATTGTGACGCAGAAGATGCAGCAACAGCCATTTTAATATTATTAGCGAAAGGTGAGCCAGGAACTGCGTATAACGTTGCCAATATGGATACGGAAATTTCCATAAAAGACTTAGCAGAGAAGTTTATTGAGAGATTTCCAGAGAATAATATTTCTTTGAAGTTTGATTTGAAAGAAGATGTAGCAGAGTTAGGATATAATACTGTAATGCGGAATGTTTTAAATTCAAATAAACTGATGAGTTTAGGCTGGAAGCCAGTGTTTGATATGCAGGATATGATAAAGAGATTGGTGGATTCGATGATGACATTTTCAAAAGAATGATAAATGGCAGTTATTGAAAATTTAGGAAAGATGATGAGAATATCTTCAGGATATCATGAAGAAAGATTGGAATATTTGCCTCGACAATAAGAATGAGAATTTCAGGTATGCTTCGGACTTTTGCTTTATTGATATACGGAGAATGTGTTATTAATAAATGAATAGTAATAATGCCATGTAGATAATTAAATTGGGAATATAATAATAGAATGGAGAACAAATATGAAAAAATACAAGGTGGGATTTACAGTAGGCACATATGATTTATTTCATGTTGGACATTTAAATTTGTTTCGTGAGGCTAAGAAATACTGTGAATATTTGATTGTAGGAGTTCATTCTGACGAATGGGTTATACATTGCAAAAATCGGGCTACAGTAATTCCTTATGAGGATAGAGCAGATATTGTCGGTGCAATTCGATATGTTGATGAAGTTGTCAAAAATGAGACACGCAGTAAAATGGAAGCATGGAAAAAATATCATTTTGATGTTGCTTTTATCGGGGATGATTGGAAAGGTACGGAAGTATGGGACAAGATTGAAGCAGAATTGAAGTCTGTCGGGTGTGATGTGGTATATATACCTTATACAAAAGGTATTTCAACGACACAGATTCGACAGCAACTGAAAGAACAGTCTGCTACAAAGAATGAAAAAAAATAGAAGAAGGAAGAAAATTAGGGGATTAATAATTTGAGGATACTAGTATGGAAAAAGTTGTGAGTGCGTTAGAAAAAAGAAGAATTGAATATATAGATATCGCAAAAGCAATTGCAATATTTTTAGTTTTAATTGGTCATACAGTTGATTCGGATACAATATGCAAGAATGTCTTGTATTCGTTTCATATGCCTGTTTTCTTTCTTCTCTCCGGTATGGTTATTTATAGAGAAGAGAATGATGGAATTAAACCTACATGGATTCCGTCTCTACAAAAAAAATTTTTCAAGCTATTAATACCATATATGATTTGGGGATGTATTTATGCAGAGTTTTCATTTAAAAATTTGATGTTTATTACATATGGAACAAGGGAAACTCTTATAGCTGCGAATTCTTTGACCTCACTATGGTTTATACCTGTATTTTTTCTAGCAAGTGTGATAGTGGAAGGATTTGTGAATTTTTCCATGAATGTGAGGAAGAACATACAATTGCTGACTGCTATAGTTGGTGTTTGTTTTGTGATTGTCGGATATATGTTGCCACATTGGGTAAAGTATGGAGATATTTGGGGAATAGATATTGCTTTTATGGCGGCAGCTTTTATGTTATTCGGTCATCTGATACGTCCACTAACAGACGTTTTAGAGAGAGAAAAATTGTTATATACTGGTGTTTTATTGGGTATATCGTTGATTGTGTTTTGTATAGGTATTCAGTATAGTACAACGTCTGTAGGATATGTACTTATGGCAAATGCAATTTATGGAAATCTGGTGGTTTTTCTGCTAAATGCATTAACGGGAAGTCTAATTGTGATATTGTTTGCTATAATAATTAGCAGATTGTATTTTGATAAAAAACATATATATTATATTGGTCAAAACACACTGGGGGTTTTTATTGTGCACAAGCCATTTATAGAATTTGGGCGGACTATAATTACAAAAATGGGAATGAATTATAATCATATATTGATTGCATTAGGGAATTCTATTGTATGTCTAACACTTTCGTGTATAGCTGTGAAAGTGTTAAGTATTTTTGTACCAGCAATATTGGGAAAAGAGCGAAGATAAATTAAAATATTATGAAATTGCTTTGGGAGGAAAAGAAATGCAGAATATTAAATTGCTTGATTGTACTCTTCGAGATGGAGGGTATATAAATAATTGGGCTTTTGGGAAAAAAGTAATCCACAAAGTTGTTAGCAAGGTTGCTCGTGCCGGTATTGATGTTATTGAGTGTGGTTATTTAAGTACGAGAAATTCTGGTGACGAGGATACAGCAAGATTTAATAGTATTGAAGATGTGCGTAGAGCCTATGTAGCAAATAAGAGTACTTATCAGAAATATGCTGTAATGGTTAATTTTGGGGAATATCCAATAGAAATGTTTAGCAATGCTGATTCAGATGATCCTATTATCAGAGTTGCATTTCATAAAAAGGATTTAGATGATGTACTCATTTATTGTGAAAATCTTAAAAGAAAAGGTTATTGCTGTATTATACAGCCGATGGGAGCACTGAACTATACAGATGAAGAATTTGTGCAGATGATTAAAAAGATAAATATACTTGAACCAGAAGCATTTTATATTGTAGACAGTTTTGGTGTTATGGAATTAAAAGATTTTCAAAGGTTGTTGTTCCTCACCGATAACAACTTGAATCAAAAAATTGATTTAGGTTATCATTCTCATAATAATCTTCAGCAAGCATACAGTAACTCAAAATATATGGTGGAGCAGAATTTGTCTCATGGTCTTATTATTGATGCCAGTGTATTTGGAATGGGACGTGGTGCAGGCAACTTGAATATAGAGCTATTTGCAAAATATCTGAACCAGAATTTTCATAAAAATTATAATATTGAACCAATTTTGGAGGTGTTTGACGAATGCCTGAAACCGATTTTTGCAAAGTGTTTCTGGGGGTATTCACTGCCATTTTATTTGTCATCGATTCATAACTGCCATCCTAATTATGCTAGCTATTTTGCAGAGAAGAATACTTTGTCAGTGCGTTCCATGCATGAATTGTTGTCGATGATTACAGAAGATGACAAAACTTCTTTTTCACCAGAAAAAGCGAGCAATTATTATACAAGGTATCAGGAAAATTATGTAGATGACCATGAGGCACTGGAGGTAATTAAGAATGCAATTGGAAAGAAGGAAGTTCTTGTTTTAGCTCCGGGACAGTCTTTAAAAAATAGGGAAAACGTTATTAAGCAATTTGTAGAGGAAAAGAGCCCTGTTATATTTGGAATTAATCATATGAGAGAGACTTTTTGCTATGAATTTCTTTTTGTTGTTAACGAAAAACGGCTGCCAAGTGGAAAGCCAGACAATGTAAAAAATTTGATAGTCACTTCTAACTTGAAGTGCAATTTGGCTGAAAATATTTGTGTAAATTATGCATCATATCTTAATAGTGACAATCGGATTTCGGATGATCCGACATTGATGTTGATAAATTTATTAACTGCGATTGGGATTAAGAAAATTACAATTGCAGGTTTTGATGGGTTTAGTGCCAATCCGGATGACAACTATTTTGAACAGGGGCTATCTTTAGGAAGTAACATTATAACGAAAATACACAAGAATGAAGTGATTAGAGAGAATATATCAAAATTAAGAGAACAAATAGAACTTGTTTTTCTGACACCGAGTCGATATTTGGATTGAGATTTTGGCTAAGTGTTAAAGGTGAGGGAATGATTTAATCCAATATGAATGTGTTCCTATGATTTATCAATAGTTTTTGTATTTTATATGGGGAAGCTTTGATGAACAATGCTGGAGAATTGGAAATTACAAACGGGAAAGCAACTATGAAATGTTACGGATTGTAGCAATGTTTATGATAACATTTAATCATATTGCAAGTTTGGGAGGTGTAATCCAATATCCTGAATTTAATGGAAATGTTATTTATTCTTTATTTATGAAGTGTGGGGGAAATTTGGAACAAATGTGTTTGTTTTATTAGGAACATGGTTTTTGTGTGAAAAGAGTTATAAAAGTAGTAGAGTTTTGAATATCTAGTTAGAAACACTCTTTTACTAATTGACGTTAAATTTAGTATATTTTTTACTCACGAATGAACCATTAACTTTTCATTATATAATAAAAGGGTTCTTCTCAATTTTAGGAAGATATTATCGGTATTCTTTAGCGTATATTATAATGTTGATTTTTATTCCAATCGTTAAGAGAATATATAAAAAGCTGTCTCATAAATTAAAAAAACAGGAATTATCTTTATGACAATAATTTTTTCGTTGTTACCAACATTTACTTTTAATGGTAGTATTTTGGGTGATAGTAAACTTATATGGCTATTCTTTAAGTTGCTTATGTGGGGACCGATATGGTTTTGGCTTGTGTTAGTACTAATATATTTTTTTAAAAACCATATTATACAGATGAATATTTACTAAAAAATAGTTTTTTTGGTGCTTGTGATATTATATATCATAATGTTTATTTTGGAAGTGATATTTTATTGCTACTCAATTGTAGATCAAAATGAGTTTTTACGGAATAATTATTTGGTCCTGTGTCAAGATTTAGTACAAAATAAAATGAGAGGTTCTGCCAGCTAA
>CAJUFL010000002.1 GCA_910585605.1 uncultured Lachnospiraceae bacterium | reverse complement strand
ATTTATTGAATTTTCAAGGCGCATAGGCACTTATTCAAGTGCGAAGTTTGAGTTAGAAAAATTGTAGAATATGACGGCTATTTACAAAATACGGGTTTGCAGTTACAATAAATATGCAGAAAGCAGGACATATATCATGAAGAAAGAAAGGTATTTTATTTGAAGAATTTATACATAGCAGAAAAACCCAGCGTTGCAAGGGAGTTTGCAAAGGCATTAAAAATAAACGGCGGAAGTAAGGATGGTTATATTGAATCAGAAGATTCTATTGTGACATGGTGTGTGGGACATCTTGTCACGATGAGTTATCCGGAGGAATATGATTCGGCACTTAAAAAGTGGAGTATAGAGACGCTTCCTTTTTTGCCGGAGACATTTAAGTATCAGGTGATAGATGGTGTTTCCAAGCAGTTTAATATCGTAAAAGGGCTTTTGAACCGGGAAGATGTGGAATGTATTTATGTGTGCACGGATTCCGGGCGAGAAGGAGAATATATTTACCGTCTGGTAGATCAGATGGCCAAGGTGCCGGATTCCAAAGCAAAACGAAGAGTATGGATTGATTCCCAGACAGAAGAAGAGATTCTTCGGGGAATCAAGGAGGCAAAGGATATCCATGAATATGATAATCTTTCCGCTTCGGCATATCTCCGGGCAAAGGAAGATTATTTGATGGGAATTAATTTTTCCAGAATTTTGACATTAAAATATAGTTATACAGTTAAAAATTATCTTGGGAAAGATAAGTGTGTGATTTCTGTGGGAAGGGTTATGACCTGTGTCCTTGGAATGATCGTAAAAAGGGAGAGGGAAATCCGTCAGTTTGTCAAGACTCCATTTTACAGAGTGATTGGAAATGCAGTTCTTGCTGACGGAACCTTTGAAGCAGAATGGAAAGCGGTGGAAGGGACAAAATATTTTAATTCTCCTTTGCTTTATAAAGAAAATGGATTTAAAGAGGAAAAGGATGCGAAAAATCTAATTGAAGAACTGAATGGTTCTTATGAAAATATGCAGGCTTCCATAGGAAATGGTGCTAAATCCGATGATAAGACGGCTGGTGTGGGCAGTTCAGAAGATGGAAAACCGCTGGTACTTGTAGAAAAGGTGGAGAAGAAGAAGGAGAGTAAAAATCCTCCGCTGTTATATAACCTGGCTGAACTTCAGAATGACTGTTCCAGATTATTTAAAATCAGTCCGGATGAGACGTTAAAGGTGGTACAGGAGTTGTATGAGAAAAAGATGGTTACCTATCCAAGAACAGATGCCAGAGTACTTTCTACTGCTGTAAGTAAAGAAATTTATAAAAATATTTCGGGACTTAAGAATATACCTTCCATGAAAGGATATGCAGAGCATATTCTGCAAAGCGGAAGCTATAAGGGAATCGCAAAGACAAGATATGTTAATGATAAACAGATTACAGACCATTATGCCATTATTCCCACAGGACAGGGGCTGAATGCCTTTGGCAGTCTGCATGAGACTGCAAAGAAAGTATATGAGGTAATCGTCAGGCGTTTTTTAAGTATATTCTATCCACCGGCGGTTTATCAGAAGCTGGCATTGACGTTGAACCGAAATGGTGAAAAATTATTTGCTAATTTCAAAGTGCTGGCAGAGCAGGGATATCTTCTGCTTACCGTGTATTCTTTTGGAAAGCAGAAGGAAGAGGAGGAAAAATATTCTAAAGATATGCTGGAAGCTGCCATGCAGCTGAAAAAAGGGATGAAGCTTACGGTAAACGATTTTGATATCAAGGAGGGAGAGACTTCACCGCCCAAGCGATACAGTTCAGGTACATTGATACTTGCCATGGAAAATGCAGGACAGCTGATTGAAGATGAAGAGCTTCGTGCCCAGATTAAGGGAAGTGGAATCGGAACCTCGGCAACGAGGGCAGAGATTATCAAGAAGCTGGTCAACAATAAATACCTTGATCTGAATAAGAAGACCCAGATTATCGTACCTACCCAGATGGGGGAAATGATACATGATGTGGTGGCTTCTTCTATCAGTTCATTGCTGAATCCGGAACTTACTGCAAGCTGGGAGAAGGGTCTTTCCTATGTGGCGGAAGGTTCCATTACAGAAGAGGAATATATGAAGAAGCTGGAAGGCTTTATCCAAAAACGGACAGATGCAGTAAAAGGATTGAACAACCAGTATCAGCTTAGATCATACTTTGACCATACAGCGCAGTTTTATAAAAAACCGGCTAGGGGAAAACGTGCAAAAGGAAAACAGACAGGGCAGTAGCAATTTGGGAGAGGATATTAGTACAAACCATAAAAGAAAGTGATATCATTAAATTCCTGGAGATGGCTGCCATCTAAATCCATTTTATATGTTTGAAGGTCATCCTCAAAATAAAGGGTTTGGTCGACAATCTGAAGCTGTGAGGCATTACCGGTGTAGATTTGTTTTAAGTCGCTACCATCCCTGTTGATCCGCCATATGCCATCCCCCGATGCATCTCCACTCTGGGAGACGATTATGTCGGAAGAGGCATAGATAATCCCATTTTTGACATTAAATTCATATATTTGTTGAGGAAAGGTTACCGTTTCAGCATTGTCAAGATTTATGGCAGAGGGAGTAAACGAGTTTAATGGATGAATGTACAATTTATCGCTGAAGCCGGTATCACCGGGACGCTGGCAATAAAGAAATCCATCCTCTATACAAAAATTGGATAATATGCCATCATTTATAATCACAGTCTTTTCTTTGGTGTGAAGGTTGAAAGTAACCAGCTGGCTGGCGCCATAGTCATAAATATAAAGTTCATTTTTATAGAGATAAAAATGAAAGGTAAATTTATTAAAGGTTGAAAGCGTTTCTGTTTTACCGCCTTCTATCGGAATTCGGCATAAAACATTAGAATCATCGTTTTTTCTTAAATAATAGACATATTTTCCATATACAATCGGATTATAAACGGTGGAATCATCAAGACAGGTGAAATTACTGCCGTCCTTGTTTACCTTATATAACCCTGTAATATAGGTATAGGACGATTTGTCATCAGATTGTACGGGAGTTTGCCGTGATGCAAATACGATAGCGTCTTTTGTAACGTTGATACAGTGCATGATATAATTACAAAGAACCTCTTTTTGCCCATCTTGTTTTGAAACGCGGATACCGAACTGCCCCGGAACGTCCTGACTATAATACAGCCATTCGTCGTCACTGGCAATGGCTCCGGTGGAGTTTACATTTCCCGAAGTGATACAAGGGACAGGTTCATCATTGCGATTGAAAGAAAAGATACCGATTCCAGTTAACAGTATAGCAAGCAAAAAAGCTCCCCCGATGGCGGCTTTTAATTTCTTTCCTGTTTTTCTTTTTATTTTTCCATGTTTCAGATAACTTTCCAAATCCGCCAGACATTCTTCGGGAGAAGAATAGCGGTCCTTAGGGGAATAGGCGCACATTTTACAGATAATGAAACCCAGTTCCTGATCTGCGTTTTCAGGATATGGAAAAGAAACTCCGGAAAGCCGTTTTTCTATGGATATCTCAATGTCCGCAAATTTGAATGAGGAATCTAAAAAAGGCAGACGGCGGTTATTAAGAAGCTGATATAATACAAGCCCCAGAGAGTAAATATCTACGGTGGCATTAAAGCTTTGTCCGGCTGCCATTTCAGGTGCCATATAGGCGAGGGTTCCTTTATGGGATGCCATCATGGTCTTTTCCAAAAGCCTGGCACTTCCAAAATCCCCCAGCAGATACCGGTTATCATTTGTGACAAAAATATTGGAAGGCTTGATATCGCGGTGGATGATGTTATAGCTCCTGCATTCAGAAAGAGACGTCAATAATTCAATTCCGATACGTGCTGTATCCTGATTCGAAAATTCAGATTCCCGCATGCGGAGAATTTTATTAAGAGGATTTAATAATTCCATCTTAATCAAAATAAACCGTACATAGGAATCCGGCATTTCTAAGATATCATATTCCTGATATTTTATGATTCCTTCATGTCTTTCCAGAGTCTGCATAACTTTAACCTCGGAAAGGATATCGTTGGTTATTTCGTCCAGATATGCTTCTTTTGAGAGAGAATCCTGTTTTTCGAAAGAAAGGGGATTGATTCCGTCATCCAAAGTTACCGGTATTACTTTAAGGGCGCAGTAACTTTCTTTTTTATCTGTTATTTTATATACGGTTCCGGAACTGCCTTCTCCGATGGTATCTTCTAAATACCAGCTTCCAAAGAGAGGCTCCATGGAATGGAGAAACTGTTCATTTTTTGAAGAAAACATAATCATAACCTCAATTGCAAAATAAAATTTGTATTTCTGTTTTATGACTGCTTTGGTATTTCTTTTGTTTTTTTTCCGAGCAGGTAGAGCAGATCATCTGTAATATCAGAATCTATATTAAAAAGTGTTTGTGTTATATATTCAAATAAATCTGTATCGCTATCAGATTTGTAATCTGTGATTGCAAGCCTGTTTATGACAGAATCGCATTTTTCTTTTAGTTTTACATTTTTTGTATACTGCTTTAGTAAAAATGCATTGGAAAATTCAATTTCCGGATTCTGTATGACGGCATATTCTGCTGCAAATAAAATGATACTTTCCAGCTTGTCTTTGGCACAAAGAGGTTCCATGCCGGCAAAATCAAGCATGGTATTGATATCCTCCGCAGTCATTCTAAGATGAATGCCCAGAGCAATCAGATGAATCCGTGAAGGGATGGTTCCATGGCACTTAAGCTTGCTGACCATTGTATTGAATCCGGCAATTAGACGGGGATTGTCAATGGTTTCTCGGAGAAACCCATTTAATGTACCGGAAGACTCACTGGTATGCTGGGTGTTTAGTGAAATGTAGCTGTCTATAAAGTCAGATAAATTCACATAGCAGTTAGCAAATGCTTTTGCATTTTTGTCTACAAATGTTTCAAAATCTATCAGGCTTTTCAGAGTAAGAAGCTCCGATTCGATCTGATTCGTTGAAAAATATGTGTATTCTTTGCTATGTTTTCTTTCATTCAGTATATGTTCCAATATAGAGAGAAAATGTTTTTTTAGTTCAAGACATTGATCATAGTTAAAATGGCTGTGAAGTGAAAAAATAGTAACGGCATCTTCTATATTTTTGGCATTCAGCTTCGGGTATTTTCCATATCGTTGTAAAAAATCATTTATATCGTTAAGGGTCATATTTACTGCAAATCCGATGCGCACAAATTGTTCGCGGCTTCTTGGAATTTTTCCATCCTCACACCAGGAAATGATGGTATTCCGGCTGATGCCGCAAAGGCGGGCAAACTGGGTATAAGAATATCCACCGGAATCAAGCAGGTAATTGATGAATGCTTTCCAGTCTGTAAAATATTCACTATGCCGGTCTAAAAAGAGCTGCATATCATTTAAGTCTTCACATTTTGCTAAAGTTTGATAGAGGTCATTGGTGCGACCGTCATGGATTGGTATTGACATATTTGTAATCTCCATATGCTGTTTTACTGTCTTATTATCTTAAGGCTGATACCTATATATGGTTTCTATTTTATTCATGCAAAAATAAAATGTCAAGAATCTGCAGCATGTCAGTTCATTTAAAAGGTAAAAATTGTATGTGTTATACTAAGAAATATTCATAATACAGGAAAGGGGAATATGAAAATGAGAAAAAGAACAGGTGTATTTATGCTGGCGCTTGTTATGGGGAGTTTACTGGTTACAGGCTGTGGGAAGTTTGTATATGTGGATTCAACAGAACAGATGGGCGGGGGAATTACAGAACAGATTACACAGGAAGGAGGAATCTCAGAGGAACCACAGACAGAGGCAAATGCAGATAACAGTGTTAGTGGGGAGGAAACACCAGTAGAAAATACGGAAGCTGGCAGCAGTGTTCAGGAAACACCAGTGGAAAATACGGATACTGGTTCATCAGATGTTACACCGGTAGAAGCATCCTTAGAGAAACCGGCACAGTTTGGGGAATGGGTAGAGTCTCAGAGTTATTCAGCTCAGGACAGTAAGGATCATACAATGTATTTTCGGATTACGGGCGTGATTACCGGTGCAGAAGCGCAAAAAATTGTAGATGATTATAATTCGGCAGGGCATGCAGTAGTGATATCGGATTTGGATAAAGATGATCTGGAATACAGAGTGGTTACTTATGAAACCTATTTCCCAGCTGATTTTCCTCAGGCAGACTATGGTATAACTAATGTTGACGTACATCTGCAGCTTTGCAATTTGGAGGATGCCGGAGCAATCGCTGGTTACATTGGTTTGTCCACTGTATGGGATATTTCAAAGGAACCGGATATTAATGAGTTTTACGCAGGGAATACTTTTAAAGATGGAAAAGCTGTCTTTGCGATGGTAAAGGGAAGTTCGGATTATTTATTCAAGTGTGAGTATAGTGAAGGCAGTATGCAGGGAAATCATTATGTAAAAGGACAGTAAACTGAGGTAGTGAACTTAGCAAATGTACTGCATGGTATTTGGCAGACGAATAATTGGAGAAGGAAATTGATAATATAAATTTATGGACTGGTGCACAATAAGGATTTGTGCACTGGTCTTTTTTGTGTAAAATAACTGTAACGTTTTGCAAATTAGGACATCTAACCAATATAAGGATGAAAAGATAGATTTTCATCCTTATGATATGCTTAATGAAAGGAGGAGATGAAGTGCTGTCAAAGCGGAGGGAATCATTTAAAAATAAAGATATATTTTTTGAAGCAGAATATGAAGCTGTATTTCGATATATTCTTTCTTTGTGCAGGAATGAGGCAGAAGCGCAGGATATTACACAAGATACTTTTTTAAAAGAATACAGGCAGGGAAAGACTTTTAGGGTAAAATTTCTGTATATACATGGTTATGTGCGATTGCAAAAAATATCTGGTTTGACCGATTAAGGAAACAAAAAGGCTAGTTCCAATAGAAGAAGAACTACAGGGACAGGGAAGCTCGATTGAAGAGAAAATTGTAAATGAAGATACAGCGATGCAGGTATATAAGGTTCTTCATGAGATGAAAGAGCCTTATAAAGAGGTGTTTTCCCTGAGGGTATTTGGACAATTATCTTTTGCAAAGATTGCAGGGATATTTGGTAAGACCGAAAGCTGGGCACGGGTAACATACCATAGAGCAAATATGGCAATACTGACAGTGGATTTGTGAGCAATACAGATGAAGAGGGACTTGAATTGTATAGGCTTGAAGAAGATAGCAGCGAAGTAGTAACCAATAGGTGTAAAAATGGGATTGGAAAGGAAATCTTTTGTATGGCAGAGAAAAGAGGGATTAAAGGGTAGTACATTTTGATAAAATGCAGTATAATAAAATATATTATGAAGAGAAAGGAATGAGGATTGCCTGGATTCACAACCCTCGTTACTTGTGGAGAGCAGGCGGTTCAGTGTAGAGGCAGAAATAATATGAATGAACAGGTAACAATCAAGAATCTATATACATTGGAGGAAACCCTGGCAAAACCACTGTTAGAAAAGCTGGATTATCCATGGGAGGCACTTCCCCAAATTGGTGATTTTATCAGGGAACTTGGAAAGACACTTCCAGCTGACATTTATGAGGAGCGGGAAGGGAATATATGGATTGCCAGATCAGCGAAGATATATCCCAACAATTATATTGCAGGACCTTGTATTATCGGGGAACGCACGGAGGTCCGTCCTGGGGCATTTATCCGGGGAAATGCATTAGTCGGCAATGACTGTGTGGTTGGTAATTCTACAGAATTAAAGAACGTGATTTTATTCAATCATGTACAGGTACCGCATTATAATTATGTTGGAGATTCCATATTGGGTTTTTATTCCCATATGGGTGCAGGTTCCATTACTTCCAATGTGAAAGCAGACAAGACGATCGTACATGTAAAAGGCAGGGATTTTGATATAGACACAGGGTTGAAAAAATTTGGCGCAATGCTTGGAGATCATGTGGAGATTGGATGTAATTCCGTGTTAAATCCCGGTTCCGTAATCTGTGAGGATTCTAATATATATCCCTTAAGTATGGTGAGAGGTGTTGTTCCGGCACATTCCATTTATAAGGAAAAAGGAAACATTACAGCAAAGAGAGATTAAAATATTTTTTGAATAGTTGAGATGAGTCAGTTTGCGGCAAAATTTTATATGGTCTAGGATGGAGAAAGGAGTTGTCACACTAAAGTTAATTTAGTGAAACAACTCCTTTTTACCTTCTGTGGAAGTGAGAAATTCAAAAACACAATTTTGATGGTTTGTAAGAACAAAATTTATTCTTTGGATTGTGCCTGCTCCAGTGCATTTTTAATGGCCTGATTTAATATAATGTATGTATACTGGTTTTCTTTTGAATAGGTAATATCATCTACACTATCAACAACAGAAATCTGGTTGTTAATTTCATTTAAAGCAGGCTCTAACAGCGGATACATAGTGGTAACCGTTTCATCCAGATTTTCGATGTTGACACCGCTGACGGTATCTTCGTCTACTGCTACAGCAACATTTAATGTATTTTCTCCAAGTGTGATGGTTGAGGAATATACGCCGGGGATATATTTGCTGGTAGTTTCTGTTTTCTTTTCTTTTCCTTTTCCAAACATATTAATAAGTAGTACAATTAATAAAATCCCAAGGACAAGAAAGATTCCGGTATAAATGATTTCTTTCGCTTTGATTACGACAATTTTTGTCTGTGTGCCCATAAAATTCCTCCCGATGATTGTTACTATAAGGATATGAAATGAAACCTGAAATTAGAACCCAAAATTCAAACTTTTGTAACATTATATCCCCTTATATGGTATACTATTGTTTAATAAAATTCCTGTTTATCTTAGCAAGGGGGACGCTTTCATGGCGAGTTGGTGGCGGACGCAGGAATCTATGGATATAGGGTTCTACGAAAGACGCGTTTGCACTCAATATTCCAACGTAACGGTACATAAGAGGCTATCCTGCAAGCAGGCTACCCTCTAAGTACCGACGTTTCCACAAGGTCTTTCTTAAGAACCCTATATCCATAGATTCCTGCTGTTCACTGATACAATAAAGTCGCCATGGAAGCTGTTTCCTGGTAGAATGAACAAGAATTTCTGCCCTGCGGGCGGCACGCTGGTACTATGTGACCGGTTAGTTATTGGACTTTAAATATTATTTATTACCATCCGATAAGAAGGCAATATATGATAAGAGATTGCCTGTCACTTGGAACAAATATCCCCTGCCCCGCCGGAGGCGTATAAATTCTTGTGTTGATTCTGTCAAGAAACAGCTTTCAACATGAGCCTTTGAAGAGTATAAGCTGTGGGGAAATACTCTGCTGTTTCTCGGTAGGACTTTCGCACCCATCGGTACTTAACGATTGGATGTCACAGACATACAAGAGTTTAGTACCGCTATGCGTGCGAAGGAGCGAAAGCGGGGACGGACGAGAACAGCAGGGTATTTCCCCACAGCGGACTCTACCACCCCCTCATGTTGAAAGCGTCCCCCTTACTAAGATAAACAAGAATTTAAGAAAGGAAAAATGTGATGGCAGTACAGTTTATCCTTGGCGGCAGTGGAACCGGCAAGACAAGATATATATATGATAAAATGATTCAGGATTCTTTGAAGGAGAACCATTCTCCTATTATTTTTATGCTTCCGGAGCAGTCTAATATGTCGGCAGAACAGGATATGGTTTCCCTGCATCCCAATGGGGGGACAATGGATATTTCCATTCTGAGTTTTACGAGACTTGCATTTAAGGTTTTTGATGAGAGAAATGTTCATACAAGAGATATCTTAGATGATTATGGGAAAAGCATGCTGATTATGAAGCTGTTAAGGGAGCATAAAGGGGAGCTTTCTTATTATGGCACTATGCTTGGCAAGCAGGGGTTTGTGGACGAGGTGAAGTCCCTGTTATCTGAATTTTATCAGTATCAGATTACAGAGGAGATTTTAGAAGGAGTAATTGCAAATCTTGGACCGGAAAAGAGCCTTTATCATAAGCTGATGGATTTGAAAATTTTGTTAAAAACATTTGATGAAGCTATGCAGGACTCCTATATGGTGACCGAGCAGATTTTGTCTTTGTTAAAAGAGGTGGCAAAGGAGTCAGATCTGTTGCGCGGGGCGGATATATATTTCGATGGATTTACAGGATTTACACCGGTACAGTATGATGTGATCGGTGAATTGATGAAGCTTGGCGGCAACTTGTACTTTTCATTTACTATGGATGAAGATATTTTTGGGAAAAATGATTATAGTGAACAGGGATTATTTGCTCTTAGCAAGCAGTCGGTTGATAGATTATGTAAACTTGCAAAGGAGAACCAGATTACAGTCTGTCCACATATCGGGATGGCAAGGAATTACCGTTTGGAAAACTGTCAGGCGCTTTTTCATATGGAACGCCAGCTTTTTCGTTTTCCAGTTAGGGAATATGATGACAAACCAGAGCAGATTGCAGTTATCACGGCAAAGGACAGTAAAGAGGAGATTTTTTTTATTGCAAAAACCATTAAAAAATATGTGATGGAAGAGGGATTTCGTTATCGTGATTTTGCGGTTTTGATCGGGGATTTAAGGGAACAGTCTATGATTTACAGAAGGATTATGGAGCAGATGGAAATACCCTATTTTCTTGATTTTAGTGAAACACTGTCACATAATCCTATTGTGGAAATTGCAAAAATGACAGTAGATTTGTTTTCTACGGATTTTTCTTATGACAGTGTATTTTCATATTTGAAGACCGGATTTTTTGACATTGACCAGGAGGAGATTTATAATTTAGAGAATTATGCATTGAAATATGGCGTGAGAGGCTATTCATGGTGGAAAAAAAGTTTCCGCGGAGGTGTAAAAGGACTTCATGAAGTAAATGAAACAAGAAGACGGTTTATGGAAAAGATAGAAGGGATTGCACCAGTATTTTTAAAAAAATCTGCTATGGCAAAGGAGTATATCTATGCTTTGCATAATTTTATGTCAACTAATGAAATGGCAGAAAAGTTAAATGCACGAAGCATTCAGCTGGAGGCAGAAGAGAAACTCAGAGAGGCAAAAGCGTATGGGCAGGTCTATGACAAATTTATTTCAGTGCTGGACAAAACAATGGATATTTTAGGAGAAGAGGAAATTAACCGGGAGGATTTTATAGAGATTTTGATGACTGGTATTGCAGATATGCAGTTGGGAATCATTCCGTCTACGCTGGATCAAGTGGTGATAGGAGATATGGAACGAACCAGGCTTCATCATATCCGATTCCTATTCGCAGCGGGAGCAAATGAAGGGATTTTGCCAAGAAATGGTTCCGGTAATGGAATTCTGGCGGATAAGGATAGAAAGCAGCTAAAAGATATGAATATTTCCCTCGCACCAGATAGTAAGGAAGAGCTGTTTTTGCAGCAGTTCTATTTGTATCTGCAGCTTACCCAGGCATCAGAGAAATTGATGATAACCTGCCGGAGAGCGGATGAAAAAGGGGCAGAACTCCGTCCTTCTTATTTTGTAAATCGGATAATGCAGATCTTTCCAATGCTGACTGTGGACAAAGCAGAAGATATCCTGGAAAATATGCTGCCTCTTACAAGAGAAGAACTGGTTTCTTATTTTGCCAAAAATCTTTCAGATGAGGAACTGGCAGATTCATCTGTATACCATATTATGGAGAGAGATAATCCGGAAATGACCAACCGGATTTTAGAGGGATATTTTTATCATAACCAGGTGGGAATGTTAGACCAGGCGATTGCCAGGAAGCTTTATGGTGAGCGGATGCTGCACAGTGTTTCGCGGCTGGAGACTTATTCTGGATGTGCCTATCAGTTCTTTTTAAAATATGGCTTAAAGATAGCAAAAAGAGATGAATACAGGATAGAGTCTAATAATATGGGAACCATTCTTCATGCAGTAATGGAGAGATTCTTTAAAATGGTAAAAGATGGGGAGATAAATCCCAAAAAGATGACGAAAGAACAGATAGATGAGCAGGCAGCTTCCATTACGATACAGGCGGCAAAAGAGGAAAATGAAACCATATTTGACAGCAGCAGCCGTAACCGTCATCAGTTGGAAGTATTGATTCGGATAGCAGGCAGAAGTATTGCAAATCTTTGCAGACATATGGAGCAGGGGGGGATGGAACCGGCTTATTTTGAAAAGAAATTCTCTCCGGAAGATGCACTTTCCTATATTACAATGGCATTAGAAGACGGCATACAAATGGAATTGAACGGTATTGTAGACAGAGTGGATATTAAGGAAACACAGGATGCGGTTTATCTGAAAGTCATTGATTATAAATCGGGTGCAAAGGATATAGATTATGTAAAAATGTATGAAGGAAAGCAGTTGCAGCTTACTGTTTATATGAGTGTAATGATAGAACTGTTAAAAAGGCAGTATCCGGATAAGAAGATTATCCCTACTGGAATGTACTATTATCATATTTATGACCCGATTATTGAGGAAACGGAAGAAGAGAAATTAGAACAGAAAAGAATTGAGAGCAGCAGACTTTTGGGACTGGTCAATGAGGATGAAAAGAGTCTGGAATTAATGGATGAAAAAACAGGCTTGGTTACACCAGTCAGATATAAGAAGGATGGCAGTTTTGACTCCAGAAACAGTGCTTTGGTGACTACTGAAGAATTGATGCAGATATCGGAATTTGTCCGGGATAAGATGGTGGATATTGGAGAAAAAATTATCCATGGTCAGATTGAAATGAACCCGGAAAAAGGGGAGCATAACTGTCCATGTAATTACTGTGACTATAGAAGTGTCTGCCGTTTTGAAGCGGGGTTTGGCGGAAATGCATATAGAATTGGTTCCCGGCTGGATAAAAATGAGGCAAAGAATATTATCTTGAAAAAGGAAGAGAATGGGGGTGAAAATGCATGAACTGGACACCAGACCAGATAAAGATCATAAATGCCAGGAATTGTAATTTACTGGTATCTGCTGCGGCAGGTTCCGGCAAGACTGCGGTACTGGTAGAGCGGATTATACGGATGATATCAGATAAAGAAAATCCTATTGATATTGACGAACTTCTAGTAGTTACTTTTACGAAGGCAGCGGCAGCTCAAATGAGGGATAAGATTGCAAAAGCGATAGAAGAAAAGCTGATAGAAGAACCAGAGAATGAACATTATCTGAAGCAGCTGAATTATATAAACAGGGCTAATATTTTGACTATAGATAGTTTTTGTTATCAGGTGGTAAAAGAGCATTTTCATGTATTGGGGATTGACCCTGGGATTCGAATTGGAGAAGCAGGGGAAATAGGACTTTTAAGGGAAGAAGTACTGGAAAGCGTGATAGAAGCAGCATATGATAAAAAACCAGAATTTGTGGATTTTTCGGATGCATTTTCAGCTGATAAAGAAGATACCAGAGTAGAGGAATATATATTGAAAATCTATGAGGTCTGTTCCAGTTATCCACGTCCCGAAGAGTGGATACAACAGGCGAAGATTTCTTTACATATAGAGACGGAGGAAGATTTTTTGGCACTTCCTTTTGTGAAACAGTATTTTAAAGAGATTCATGGTACGGCAGAAGGAATAAAGGGGAAAATCTTAGAGGCTTTAAAATGGGCGGGAGATATAGATGGTCCTGTTTATATGGAAAAGGCACTTTTATCGGATCTTATGCTGGTGGAAGACATTATTTCAGCACAATCTTATTCCCGGTTTGCAGATTTGGCACAGATGAAATTTGCCAATATCGGAAGAGGGAAAAAGGGTGAATATGATGAAGATATTGCTGACTGCATTAAGAGGGTGAGAGATGATTATAAAAAACAGATTCAATCATTGCTTAGTGCTTTTACCCTGCCTTTTGAAATGGTACTTGGGCAGTTCCAAAAGCAGGAACCGATGCTTGCTGCTTTATTAGATGTTACCGATACCTTCAGGGAGGATTTTTTACAGAGAAAACTGGAAAAAGGATTGCTGGAATTCAGTGATGTGGAGCATTTTGCATTAAAGGTATTATGTGAAAAATATGATGATGCAGGAGAACCGGTTTCCAGCATGATTGGAAGGGAAATGGCGGAGGATTTTAAGGAAATCTTGATTGATGAATATCAGGATAGTAATTATTTACAGGAAGCGATTTTAAAATGTGTTTCGAAAGCTGACCAGGGAATTCATAATATTTTTATGGTAGGAGATGTGAAACAGAGCATTTATAGTTTCCGTATGGCAAGACCGGATTTGTTTATGGACAAATACCATAGCTATGATACAGAGGAAGGAAGTCCATGCCGTAAACTTTTGCTTAAAAATAATTTCCGCAGCCGTGCTAATGTATTAGAGACGATTAATTATATGTTTTACCAGATTATGGGTGAAGATCTTGGGAGCATAGAATATAATGAAGAAGAGGCTTTGGTGCCGGGAAAAGATTTTCTCAGCATACCGGATGACACTGTGGAGCTGCTGTTAGGGGAGAGTAAGGATTTTGATTTCTTAAATGCCGGTGATGAGGAAATGAGCAGCGAGAAAGAGGAAAATCTGGATGAAAATTTAGAGGATATTGGGAAAATGGAGCTGGAAGCTGCGATGGTGGCAGGAAAGATTGAAAAGCTGATGGGGAGAGATGGCAGTGCCCCATTGCAGGTGACGGATGACAAAACAGATGAAGATGGGAAAACCCGCCTGCGGGACGTAAGCTTTCGGGATATCGTCATTTTATTCCGGGCACCGGCAAGTTTTCAGCAGATTTTTTCGGAGGTTTTGATGAGTCATGATATACCGGTCAGGGTACAGAATGAAACCGGATATTTTGACACTGTAGAAATCCGCATGATTTTAAGTCTTTTAAGGGTAATAGATAATCCGCATAATGATGTGGAAACAGCAGCAGTTTTAAGAGGATATTTTGGAAAATTAACCAGTGAGGAATTGTCGATACTTGCCTTGATCAAGCAGGGAATAGGAAAGGAAAGGAAGAAAAAAAAGTATATATACGAAGTTGTAAAGATATTGTCAGAATATAACGAGGAAGCTGGCAGAGAGAATCATCAGGATGATAATTCAATAACTGACTCAATATTAAGGGAAAGTGATATCAATTTGGTACAGCGTATCATAGAAGAAGCACTTGCGGATTATAAAATTTATATTTTAGATACGTTATGCCCGAAATGCAGGGATGTTGTTGCATTGATAGAAAAGCTGCAGGAGAGAAAGTCTTATGTGGCAATCAGACAGCTTTTAGAGGATATCTATTATGATACAGGATATTATTATTATGTAGAGGCAATGCCGGAAGGCAGACAAAGAATAAGGAATCTGGATTTGTTTTTAGGTGAAACTGGTCGGTTTGAAAATGGTACTTTTCAGACGCTTTTTGATTTTCTTATATTTGTGGATAAGCTTCAGAAAAAGGCAATCACACTGGGCGGAGACCCGGTACCGGAAAGTAGTGAAGATGTGGTACGGATTATGAGTATTCATAAGAGTAAAGGACTGGAATTTCCTGTTGTTTTTTTATCAGGAACAGGTAAGAATTTTAATCTGATGGATACGAAAACACCGTTGATCATTCATTCTGACTATTATATTGGGGCGAAATATGTAAATACCAAAAAAAGATGTGGAAATGATACTTTTGTCAGAAAAGCGTTTGCTTCTTTGATGGTAACGGAAAGTATTGCTGAGGAGTTGAGAATTTTTTATGTTGGACTGACCAGAGCTAAGGAAAAATTGATTATGACAGGTGTTACAGCAGATGTTCCAGCACTGGTTAAAAAGTATGAAACGGTAAGCAGGCGGAATGCGATAAAGCTTTCTTACAGCATTGTTCACACTGCCAGAAACTATCTGGATCTGATTACTGTTTCTTTTATCCGCAACAGTGTATTTCATGATGTGATGAAAAAGGTAAGAAAGAGAATGGATAAAAAGGGAGAAAATATCATTTCAGCGGAGTATGACTTGTCTGTTACACTGAAATATCCGGACATTCATTTCCAGGCAGATGTATATGATTTTAGAAGTATGGCAGTTCATCATGTGCAGTCTAATCTGTACAGGCAGGTTGATAAGCATGGAAGGATAGAAGAACTGAAAGCAACACCGGCATTGAAAATGGAAGAGATAGAAAAAAGGCTTTCATGGGGATATCCGGAAGAATTATTTACTCATCAAAAATCGAAACTATCGGTTACGGAAATTAAAAGAATTTATGAGACGGATTATGAGCCGTCTGATGTGATAAAACGAACCTCCATTCTGCAACAGGATTATACGGCACCACTCCCTCATTTCCTTGCAGGAGATAAACCGATGGATGCAGCCGGGAAAGGTACATGGATGCATAAGACAATGGAATTACTGGATCATGTAGAAGTAGAGAGCAGGGAACAGGTGTGTCAGGCATTAGAGGCTATGCGTAAAGAAGGACGGGTCCCTCAGGAGACAGAGACATTTATTACAGATGATAAGATATTTGCATTTGTTCAGTCAGGTATTGGAAAGCGGATGAGAGAGGCGGCCCAAAAGGGAAATCTGTATAAAGAAAAGCAGTTTGTAATCGGAGTTCCGGCTGAGAGGCTTACAGGGAAGGTGAGTCAGGAAAGTTCAGATATGCCAATTGTTGTACAGGGAATTATTGATGCGTATTTTCGGGAGGGAGACAAATTGATTCTATTAGATTATAAGACAGACCATATCAGGGAGGGGCAGGAAGAACTGCTGGTAGAGCGTTACAAAACGCAGCTTCTTTATTACAAAGATACATTAGAACAACTGACGGGGCTTACGGTTTCGGAAACATATCTCTACTCATTTGCTCTTGATAAAGAGATACGTATGTTTTAACATATGTTAAAAGGATTTTATATAATAGAATTGTATAGTAATAGAGAAGTTTTGTTTCATAATAAACGGAGGTGCTTATGCAGAAAATACTGATTGCAGAAGATGATGAAAAACTGCGGCATGAATTGGAAGTTTTTTTAGGCAGAAATGGATATGAGGCAGTGGGACTTGGGAGGTATGACAACACGCTTTTGGATATTCTGGAAGCCGATGCGGATTTAATTTTACTGGATATTAATCTTCCAAATGCGGATGGAGAGTTTATTTTAAAGGAGCTGCGCAAGGTGTCGGATGTACCGGTAATCATGATCACAAGCAGGGATAATGAAATGGATGAACTTTTGTCCATGCACTATGGAGCAGACCATTATGTGACAAAGCCCTTTAATATCCAGATACTGCTGGCAAAGATTGTGGCAATCTTAAAACGGACAAATAACGCGGCATCACAGGAAAAAATAAATTGTGGGATGTTTGTCTTAAATGTTTCCAAGAGCAGGATTGAAAAGGGGAATGATATAGCGGAACTTACCGGAAATGAGTTAAAAATTATAAAGTGTCTTGTCCGAAGCAAGGGGAAAATTGTATCCAGAGAGGACATTATGAATGATCTGTGGGATAGCGAAGCCTTTATTGATGACAATACCTTAACTGTTAATATGACGCGTATCCGTAAAAAGTTTGAAGAAATTGGGTTAAAAAATATTATAGAAACAAGACGTGGGCAGGGTTATATTTTGCAGGTATGATGGTCTTGGGATTTCGTTGCTTCATGTTGATGAGAAATGATAAGAAAGCTGAAAATTCGATAAAATTGCTTTGTAATCAAATTATTGGAAAGGAATCAAATTAAGAAGATTGAATATGGTATGAAATTATGAGATTTACAAACTATCTGTATGACCGATGGAAAACAATTTTGTTATTAGCAGCGGGATTGGCGACAATAGAGATTTTTCTTCTCTTGTATCAGATTAGTCTGTTTCTGCACGTTTACATTGTGTTGGTCGTATTTGCGGCATTTTTGATTGGAGCTTTTTGGGAATACCAGACAAAAAAGAATTTTTATGCAGATACATTGGGAAAGCTGGAACGGTTAGAGGAGAAATATCTGATCGTGGAAATGATGAAAACCGCAAATATGCTGGAAGAAGAAATTTTATGTGATATTTTGCAGGAAACAAACAAATCTATGCTGGAAAAGGTAAATGAATATAAGTATATTCAGGAAGAGTATAAGGACTATATTGAATTATGGATACACGAAATCAAACTGCCAATTGCAACTTCCAAAATGATAATAGAGAATAATAAAAATGAAATTACAAAGAGCATTGAAGAGGAAATCAATGAGATTGAGGAATACACAGAACAGGCATTGTTTTATGCAAGAAGCAGTTATGCCAATAAGGATTATTTTGTGACAAAATGCAATTTGAAGGAGATTGTAAATGAATCCATAAAACGGAATAAACGGACACTGATTAACCGGAAAATAGGAGTAAGGATTGAAGAGGTGAATCAGACAATTTATACAGACCCAAAGTGGTGCAGTTTTATTTTGAATCAGGTTGTTCAAAACAGTATCAAATATGGGAAAGAGACTGGAGCAGAAATATATTTTACAGCAGAGGAAAAGAAGAACAGCGTTATTTTATCTGTTGGGGATAATGGGATAGGAATGAAACGGGAAGAGGCAGTAAGAGCATTCGATAAAGGTTTTACAGGAAGCAATGGAAGGATCGGAAAGAAATCAACAGGAATAGGTCTTTATTTATGTAAGAAGCTCTGTGACAAATTAGGTCTGGGGATTGAATTTGATTCTGAGGAGAATATTGGTACAGAAGTGAGGATCATATTTCCTAAAAACAGTTATTTGGATTTGTCAAAAGTAGAATAAAGAAGTATGAGGAAGTTAAAGGCAAAAATTTCAAGAGGGAATTATATATTGAGTAGCAAAAAGTAAAGTATTGATTATTTATTAATGCTTTTATTACATGAAAAATGATATAGGAGGGAACATGGAAACGAAATGGGAGTATGATTTACCGACAAATGAACATAGTGAGGATTACCAATATGAATCTCCGATATTTATAAAGGATAACATGATTTATTTTATCAGTATGTTTGAACGTCAGTTAAGGTTACATATGATTGATGCAGACAGTGGGAAAGGAAGAACCCAATACATTCCTGCGGGAGAACAGGAGATCCCTTCAAGATTTTTCTTTCTGGAATATAAAGAAAAGATTATCTTTTACACAGGTGATTTTACGTTTACAATCAATCTGTTATATCCAAAATGACAGATTTGCAAAGAAGCGGGATGAGAGAAAATGCAGGCTCTTATTTACTGCATGACAATCGGCTGCTGTTTTCTTATGCTTGGGATTATTTATTTTGCTATGATTTAGATACGCTGTCATTGGAATGGAAAGTGAATATTTCAAATCATAATTATACGCCAGGAGAAATCACCCTGTTTGAAAATATGGTCGCATGCTACGGTGACCATGAATTATTATCGATTGAGATGGAGAACGGAAGGATTGCTGACAGGATTAAAATACCAAGAATAAATAAGCTTTTTCATCCCATCCGGTTAGATGATGAGCATATATTATTGGGCTATACCAATTGGACCAGTGCAGGTGTTCTAAAATATAATCAAAAATCAAAGCAGGTTATATGGAGAAACAAACGTAAGTTTCAGGGTCCCCAATTAAGGTGCAGGATATATCGGCATGAAGATAGGGTTTTCTGGGTCAAAAATGATACAGAATATTAGATGAAGGAGGATAAAGTGGCAGATATTATTACGAAGATTATACCAGTCAAATATGATTATATTGCAGACGAGGAGCAGACTCAGGCAGCAATAATGTATATCAAGGAAATTGTACCGGATTGTCAGATTGAAGCGGAAGTTTTTGAGACAACACAATTTGTAGACTGTGGAGGAGAACTGGAAGTAATCAAGTGCCCTGATTGTGGGGAAGATATATCATTTGACTGGTGGGGAGAGGTTATGGAAAAAGCGGCAGAGAAAGAATTTTCTGATTTGTCTGTAAAATTACCCTGTTGTGGTTATGACAGCTCTTTGAATGATTTGGAATATTATTTGCCCTGTGGATATGCAAGAATGGAAATCACAATTGCGAATCTGGAAAGGAAATTTAGTAAGAAAGAGCTTGTTAATATCGGAGAGTTATTGGGAGAAAAGGTTAGGATTATTCTTGCACGGTATTAGGAGGAAGAATGCGATTATTATATCAATATGATTTCAATTTAGAAAAAATATGGCCGGTGAATTATGCATCAAATCCTTATATGAGGGATGATAAAATTTATTATGCATATAATGATGGGAAAAACGGAATCAGAATGATTAAGCTGGAAAAGGATGGACAAGTTAGTCAAATGTTATATGTGAAAGATGCATTAGATTATGCATTGCCATATAGATGGAGACTATTTGAATTTCAGGATCATGTGCTATTGAGCTGTGGCAATTCAAGTGAACCAACCGAGACATTTCCAGACCGCAGGGTGTGTAGGATTTTTTTGGATTTAGATGAAGGAATGAAAAAAGTTTCTTTGACGGATGAGATTGCATCTCAGTATCAATGCAGCCAGCCAATCTGTGACAAAGAGGATGTCACTTTTTCGGGTATAGTCATGCATTATAAGAGCAGCAGAAAATATCAGTGTTTATCACCAGACGGTGAAATATTCTGGGAGGAAAAACATCAGGGATACCGGTATACACCCTTTGAAGTGAAAAATGGGTGTGTCATTTTCGGAACTGCTGGTATGGGTGGCGGTCTTTATTGTTATGATTTGCAAAGTGGAACCAAGAAGATTGCACTTAGGACACGGGGAACGACAAGGTATGTATGGGTTGGGGAATACATCGCTTGCAGGGGAGATAAGGGGCAGTTGCTCCTTGTGAATCCATTTGCAGGGGAGGTTGTGGATGAAATACGATTAGATGGTATGCTGACAGACGAAAGCGGAATTACTGTGGGAAATAATCAGATATGCGTTGTAGGATTTTGTAAAAAGAGTCAGTCATCGACAGTTTATCTAGTGGAGGTGTAGTAAAAATGATAATATGGAAGGCTCATTATAAGGACAAATTACATGACGAAGATATTGAAATTGTAAATAGTCAAAATGGATATGCAAAAAGTTCACTTTCTTTTACATTAGATGGTATAACATTTTCAGGAACCGATATTGGGGATTTTGAACTGAATGATGAAAGCCAATACGATGAGGCAAAGGAGAAATTTTGTTTGTTAAAATGGGGTGGAAATTATAAAGATTTAAATATTATTACTCCATATAAATATGATTTGCAGCGATACTCTATGGATGTTTACATTCCAATTAAGGTAGTCAGGAAGAATGATGGATGTGAAGTGGGGGGAATGCTCTATATTACCTTCCGGTATGTGGAACATGATATACAAAAGGGGCAGGCTATCATTTTATGTGATAATGACAGAGTATACAGGGATGATGAGGTTGTTTCGAGTTTTTCTCTATGTATGGAGAATAGAGTTTATGAAAGTTCGATAAAGTCACTTTGTTTTGAGAGTGCTTTACTTGATATTAGTAAGCAGATACAGGAGCATTATTGTATGAATATTTGGTATATCTGTTACAATGTACAGGCTTCCTGTTTTCTGTATAAGGAACAGGTTTAAAAAGATTTTTTGTTTTATAAATTTTTATCAGGGTATCTGTAATTGGTCAAAATAATGTTTGTTATAAAGATATGCTTTGGAATAGGGCTTGCAGACACCGGCTTTTTCATTGTATTCTTTTGCCTTTTGTTTGTCTCCTATTTTGTCGTAACATACACATAGCTGTAAAAGAGGAATATAATCATAGCAATCCGGCAGAATAAACCCTCCGGAATACTCATTTTTGGTTGTGTTCAGTGCGGTTTTGTACCAGTAGATGGAATTGTGGTAATTTTTGTGCTCCAAAAAGTGTTTGCCAATCTGGCAGCACAATTCCGCTCTTGGCAGATCAAAACATAGACTATGCAGGAGAGTCAAAAGTGCAGAATCCTCCTGTCCCAGCTTGTAATAGCAATCGGCACAGACAGAACATGCCTCTATTTTATTCTCAATCCATCCTTCAGGTGAAGTCAGGAAATCCTCAAAAATAGAAACTGCTTCTTGGTATTGATGATGATAATACAGTTCACGACCGTAATAATATTGTTGTCTTGAATCCAGAGCTTTTCCATCTGCAAGCATCTTTTGGTATATTTTCAGATTTCGGTCTGGATTTCCAACAGTAATTTTTTTGTGGCAGAGTGCAATATCAGAATATATCACGTTGCCCTTTGGTGGAATTACTTCGTGGACAGCACCGACCCAGCGGTAGGATGAACAGTTTTTTATCCAGCGTTCCCGAAAATAGGAAAAGGAAGGAATGCCGGCTTCATCAAAGGCAGTATTATATTTCATCATTACAATGTCAGTGTCCGATGTCAGAGAACTCTTTAATTGCAGAAATTTTTCCCATTCCGTTTTTTCCAGAATATCGTCAGCATCCATCCACATACAGTAATCCATAGATGCTTTGGAAAAAGAATAATTTCTGGCATCGGAGAAATCATCGGCCCAGGGATGCAAATAGATTTTTGATGTATAATTAGATGCGATTTCTATTGTTCGATCAGTTGAACCGGTATCCACAATAATAATTTCTTCTACAAGCTCTGCTACACTGTCAAGACAGCGTGCAAGATGTTTTTCTTCATTTTTGACAATCATACAAAGGCTAATTGTTGCCATATCTGAACCTCCTATATTTTGATTTTGTTATCTACAGAGTTTTTGTACAATTATATTCATATTGATTTTGGAGGTACTTTCAGAAGAGTGCCATGTAAAAAACAAAGGAGAAGTGCTGAGGATTTCAACTATGAAATATCTTGATATTTCAAGTGTTTCCTTCCGTTTTTTTGCTGTGGCATACCCGGCATATGCAGACTGTATACAGTCATTGAATACAGGCGTAAGGTTTATGAAACCAGATGTGTTCATTACTGTAGATATATAATAGTAGATAGTATAGTAACCAGGATTTAATATAACAGAGTGACTTCCACAGGGGGAGATATTTCCGGTTGTATCCGGTATATCTACTTTTAACGGAATGGTAGTGCTTTCCGACAAAAAAAGTTCTGAGTCTAAAAACGATGCAAATATACTGTTTTGTGGATATCCAGGTGGTCCGGCAGGTCCCCGGGCACCAGGCTCTCCTTTCGGTCCCATTGGTCCTGTGGCTCCCTGTGGGCCTTGCGGACCTGTCACACCCTGCGGCCCTGTTTCACCCCGTTCTCCAGGGCATCCTGAAGGTCCGGGTTCGCCCCTTGGTCCCATTGGACCAGGCTCACAAAAATATGGAGTTGGTCTGTTTGCATCTGTGGCGCTCGATTCGTCAGGGAATATTTGTGAATTCTGTAATGTATCTGCTTCAGCATCTGATACTTTTGTTTCAGAGAATATTGATCCTGCTTCTGCTATGCTTGTGTTTTGGGAAGTATCGGGTATGACAGTGTTTTTTGAAACTCCAAAATTCCTTGAGGGTGGGGCATTGTTTGGGCTACAGTTTCTGTTGGGATATCTTTTCGTGTTGAATGAATTTTGCGGATTAAACATTCGATTTGAATTATAGTTATTCAATTGAAACCACCTCATTGTTACTTTATATTGTGTTATGATAAATTTGTGTGTATGATAAATTATATGCAGAAAAAGCCGATTCGGTTTTTCTTATGACATCGATTTGAAACAAATATACCGAATGGTAATGGAAAACAGAGCGATTCGGTAAGAACAGGGGGAATTGATTATGGCATATTTACACGAGATTATATTTTATGAAGCGAAGAATTCTACCGTGCCAATGGAACACTTGGTTTACGGCCTGCTTGGTGCATGGTATCAGAGTGGACAGACCCTGAATGATTATTACGTATATGAAAAAGAGGGGATGTATATTTCTTATTCAAAGCGTGTTCCGGAAGTATGTCCATCCTGCAAGAAAGAGTGGAATAGGATAGAGAACCCCAATTCAGAAGAGTATATATGTGAGGAATGCAGATTGATTGGAATGGGATAACGGCAGATATATAAGAAAAAAGGAAAAGACCTGATTAAATATAATGTGAAAATGGGAATACTATGTAAAAAATATCAAGGAAAGGAAACAAAGACATGAATGGATTTGTTGCAGAGTATTTGGAGCATATTATTCCCGTTTCTTTTGTATTAAGGATAGGGGATGAGGAACAAAGGATTGGAAAGGAAAATCCCAGATTTACGGTAGATTTGAAAAAAAATCTAAATAAAAAAGAGATGCTGACCAGCACGTCACTATCTCTCGGAGAGGCATATATGCGTGGAGATCTTGAGGTTGATCATGATTTATATGAGGTTCTTAACTGTTTTATGGGAGAAATGGATAAATTTAAAATAGATAAGTTGGCATTAAAAGGACTGCTTAACACCTCCCGGAGTAAGAAAAATCAGGAAAAGGAGGTGCGGTCACACTACGACATTGGAAATGACTTCTACCGGCTCTGGCTGGATGAGACGATGAGCTATTCCTGCGGGTACTTTAAGGAGGAGACGGATTCGTTATATCAGGCACAAGTGAATAAAGTGGATCATATACTGGACAAATTATCACTGGCACCAGGGATGAGTCTTTTGGATATCGGCTGTGGATGGGGATTTCTGTTAAAACGTGCTGCAAAAGAATATGGTGTTCATGGTACAGGTATTACGCTGAGTGAGGAGCAATATCAGAAATTCCGTCAGGAGATTGAGGATGAGGGACTGGATGATCTGCTGGAGGTAAGACGGATGGATTACCGGGAACTGAAAAAGTCCGGGATGAAATTTGACCGTATTGTCAGCGTGGGCATGATAGAGCATGTGGGACGAGGAAATTATGAAGAATTTATGGAAAACATAGATGCTGTTTTGAAGTGCAAAGGACTATGCCTGCTGCATTTTATCAGTGCGTTGGAGGAGCATGAAGGAGATGCATGGATTAAGAAATATATTTTTCCGGGAGGAGTGATACCTAGCCTCAGAGAAATTATTCATATCCTGCCAGAGCATCATTTTTATACACTGGATGTGGAAAGCCTCAGACGGCATTATAATAAGACGCTTCTTTTCTGGAGGGAAAATTTTAATAGATGCAGAACGGAAATTGTGGAAGGCAAAGGTGAGGAGTTTGCAAGAATGTGGGAGCTTTATCTGACTTCCTGTGCGGCAGCTTTCCAAAACGGTGTTGTGGATATCCATCAGCTTCTGTTGTCAAAAGGAGTAAATAATGAACTGCCTCTTAATCGGGTGGTATAAATCAGGTAACAGAAATAGACAATATTAATAAAGGGCAGACCAGGATGATAATTTGTTGGTCTGTCTTTTTAGTTGTGTTTGCAGATAGTTATATGTTGATGTTTATTAAATGTGTTATACTATATATTAGAAAAGATATTAGATGCTGTTGGAAATCAGTAGAAGATATAGGAAAATGGGAGAGATGGTATGTGAATTTTGACTATGAACAATTTTTTATACAGCATTTTATTGTAAAGAATAAACGGGAGCGTTTGCAATTTGAATTATCAAATAAAATCAAACGGCAGAATGCAATTTCACGTTTTGCTCATAATACATGGCGATACATTGATGAAAGAAAATTAATATATAGCGGAAGCGATATTGCATGGGATGACTTGAAGCGATAAATGTGGATGAACAGGAAAATCTGTGGTTTTACTATTATACAGATTATAATTTGGTCCGGACAGATTTTAAGAAGGATATTGTCTATCATCCGGGTATCGAGGGAATGACGAAATTTCTGATTACAAAGGGGAAACAATTGCTGTGTGATGGCGGTTACAATAATCATGGACAGTTCCATAAAATAGATATTATGTATGACCGTTTGGACACTATGGAAAACGTTAATTTGGAGTATGACGGAAATTTTCTGCTTTTAAAAGATGCAGTTTTCCGCAGTTCAAAAGCGATATTTATGGACAATAGGGAGCACATTTACTTTAAGGACATTATATATGTGTAGCAATGGAAGCAGCAAACAGATATCATAAGCTTCCGGGATTTAATAAGTATCCGTTTGATTGTTTTGGCGTTAGTAAATGCATGGTAGATCAAGATTCAGCATGGGTGGGAGGATTTTTTAATCCTGATGCGGTCATTTATTATATTATTAAAAAGAACATAGATTTATGGAATCCGGAGAAAAAACTTCCCAGTGCAGTGGATAGTGCGTATGATATGGAAGCAAAGCAGATAGCAAAAAGGATAAAGATTAATCATACAGTGGAACAATTGGCAGAGATTATAGAGCAGGTATGTTTTGAAGAATTTGGCTGGAAACATGATACAAAGTACTGTATTGAGATAGCAGAAGCAATATATAAGGATTTGAATGAGGAATTTAGGGAAAAATAGGAGAGATCAATGTATGCAAATATGTTTGTAGAGCATATGTTTTTTGCATTTGTTTGATTCTTGTCAAAACTATTTTGCTGATTTATCATAAATACAGCTCGTCCATTTAGGCAGTAAAAGCCTAGTGAAACGGGCTTTTTATATGTTTTCCAAAACCTTACGATTTCGTAAGCTAAATGTAAGCAACATCAATGGCAGGTAAGATAAAAGAATATTATGATAGATACAATAAAAGGGAATAGTTGTAAATAGAAATATAACCAGAGATTTTCCTATTACACCTTCCCTTTATAATCAAAATCATCATGAAAGGAAATGATAAAAAGATGAAACATTTGCTGGAAGTAAAACAAATTGAAAAATATTACGGGAATAAGTCTAACCTGACAAGAGCTATCGATAATATCAGCTTTGATGTGGATGAAGGTGAGTTTGTAGGGATCATGGGAGCCAGTGGAAGCGGCAAGACAACGCTTTTAAATTGTATTTCCACTATTGACAGAGTAACGGCAGGACACATTATGATTAATGATGAAGATATTACAAAGCTTAAAGGGAATCACTTAAATAAGTTTCGGAGAGAAGAACTTGGCTTTATTTTTCAGGATTTTAATCTGTTAGATACACTGACAGCCTATGAAAACATTGCATTGGCGCTTACCATCCAGAAGGTAAAACCAATAGAGATTGACCAGAGAGTAAAAGAAATCGCTTCTAAGCTGGAAATAGTGGATATTCTTAATAAATACCCATATCAGGTATCTGGTGGGCAGAAGCAGAGAATTGCATCTGCAAGGGCAATTATTACCAATCCCAAGCTGGTGCTGGCAGATGAGCCCACTGGGGCACTGGATTCCAAATCTGCAAGGCAGCTTTTGGAAAGCTTTGAAACCCTGAATCAGAAAATGGGTGCTACGATATTGATGGTAACCCATGATGCCTTTACGGCAAGTTATGCAGAACGGATTTTATTTATTAAGGATGGAATGATCTTCAATGAATTGTTTAAGGGCAGTGATACCAGAAAAGAATTTTTCGAAAAAATTATTGAAGTTGTTACGCTTCTTGGAGGTGAGTTAAGCGATGTTATTTAAGTTATCTATAAAAAATATCAGGAAAAGTATAAAGGATTATACGATATATTTTCTAACGTTGATTTTAGGAGTTTGTATTTTTTATATGTTTAATTCTCTTGATAGTCAGGAAGCAATGCTGGTGATGAACAGTTCTACCCAAATGATTGTAGAACTGTTAGTGGATATGGTTGCTATGGTATCCGTCTTTGTAGCGGTTGTATTGGGATTTCTAATCGTGTATGCAAATAATTTTCTGATAAAGAGAAGAAAACGGGAATTTGGACTTTATATGACCCTTGGGATGGGAAAAGGACAGATTTCAAGAATTCTGTTAATTGAGACGGTCTTTATCGGTTTGTTTTCTCTGATAATCGGAATGTTAGCCGGGGTATTTGGGTCGCAGTTAATGTCTATCTTGGTGGCGAAGCTGTTTTCGGCAGATATGAGTAAGTATGAGTTTGTATTTTCAAAGGCGGCAGCTTTAAAAACCTGTTTATATTTTGGTGTAATGTATTTTGCAGTCATGCTGTTTAATGTTGTTGCGATTTCTAAGTATAAACTAATTGATTTGCTGACCGCTATCCGTAAAAATGAGAAAGTGAAAATGAAAAATCCTGTTCTTTGTGTAGCCGTGTTTTTAACTGCGGTCAGTATGTTGGGCTATGCCTATTATAAGGTTACAGGTGGTATAGATACATTAGATACAGCGGATAAAATAATATATCCTATTTTGTTAGGTGTTATATCTACATTTTTAATATTCTGGTCACTTTCCGGGTTTGTTTTAAAGCTGGCACAGTCCAGAAAAAGTATGTACTTAAAAGGAACAAATCTGTTTGTGTTAAGGCAGATTCATAATAAGATCAATACAACGGTTGTCAGTATGACGATCATCTGTCTTCTGCTTTTTATGACAATATCAGTATTGTCCTCGGCATTATCCCTGAATAATGTGCTGACAAAGGATTTAGAAGAAATGACACCAGTGGATCTTAATTTATATAAAACTGCGAATCTTCCGAAGAATGGTGATTATACAAAGGTACAGATAGAGGACTCCAGATTGAAAATCAGTGATACCTTGAAAAATGCAGGCTTTGATATGAATGTATTAAAGGATATCGTGGAGGTTGAAATCTATGCAACCAGTGAACTGACGTGGAAGGATACGTTAGGCAATGCATATGATGAAGTGAAGGCATTATTTCCATATCTTCCATGTGACATGGCGGAAGATATTGTAAAGGTGTCTGATTATAATCAGGTTGCTAAAGTATATGGGATTAAACAGTATGAATTGAAGGATGATGAATATATCATACTTTGTGACTTCCAGAGCCGAAAGGATTTAAGGGATAAGGCACTTGCACTTCACACCAAAATTACGATTGCCGGGAAGGAATACAATAGCAAATATACGGAATGTCAGCCAGGATATCTGGAAATGTCAGCAAGTCATATTAATGGAGGGATTATCCTGGTACCGGACAGCTGTGGCTTAACAGAGGACATAAAAGAAAGACATTTTTTAATTGCTAATTATAATGCAGATACGGAGGAAGAAAAAGAAAAAATAGAGCAGATGTTTACCGGTTACAGTGAACATTCTAGGGACTATCTGGATAAAATCATAGAGCAGGGGATTCAGTTGGATGGGATGACAAAGATTGTTATTTACGAAAGCAGCAAAGGAATCGCAACGGTAGTAACGTTTATCGCTATTTATCTTGGTGTGGTTTTCCTGATTGCAAGTTCCGCAATTCTGGCATTAAAGGAGCTGACAGAAAATTCAGACAACAGACAAAGATATACCGTACTTCGCAAAATCGGTGTGGATGAAAGCATGATTAACTGGTCTTTGTTTAAGCAGATTGCAATCTTCTTTATTGTACCATTGGTACTTGCTGTTATCCATTCTATATTTGGAATACAGTTTGCATTAAAATTAATTTCTGTCCAGGTACAGCCGAAAGAAATGCTTCCATCCGTGATTGCAACGGCAGTCTTTTTGGTAGTGATTTATGGTGGCTATTTCTTCGCTACTTATACCGGAAGCAAGAGCATCATAAAAGAGGAATTATAAAAGAGGTAATCCGGAAGTTACTTTTCACCCCTTTGCCAGTTGCAATTTTATCTGTTTGATACTATACTAAGATAGCAAGCTGAAAGAAAGGCAGGAATTCAATATGAGTGGAAGAAAGGAAGAAGAATTGAACGGTGTAACACTGTTAGGAAATCAGGGGACAAAATACCCACAAGATTATGCACCGGAGATTTTGGAAACTTTTTTAAATAAACATCCAGAGCATGATTATTTTGTAAAATTTAACTGTCCGGAATTTACATCTCTTTGTCCTATTACAGGTCAGCCGGATTTTGCAACGATTTATATCTCTTATGTACCGGATAAGATTATGGTAGAGTCCAAATCCCTAAAATTATATCTTTTCAGTTTCAGGAATCATGGAGATTTTCATGAGGATTGCGTCAATATCATTATGAAAGATTTGATAAAGCTGATGGAACCGAGATATATTGAGGTATGGGGCAAATTTACTCCAAGAGGAGGTATTTCCATAGATCCTTATTGTAATTACGGAAAACCGGGAACAAAGTGGGAAGAAGCAGCATGGAACCGCCTTGCAAATCATGATCTCTATCCAGAGAAAGTAGATAACAGATAATTGGAAGAATCAACAAAATATATTTTTCTGATTTCCGCAAGGCTGTTGATTCGAATAATAGTCTTGGATTAAGGATGGAACGGAGCTATTTATGACATATCAGGAATGTGTAGATTATGTATTATCAGTCCCTTTATTTGCTTCCAAATTAGGGACTGATAATCTCAATAGAATACTAGATATCATGGGACATCCGGAACAATCATATTCGGTTATCCATGTAGCAGGTACGAATGGAAAAGGGTCTACCTGCTCTTTTTTGGCGTCTATTTTGAAGCAGGCAGGGAAGAAAGTTGGTCTGTTTACATCACCGCATCTGGTAAAGATTAATGAGCGTATCCGTATGAACGGAGCAGTGATTTCCGATGAAGAATTCATTGAAGCATTTCAGGAGACTATGTATTTTATTGAGTGTGCAAAAAAAATTGGGATTGCGCATCCCTCTTTTTTTGAATTTATGTTTTTAATGGCAGCTTTGTATTTTAAAAAACAGAAGCCGGATTATGTTATTTTTGAAACCGGAATGGGAGGAAGACTGGATGCGACCAATGTGGTAAAACCTGTTCTTTGTATCATTACATCGGTGGGACTTGATCATATGCAGTTTCTGGGCAATACGATTGCGGAAATAGCACAGGAGAAGGCTGGTATCATTAAAGAGGGAGTGCCGGTAGTTTTTTTTGATCGGAAGGACGAAGCAACGGGTGTGATTTCCAGTTTCTGTCAAAAAAAGGGAGCGAGATTGTGTATTGTCGAAAATTCCCAGTATAAAATATCAAAAATATCGAAAAAAGCCATTGATTTTTCTTTCGATAGTGGTTATTATAGATATGTTAGCTTAAAGATTAAGAAAACAGCCCTTTATCAGGTTGAAAATGCGATTTTAGCGGTAAGGGCATGTGAACTATTACTTAACATGACAATTAACTTTTGTAATACTGAATCCGATGGTTTTAGGGAGACAGGTTACAGATTAGCAGATAAAGATAGAGATTTTATTCGGACCGGGTTATATCAAATGGTCTGGGAAGGCAGAATGGAATGTATTGCGGATAATGTGTACATAGATGGAGCGCATAATGAAGAGGCAATAGAAGCATTTTGTCATACGTTGGAGGTGCTGTTCCCTACTGAACAGAAGGTTTTATTGTTTGCCGTTTCCAGGGACAAGAATTATGAAGAGATGATTGAAAGGCTTTGCAGAATTAACTTTGAAGAAATTATAGTTGTTTATTACGAGGGTAGTCGTTTTGCAGAGTTAGAAGCGGTAGCAGCAACATTTAGACGTTTTTCGGGTAGTAGGATTACCACCTTTGATGATATAAAAGACGGCTTTTTATATGGGAAAAGCCATGTTGGGAATGGATGTTTATTTTGTGTAGGATCTTTGTATCTGGTAGGTAATCTGCTCAGTTTAGGAGTATAGATTATGATTAATTTTGAAGAAGAGGTTAGAAAGTTTAAGCCTTGTCTTGAGGTATCTCAGGCAGAGGATGCGATATATGAGAACGATGTGAAAGATATTACTGATGTATTAGAAGAAATGTTGTTACAGTTGAATAGCAGACAGGTGAAATAGGCGGTGAATAATATGGAGTGTTTGAATTGTGGAGCACCTATATTAGAGAACGGACACTGCAGTGACTGTGGAATGAACTATACGCTGTTAGCAAAAGCTTATAATACATCAAACTATTATTATAATTTGGGATTAGACAGAGCGAGTGTCAGGGATCTTACCGGTGCAATTGATGCATTGAATTTGGCGTTAAAATATAACAAACAGAATATTAACGCACGTAACTTATTGGGACTTATCCATTATGAGATGGGTGAGATTATTTTAGGATTAACGCAGTGGGTTGTAAGTAGTAATTATCTGCCGGATGGCAATATTGCTGAACAATATATTAAAGAGGTACAAGCTGATCCTGTGAAACTGGAAGAGGCAAATCAGCTTGCAAAGCAGTTTAATCAGGCGTTGATGCATGCCAAACAGGGAACAAAAGATTTGGCGTTTATTCAGTTAAGAAGGATTTTATCCAGCTATCCTCATTTTGTAAAAGGATATCTGCTCTTAGCATTGCTTTATATGGAAAATGGCAATACAGACAAGGCTAAAAAAGCATTAAAGAGAGTGCTGCGAATCGATAAAAATAATACTTTAGCAGTAAAATATCTTGCAGAGATGGGGGTCGCACCAAGAGATATCATTGGAATGAAGGAAAAGAGTGTACGCATTGATGTAGATTCGGCATACTCCGATGAGGATCAGTATAAGTCAGATTTAGAGACTTTCGTAGAAAAAAGTCTGGAAAATATCGATAATCCGGATTTATCGGTCGGTTCTTACAAAGAGGTTAATCACAATAAGTTTAATCTGATATATGTGGCAGTTGGACTGATTCTGGGTATAGTGGCATTCTGGGTATTGATTCTTCCAACAAAGCTCAATTCTGCGAATCAGGAGAATCGGAATCTGCAATTATCCCACAGTGAGGATATTTCCAAAAAGAATGTGATGATATCCGATATGAAAAGCAAAATCAGTAATTTGGAAAAAGAGTTAGAGGCTAAGAAAGAGGCTGAGGCAGAAGATAAGGAAAAGGAAATAGATCAAAAGGATTCTTTTCAGGTTATCAAAGATAATATTCCTAATACGACATATGGTACCTTGTGTGAAGAAGCTGCAAAAGCAATTAATGAGAATGATTTCCCCAAGGCAATCAGTATGTGCAATGTAGCTCTTCAGATTCAAGAGGGGGAAGAGGCATATTATTATTTGGGTAGGGCTTATCTTGGAAATCAGGATGAGGAAAAAGCTAAGACAGCATTTAAAAGTCTTAAAGATAACTATCCCGAAAGTAGTCATATTGATGAAATATCAGACTATCTTACGGAGTAGATAAATTTTAACTTCAGTTAAAATTATTGTGGTGGAGAAAATATTACAATAATTTAAATGCATAGGAAAAAATAAATAAGTACGAAAGAAAAACAACAGGTTTACAAAAGTGAATCTGTTGTTTTTTAAATGTAATGAAATATAGAAAGTGAAGGGACGATTATGGAACAAAAAAAATTGTTTGAATTAGCAGGAGAAACATTAATTATTTATCTGCCGGAAGAACTGGATCATCATACGGCAGGTGAAATCAGGGAAAATACTGATGAATACTTTGTTTGTAAGAAGATAAGGGATGTTATATTTGACTATCAGAATACAGGGTTTATGGACAGCTCGGGAATTGGTCTGGTAATGGGCAGATATAGGGAGGTAAGATATTTAAAAGGAGATGTTTATATTGTGGGAGTGAATGATAAAATTTCACGTATATTGGAAATCTCCGGTCTTTACCGAGTAGCAAAAATGAAAAAAGATATTAAGGAAGCACTTTCGGATATTAAAAATAAATACAAAAAAGAAAATTAACTATAGATAATTTTTTGGATAAAAATAAAATTAGAGAAATAATAATATTAAAAAGGAAAGAGGATTGAGTATGGAACATTTTAATAATCAGATGGTGGTGGAGTTTGACAGTATATCAAAAAATGAAAGCTTTGCCAGAGTTGTAGTGGCAGCATTTGTAACCCGGTTAAATCCTACTTTGGAAGAAATTGCAGATATTAAAACTGCTGTGTCAGAGGCGGTGACAAATTCTATTATACACGGGTATGAAAATATGGATGGAAAAATCCGGATTGAAACCCATATTGTTGAAGATACAGTAACAATTATAGTAACTGATTATGGAGTTGGAATTGATAATATCGATAAAGCGATGGAACCTATGTATACTTCAAAGCCGGAGCTGGAGCGTTCCGGTATGGGTTTTGCATTTATGGAAGCATTTATGGATGAACTTTTTGTGGAATCCACAGTAGGAAAAGGAACAACTATTACCATGCGCAAAGTAATCAGACAGGATAAAGAAGATATACAGGAAGAGAAACCGGAAAAAAGAGAAGTGAATGTAAAAGAAAGTGTAATCGGAAAACAGGAAGGAAACTCGTCAAGTGGAGTAAAATAGCAGGAGGCGTCATGGACAAGACTTTAGAATTATTAAAGCTTGCAAAAGAGGGAAACCGGGACGCAAAAGAACAGATTGTTACAGAGAATTTAGGTTTAGTGTGGGCTGTAGCCAGAAGATTTATGGGAAGAGGTTATGAGTTGGAGGACTTATATCAGATAGGATGTATTGGTCTGATGAAATGTGTTGAAAAATTTGATTTGTCTTATGATGTAAAATTTTCTACTTATGCAGTTCCCATGATTAGCGGAGAGATAAAGAGATTTCTGCGGGATGACGGAATGATTAAAGTCAGCAGAACATTAAAAGAAACTGCATATAAAGTTAGAAAAGCAAGAGAAGAAATCATGAATAAAACCGGAATGGAGCCCAAACTGGAAGAACTTTCCAGGATGCTGGAGATTGATGAGGAGGAAATCGTAGCTTCTTTAGAAGCGAATGTAGAGGTGGAGTCCATTCATAAGACAATTTATCAGAATGATGGAAATGCAATTTATCTGGTGGATAAAATCGCCTGTGAAAAAGATGAAAACGAGAGCCTTTTAAACCAGATAGTAGTTGAGGGACTGATGGCACAGTTGGATGAGATAGAAGGAAAAATTATCAGACTGAGGTATTTTGAAAATAAGACACAGACAGAAATTGCAAAAGAGGTTGGTATTTCTCAGGTACAGGTAAGCCGTATGGAAAAGAAAATTTTATTGAAAATGCGCGAAAATTACGACCAGAGGAAATCATAATATGGAGTATTTACAGATAAAATCAGTAAAATTTTCTGTGAGAAGGTAAAAGATTTACATTTGTTATCCGATATACAATTATAGGGAATAGCAATCGGTGGAAGTATGAATGCCGGTAAAGGAATTGAAAATACATGGCAGTATTTTGTAAGAGAACTTAAAGATGAAAGGACAGGTAAAAAAGATGCCTCAAATAGATAGCACACCTAGTGAGACTGAATGGCTGGTTATGGAGATACTTTGGGAAAGTACAGTACCATTGACTTCAATGGAAATTATAAAGAGACTTCAGGATGTGAAAAAAATGTCACCCAAGACAGTCCGGGTTTTGATTAACCGTTTATATCAGAAAGGAATCATAGATTATACAATTGATAAGAAGGATGCGAGAGTGTATCATTATTTTGCAGTCAAGTTAAAAAACGAGTGTTTGCAGGAGAAAAGCAGGAGATTTACTGAAAGTTATTTTTCAGGTAATAAGACGAATGCATTAGCTGCACTAATCCAGAATTGTGATCTGACTAAGGAGCAGATTGATGAATTGGAGGCGCTTCTTGAAAAAAGTAAAGGAAGTGAGGATAAATGACATTAGGGACATGTCTGGTATCAGGAATCGGATTTCTGGATGCTGCAATTATGTATTATGTGATCCAGCTTGGCAGGGCAGTACAGATTTCTGTTGTAATGCTTGCGGTGATTTTTCTTTTAAGGAAAGTATTGATTAGAAGGAATATAGTATTTTTAAGAGGAATACTTTGGAGTATTTTATTACTGGCACCGTTTATGGGAAAAATGAGATGGATCTATGAGACAAGAATTGGAGTAAGACTACTGTTTTATTGGCAGAATATTTGCGGTATAAATCGTATGATTCCATATGTTTATGTAATAGGCATGATGGTAATGGGAGCATGGATTTATTATAAAAGGAAGAGACTGAGGCAGGTCGTAAAAAGCTTTGATGAAGTGGAACTTCAGGGGATTAAGATTGCGGTAAGTGATTATGCGGTTTCACCCTTTACAATGGGTTTGATTCGTCCGGTCATTGTAGTACCTAGAATTATATTAGAAAATATGTCTGATGAGGAGCTTCGGACCATTTTACTGCATGAAAGGGTACATATCAGGTTAGGACATTTGTGGTGCTTTTGGCTATGGGATATTTTAAGGGTTCTGTTATGGGCAGATCCGTTTTTGCATATCTGCACTAAGTGGTTTAGGGCAGATATAGAGGATATCTGTGATAAGGTAACGATACAAAAAGGACAGCAGAGTGCATATTCCTATGGATGCTTGCTAATAAAAAGTATTCGTATGTTAAAGGATAAGGCTGTAGCTTTAGAACCGTCAGCTGCGTTTGCCGGAGAGAAGCAATACATGAATATCAAACATAGGATGCAGCATGTGGCTGCATATAAGCCTTATAGTTCTCGTAAGATTTGCATGCTTACTTCTGCATGTGTATTTGTGCTGTTGTTGACATTGTTAGCTGTCATTCATATTTCCTATCCACGTTATACAGAACAAAATTATTTACAGATATATAACCGGAACGGAACAAGAGTACTGGTGGATAATTCTGAAATGCTTCGGGATGCTATACAGATTGGAAAAAAGGAAATTTATATAAACAGGGAAAAGATAGACCATATTTTTTCTGAACGGAATATAGAAGAGGAAATATTCTTCCTGTTTTTTGGAGGTTATTCGAAGATTCCGGGATTTGGTGGCGGAGGAAATGGAGTATTTGTGGAATATGAAGAACAGGAAGGGGATTTAGTAATTCCTTATATAGATGATAATTCAGATTGGAGAAACCGGCTATTTAAATATTTATAAAAAGTATAGTCATTTCGTGCGGTTGAATGGTCATTTCATGCTTTTGTGGTTGATAATTCGTGTTAAGAATACCGATAACAATAACGTATAGATGAATTAGTAATGGATAAAATATATCATTTTGAAAGGTTGATATAAAGATATAAGAGGGGACAACATGGTAATTGCAATTTGTGATGAAAAAGCAGAGGACAGAAAAAAACTGTGCAAACTGCTTGAGAACTATCAAAATGCAAGGAGGCAGATATTTCAGATAGAAGAATATAATTCAGGATTGGAACTTTGTAAAGATAAGGAGAGAATATCAAGATACCAGATTATATTTCTGAATATCAATATGGAAAAAATGGACGGACTGAAATCGGCAATGCTGATCAAAGAAATGAGACCATCTATTCATATCATATTGGTTACATCGTATATGAATGATACTTTGGATGAATACAAGGTGAAAGCTACAAGATTTTTACTGAAAGATGATCTGGATAATACACTTGATGAATGCATGGAGGGTGTTTTGAAAGAAATCAGAAGAGAAAAACAAACTGTCCGGTTTCAGTTTGTTGAGGGAGAAACAACGCTGAAAGCGGATGATATCATCTATATTGAAACAAATAAGCATAAAAATCTGTTTTATACAAAGGATAGTACATACAGCATATATAAGAAACTTGGAGAGATTGAAGAGGAACTGGTGGGTTTGGATTTTGTAAGGATTCATCAAAGTTTTCTTGTAAATATGCGTTATGTAGATAAAATCAGCAGTTATGTCATGAGACTGACGACAGGAGAAGAATTATCAGTGCCTAAGTCCCGTTATCAGTATGTAAAGCAGACGTTTTCACAGTATAAAGAGAAAAAATAAAGAGTTATCAGTATACACATAGAAAATAGAATAATTTGTAATTGCAGAAGCTGTTGACAGGAGATAGGAACAGCTTTTTTTTTTGTCTGATTTTCAAGGAATAGTCATTTCGTGTAATCTATGGTCATTTCATGTTATTTCTATAATAAAGCATTATGTATTCTTCCGATATAGTATATGAAGCGAAATGGATGAGGAGACGTTTTTGCTTTAAAATCAAAAAAATGTGAAAGGAGAAGAATATGGGAATTGCAGGAATTGGAGCAGATATCGGTTCTTGGAAGGATGCCTTTTATGGAATCCCAAAGGCAGGAAAGGAGGCTGCCGACAATAACAAAGAGGGAGAGTATACCAAAGAAGAAATGCTTCAGATCATTTCGGACAGAATGGAGGAGATTTATGAAAAAGTAAAAAATAATGATACGGAAACAAGTTTCCAGATTGGAAGCCAGTCCTTTACGATAAAGGAATGGAATAGGATTTTGGAACAGTTTGATGCTGTCCAGGAAGAAATCAGGGAACAGATGAGGGAAGAACAGGCAAAACAGCAGAAGGAGACTACTACTAAGGTTTCAGTAGAAGCAGCTGCCAGTGTGACTTCCAAGGATAGTACGAATCTTGCCAAGGCAGCAGGAATCATTACATCAGAACCATCAAAGGGCGATGTAGGAAATACAGATAATGAATCTGTTATGGATTCTCTTGTGACGGAGTCTACTACTTGTACATATCCGGCTTCAGGCGAAAAAGATTCTGATGAAATGTATATTACATGGTATACAGAGGATGGAATTTTTTGCCGCAAGGCAGGGCAGACGGAAGGATATTTCTGGAGTGTTTCTTATGAAAACGCTGCCCAATATGACAGAGTAATGAATTTTCTCAGCCGGATAAAAGCGGATGCCGATTATCATTTTGCAGCACATGAAAACTTTTGGAGAGATTTCCTGGAAGATAAGGTAGATGAGGATGATTTTGCAGGTTTTTTGAACGGATTGGAAAAGAATGCTGCAAAGAAGGAGAAATATGCAGAATATATGAACTGAGAATAAAGGCAGGAAAGGAGTATATATGAATTATAATGCATTTAGCGTAGATTATATGACAAAGGCATACAATAATTTTTCCAGAACTCATGAGATGCTTAGTTCTTCAGGAGGAACCAGAGAGTTTAACGAAGAACTGGCCGGAAGGTATGAAGAGATAAGAGAGCTGGCAAAGATTAGTAAATCAGATTCCGTTTCAGTAAAAGACATGTCTATGGAAGAATATAAGAAGTATATTCATGACAAGATTTCTCAGATACCACTTGATCCTTCCCAGTCAGGTTGGATTTGGAATATACAGATTACGGAAGAAGGCTTTGAAGCGATGAAAAACGATCCGGAATATGAAGCGTATGTACTGGATGCAATCCGTGCTAACTTTTCATTTTTTGATGCATGGCATAGTAAAAACTGGTCTGTTTTGCATTTTGGAGCCACAAAAGAAGAGTGTTATGGACAAAGTTATCTGTCGGCATCTGCATTTGAACTAAAACCAGAGGAAACTTTCTGGGAACGCAGGCTGGAGAAAAAGAAAAAAATGAAGAAACAGCTGGATAAGTTTGTGGAGAAGAAAAAGCTTCAGGAAAAAGAATGGCAGGAAACGTCGATACAGAGAAAATTATATTATGAAAGTATCGCAGCGGGAGATGCATATCCATTTGTAAACGAGCAGATGCTGAAGATGAAAGCAGCAGCATTCTTTGATGCCAACATTATAATAGGAAATAATGGAACTAATGCTTTGTAGATTAGATTTGAAAAATTATTAAAAATCCGCTTGGACCTTTCAGGAGAGCGGGGACAGCTCCGACTGCAAGAGGAGCTGTCAGAAAGGAGTATTATATGGGAATTAGTGGGATTGGAGCAGTAATATCCCCGGAGGCTTATAAAGCCAGAAAAAATACTGACATTACTGCATGCAGTGATTTTGACCATTATGTAAGTCAGGCAGACAGAGTAAAAGCAGGAACTGTAACGGCAGGAAGCTCTGGAATTGTTCTGCACGGTCTGAATGATGGTGAAGAGGGAGACAAATTGATTGGTGCATGGGCAGAGGTATGTGCAGGTTGTTCTGTGTCTGTTTATAAACCACAGGATTTTGATGCAGATCATCCGGTATACAGAGTAAAGTCATGGGATGCAGAAGGAAACGTTACAGAACGTATGGTAGATATCTCGAAAGTAGACCCCAGAAATTGTGACAGCTTTGATATGTATGCATACTCCTGTCACCTGACGGAAACTGGGGAATATCCGGATGCTCAGATGAGATTAATGATGGCACAGGCACATAACAGGGATACTTATGGAAGTTTCACTTATCAGAATATGTTTGATAAAACAAACTGGCTGACTGTATTAAAAAAGGCTATGGATATGCAGTATACTGCCGGGAACCGTAAGGGATATATGGATTATAAGAAATTTTGGGATTTCTTAAATGATAAATACAGGCTGTAGATATGGCTGCTGTCAAATACTGATAATATATTTATTTGGTGTTATACCAAAGGAAACCTTTGGTATAGCACCTTTTTTATTGTATAAATGTCCATTTGTGCAGTCGGAATGTCTAATCGCGTCTTACTTATCAATTACAAGTACAGTGGTTCCGATATATGAAATAAAAAGGCAGGATGCCAGAAAAAGTATACAATAAATGGATAGAGAAATCATTAGTTGAAAAATGTTCGTAAATTTTGATAAAGCGGGAACGAATATGATGAAAATAGCAATTTGTGATGATGAAAAAAATATAAGGACATATCTCTCTTCTTTAATAAAAAAACAAAATAGTGAATACAGCATAAAAGAATATGCTTCGGCAAAGGATTATCTTGCAGATGGCAAATTATATGACTTGCTGTTTCTTGATATTGAGATGAAAGATGATGCAGATTCTTTAGATGGGATGTCTTTGGCACGAAAAATTCGTGAATCTGATTTGGAAAAACAGCCGGTGATTATTTTTGTTACCGGATATGAGAAATATGTATATGATGCGTTTGATGTAGAGGCCTTTCACTACATGTTAAAGCCAATCGATGAAAAAAAATTTGCAGAAGTTTTGGAACGGGCAGTAAAAACAGCTGGCAGGCACGAAGTTTCGAAGCCGGCATCTTTAGTGCTGCATTTTGCAAATTCTACAAAAAATATCCCGATTGATCATATTTATTATATTGAAAGTGAAGGACATAAGGTACGGCTTCAGTTAAAGGTTAATCTGTTATATGGCAGTGACAGGTAAATATTCGGGTTTAAAAAAGGGATTAAAATATTATCTGGATATTCTGGTAAAGCCTGTTTTTATTATATTGCTGTTTTATAATCTGAATGCATTGAGTTTTTTGATGGAACTGGGGGTTTACCAGCCCATTCAACGGCTGCTTCTGGCGGATATAGATACAGGAAGAAGTATACACGACATTGCCAGATATTATAATCAGGTTACTATAGGCGTATTTTTACAGGGAATTGGATATACATTTTTTTTCGTCACCATGGTTGCTATTTTAAGCAAGCTGGTGAAAAAGCCTTTACAGATGAATGGGCAGGATATGTTTTTTTTATCTGTGCTTAACATTGTAGGTCGTATGTTTGCATTGATGGTGATGGATATCGTAGTAGTGCCCGGTATACAGGAGATGTTTTATCTGTTTGAAATGCGTAACGAGATGGCATGGAAGATACCGTGTATTGCTCTTTTGTTGTATACAGGAGAGGCATCGGCGATTTATATTTATCAGAGATATCATGCTCTTTTGCAGGAAAGGGAAAAGCATTTTATGGAAAAGCAGCAGGTTCTTGCCATGAAAGAGAGAATGGAGGAAGTAGAACAGTTTTATGAGGGCATCCGCCGGATGAAACACGAAATGCGGAATCATTTGACTAATGTAAAAGGACTTGCAGTAAGCGGAAGTTTTCAGGAAATGGAACGGTATGTCCATAAGATGGATAACAGCCTGAACGAATTTGATTTTGAATTTCAGACAGGGAATGAGTTCCGTATTGTGGTGCTGCTACAGGAAAGCATAAAGAACCTGTAAAATGTGTTTTATAGAAAAGGACTTTAAATATTTATGATCAAGGAGGAAAAAATTATGGCAATTACAGGAGTAAACAGCTGCAACAATGTATATGAAGCTACATATGCATCTCAAAAAACAAAGTATGCAGAGATTTCAGAGCAAAAGAAAGTAAAAGAGGCTGAAGAGGTTAAGGGAAAAGGGGAAGCTGTACGGAAAAGCAGCAATGAGGAATATCTTAAGAGCATACAAAAACAGGTATCCTCTGTCAATCTGGAAACAGGCATTGGTCTAAGTATGAGAAGGGATAATAAAATAGGAACCATAACGATTCATCCGGCACTTTTGGAAAAGATGCAGAATGATCCGGAGGCGGCAGAGAAATATAAGCAGACGATAAAGGATATTGAGCGGGCAGAAAAAACGGTTATGGCTTATTATAATGCACTTGGTGGTGTTGTGGAAAGGACCAGCCACTGTTATGTGGATGAAAACGGAAAATATTATCATTTTGGTTATACCCGTCGTGATGACAAACTGAATAAAAAGCTTCGTGAAGAGGCACGGAAAAACGCAGAAAATCTGACTGAGAGAATCAGAGAGAAGACTGCTAAGAAAAAGAAGGAATTGAAGATATCTATTGAAAAGGCAGCAGATGAAAATAAAGAGAAGGAAAAGATGGCAGAAAGAGATAAAAATACTGATAAGGTCAATATGGGAAAGGCGGAGCAGTTTTTAGCCAGTAAAACAAGGCAGACAAAAAATGGAGAAGTTTATCTGGATACCGGAGATATGCAGATTATAATGGAAGCGGTGAAAGAAGAGTGGGTAAAAGACGAAAAAACGGCAGATGAGACGGGAGCGAATCTGGATATGAAAATATAACAAAGTAAGGACAAAAATCTTAGGGTGCTTTAATGCCCTAAGATTTTTTCGTAAATGGTTTTGTCTGTGTCTTTAAATACGTTAAACAGAATTCTATATATACCGCAGTCTGCATGAGAAGTGAGAAAGTTTGTTACAGTTTCTACAGCAATTGTTGCAGCCTCTTCATTTGGAAAATGAAATTCTCCTGTTGAAATACAGCAGAAGGCAACAGAGGCAATTCCATTATCCATACAGCAGTTCAGTACACTTTCATAGCAGTTGCGTAAATCCTGTCGTAACGATTCTGTCAGCCCGTTATGTACAATGGGACCGACAGTGTGGATCACATGATCACAGGGGAGATTGTAGCTGTCTGTGAGGATGGCTGTTCCGACCGGTTCCTCATATTGTCTGCCGTATTGAATTCGTTTCCGATTCATAATATGATTACATTCTTCCCGGAGCTGCAAGCCTGCCGCACTGTGTATTGCATTATCAATGCATCGGTGGCAGGGGACAAAGCATCCTAACATTTGGGAGTTGGCAGCATTTACGATGGCTCCTGTGCATAGTCTTGTGATATCTCCCTGCCAAATTGAAATTCTATCTGCAAAAGGATGGCTGCTGTTATATGTTTCCCTGACAGTAGGGATTTCTGATAGGGGAATAGTTCCCTTTAATGCTGACTCTTCCTGTAAATACAGATTCTGTGCATGGAGCAGCTTTTCAGGTATTGCTTTCGGCATACGGATGTTCATAAGTGAACGGATGAGTGTTTTCTGTTCTTCCGTTGTATTCGGAAATTTAAGGCTTTGGTATTCGTCAGAATCCTCCCTCAGGCAGGAAAGAAAGCTATTCATAATATCATTTTGCTTCATTTATTTTCATCACCTCAACATTCAATTTTTTGCATAGGTGGGCTATTACCTGTTCCATATCCATATTGATGCCCACTGCTCTTTCCTTGACGCTTTTTGGAATAAAGGCTTCCTTCAGGTTCAAGCGGATAAGGGAAAAATGATGATATTCCCGCATCATTTTCTCAAAAGGAAAACGAATGATGGCAGGTGTGTTGAATCCCACCCCCAGTTCCAATAATACAGTCTTTTGGTCAGCCATACGCTCAAGAAATGCTTCATACCGTGCAGCTGCTTCATGCCAGTGTTTATCCTCCACAAAATATTGGTCACAGCGGAGATGCATAGCCATATTGCCGCCGCAGACAGGACATTTGGGAATCATGTAAGAGGGGATGACACAGTCATGTCTTGCCTGCTCCATCTGCCGGAACAATTCTTCCGCATCATAGGTTTTTGCATGACAGCCTTTTTCACATTGTATCATACCGTAATCCCCTTGTGTTGCAAAAATGTTTTCGTCGGCAAAGCCGGCTTTCTGGAACTGATGGTCCACATTGGTTGTTAAAACAAAATGTTCTTTACCCTGTACCATTTGATAAAGCATCTGATACAGAGGAAGGGCAGGCGGCAGAAAACGGTTTATCATGCTGTGCTTTGACCAGTATCCCCATTTTGCTTCCTCGGTGGGGAAGGGATAAAATCCTGCTGCATACATATCCGGCATATTTGCGAAACCGTATTTTTCTATAAATTCCGAAAAATTTACTGTAAACCGTTTTCCACTGTACGTGAGTCCGGCAGCAGCAGAAGCACCGGCACCAGCACCGATCAGTACCATATCGGAAGCTTTGATCATTTTAGCAGCAAGCCTGATTTGCTCTTCATAAGGAATATCTTGAAAAAAATAATCATTTGCATAAACCATTGGAATTTTCATAATAAGTATCTCCTAAAAAATATTTTTGCTGTAATGATTATTATTACAACCGGTAAAGATACTATAACACTGGATTGGTGTAATGTCAATGGTTACATCAAAACGAGGTAAGTTCTTTTTTTATTGAATCCAGAGAAATGGCAGCTTATGTATCAAAATGGGCATCATATGTTTAAGGGATTGATAAACATTTCTTAAGGGGTGTAATATGTACAAAGAGCAGGTGAAGCAGTCCATCAATTTTCAAAGAAAATTGGTGACATATGATATAGTAAAATTGGAAAGGCGGAGAGATTTTGAAGATAGAGATTATTGTTGATGAAAAGGCGGAGGATTTAAATATTTCTGTTACCTGCAAACAGCTGACAGCCGATGTGGAAAAGATATTAGCGACCCTGCGAATGATGAATCATCAAATGACAGCAAAAAAAGATGGTGAAACCCATTTACTGGATGTTGCACGGATCATATATATAGAAAGTGTGGATAGGAGATGTTTTATCTATACATCTGATGAGGTGTACGAATCGGAATTCCGGTTATATGAATTAGAGCAGCGGCTTGGGGAATATGGGTTTTTCCGGGTGAGTAAATCATTTCTTATTCATTTGCAAAATATTCAGTCCCTGAAAGCGGATATTAACAGAAAAATTCGTGTTACGATGTCCAATGGTGAGCAGATTATTGCGTCAAGGCAGTACGCCGATGAATTGAAAAAAAGATTGGGGGTGATATAAATGGAAGAAAAGAAAACCATTTTTGATTATATAGGGCAGGTATTTATTGTATTTGGATTTGCAATGCTGACGCTGAATGTTTTTTGTCTTATATTTGGGGAGTCTGCAAAGGGTTTTTCTGCTATGTTTGGGCTGGGAAACAAAGGCATTCCTGCAAAAGTTGCTTTTCAGTTTTTATGTGTATCTGTTTTAATAGTAGGTATCCGGTTTGTGTTCTTTACAGATATTTTTATTAAAAAAATGCCGATTTGGCTAAGGACGATTTGCATGCTGACGGTAATTGTCATGGTAATAGCTGCTTTTGTGATAATATTTCATTGGTTTCCGGCAAATATGTGGCAGCCATGGGTAATGTTCTTGATTTGTTTTGGAATATCGTTTGCTGTAAGTTATCTGGTAATGATAATAAAGGAAAAGACAGAGAACAAGCAAATGGAAGAAGCACTTAAAAGATTGAAAGCAGGGGAGGAAAAATAAAATGAGAAATGCGATGACAGTAAGGGAGCTTTCCATCAGATTTGCAGGGAAGCAAATTTTGGACACGGTTACTTTTGAAATACAAAAAGGAGAGATTTTTGGATTGTTAGGTCCCTCTGGAGCAGGGAAGACCACCTTGATTAAAATTCTTACGGGACAGTTGGTGCAGGATAGCGGATATGCAGGTATTTTGGGAAAAGATACAAGAGAGTTAAGTGTTTTGGAGCATGGAAAAATGGGAATCATGATGGACAGCTTTGGATTATATGACCGGTTATCAGTATATGATAATTTGTTGTTTTATGCAGATATTTATCATGTTCCGCATAAAAGAATTGCAGAGATTCTGAAAAGAATCGAATTGTATGACGACCGTAATAAGGCAGTTTCAAAACTTTCAAAAGGCATGAAAAACAGATTATCTCTGGCAAGGGCACTAATGAATCATGCGGAAATATTATTTCTTGATGAACCAACTTCTGGACTGGACCCTGTTACGACAAAAGAAATACATACCGTTTTATCAGAGCAGAGGGAGAGAGGGACGACAATCTTTCTTACAACGCATAATATGTTTGAAGCGGAAAGTCTCTGTGACCAAGTGGCACTGTTACATGAAGGACAGATTATAGAATATGGAAAACCAGTGGATATTTGCAGAAAATATAATTATCTAAATAAGTTCCGGGTGACTTTGAAAGATGGAGAGATGGTTTTACTGGAAAACAGCAGTGCCTCTGCTCTTCAAATGAAGGAATATTTGGAAAAAGATGCCATTGAAGCAATACATTCTACGGAGCCAACTCTTGAAAGCGTTTTTACCCAATTGACAGGAAAGGAGCTGGACTGCTATGAATAATATTGCTGCTATTTTGAAAAAACAATTAAAGGATACATGGGGAAACAAAACGGTCTTAATTCAGTTTATCATGTTTCCGGTTCTCACTCTGATTATGAATAATGCAATAAAAATAGATGGGATGCCGGAAAATTTTTTTGTGAATTTGTTTGCTGTCATGTACATGGGAATGGCACCGTTGACGAGTATGGCTGCTGTGATAGCAGAGGAGAAAGAAAAAAATACGCTTCGTGTATTGATGATGTCGAATGTAAAACCGCACCAGTATTTATTGGGAATCGGAAGTTATATTTGGGCTGCCTGCATGATGGGGACAGTGGTAATCTGTATGGCCGGCAGTTACAAACCACAGGAAAGACTTTATTTTATAATGATTATGGCAATCGGCATTTTGGCATCTGTACTGATAGGAGCAGCAATCGGTATCTGGAGTAAAACACAGATCATGGCGTCTTCGGTTGCCGTACCTGTTATGATGATTTTTTCATTTATGCCGATGCTGTCAATGTTTAATACTACAATCGGGAAGATAGCAAAATTCATATATTCAGAACAAATCAGCATTATGCTTGACCGGATCAGCACCGTGCATCTTGAAATAGAGAATATCGGTATCATGGTGGTAAATATGTTGTTTTTTGCTGCACTGTTTATCGTTGCATACAGGAAATATGGACTGGAATAGGTGAAGGTATTACCTTTCGTAATATTTTTTGGTCATGTGCATTTTAGTTATGAGATTATTGTTCGTTTATTAGGACAGCTTTAATTTCCTCGAGCAACGAGCCAAGTGAGAATATCTGCATATACATTTGGCGGCTACTGTGAAGGAGAATTTTAATGCAGAGCAACAAATGTTATGCTATAATTTAACACACTAGTACAATGAATATTTAGAATTAGTTTGATTGAAATGTCTTAAAGATTATGCTGATATGGATGAGTGGAGTTTCCAAATTGAGAAATTATCAGATGTGAAAAAAGCACATGAAGAGTACGGATATTTATCTCGTGTTTATGATATGTTGAAAATACCCGATGAGGATGAGGAGTGTTTTTTGATATATTATATGGATTTGGCACCTTTTGCAGACAATATAGAGGGGCATTAATGATAAAATATAAGAATCAAAAAATTAGTAATGAGGAATAACGAATGGCAGGGCATTCCCAAAGGAAACGGATGAAAAAATGTATATGGATATTTGGTATTAGTATATGCCTGCTTCTTTTCTTTTTCTGGCAGAACAATGCCTTAGTTACGTCCCGGTATGTATTCGAAACGGATAAAATCGGAGAAGATTTAGATGGCTATCGGATTGTACAGATTTCTGATTTACATAACAAGCGATTTGGAAAAAATCAGAAAAGACTGTTAGAAAAGATCAAGGTCTGTAACCCCGATTTGATTGTGGTAACAGGGGATCTGGTGGACAGCAATCATACGGATATGGAAAAGGCGATGGAATTCATCCGTGGTGCCGTTTTGATGGCACCGGTGTATTATGTAACGGGGAATCATGAAAAATGGCTGGGAGAGGATACCGAAGCGGCATTACTGGAACTGTTAGAGCAGGAAGGGGTAAACTGTCTTAATAATGGGAAAGAAGAAATCAGGGTAAAACAGGACAGCTTTTTTTTGTTTGGACTGGATGATTCTAATTTAGTAGATAATACTTTGCAGCAGTTAATTTCCGATGACAGGAAAGATTTATCAGCAGAAGAAAAATTTACAGTTCTTCTGGCTCATGAACCGCAGAACCTTCTTTCATATAGTAATGCAAAAATGGACCTGGTACTGGCCGGACATGCCCATGGTGGGCAGGTGAGACTGCCGTGGATAGGTGGAATTGTGGCACCGGATCAGGGATTCTTCCCGGAATATACAGAAGGTCTTTATGAGGCAAATGATACTTCCATGATCGTGAGCAGAGGGTTGGGAAATAGTATCATACCTGTTCGTATTTTTAACAGACCGGAAATCGTATGTGTAGAGTTGGGTAAGAAATAAGAATGTTAAGGATACATTACCCTATTTTATTCTTCGCATGAATGACTGGGTAGAAGCTGTCCGACAGGAAGCTTATAAAGGTGCACTTATTAGAGCAGACAGTGCACAGCCGGTAGAGCTGTTTCAATCACTACCGGCTGTTCTCAAAGTAAAAAATTCTATGCGGAGGAGTGACCGGCATTTACAGGACATTAACGATGCAATAGCGAAACGGTTGGAGGAATACATACTGGAAATGGATTTGAACGAAATAGCATCCTATTCCCTTCCGGTTAGAAATGGTTTTTACCGCTTTGTATGCAGGCATGAGGTTTTTGACAGGGCGAAAATGGAAATGGTGATGCAAAAGGAAAAGTCCATATTTGCAAAAAGGATATTGATACATGCTATTATTGGGAGATTTGGATTACAGGAAGCAGATTATAACCGGTATATAAGAGATAAAAGCAGTGCAGTCAGACGGTATGCGGCAGAAATGTGGTATTCGGTCAGGAAGGATATATGGAATGGGGCAGAGGGGCTGCTAATGGATGAATGTAAGGCAGTCAGAGAACTGGCACGTTTTATGATAGAGAAGCATACGGAGATATCCATAGTTGATTTCTATTTATCGGAATTGGAAAAAAGGGATTCTTATATAGCGGTTTTGGGAATTGGAGAAAATGGGGATAAAGACCATGTGCAGTATGTAATGCCGTATTTACAATCCAGACAGCCAAAAGTGGTGAAGGCGGCATTGCTTTCTTTATCAAATTTATTAAAGGAAGAGGGACAGGAGTTATATGCCAAATATCTTCAGGCAGACGAGCCAGCCCTTATAAAAATAGCATTTATGGGCAGTAGGAAATGGGGAGTTCATCACGGAGTGGATTTTTTAAAGCAGCTGTTTTTACAATGTGATAATCCCATGGTGAAACGGTATGCACTGCTGCTTTTGGTAAAAGAGCCTGGATGGAAGAAGGTGTCCTGTCTGCTGGATTTATGTGAAATAAAAGAGGAGCCGTACCACAGCATAATCTGGAGAGGAATTTGGGTAAAATCCATGTATTGTTCCGCATCCAATGAGCTGGCAGACGAGATTGAACAAAAAATAGAGAGCCATCGTAAGGAATTTAGCCAGCATGAGTATGAGACGATGAAGCTGGAACTGAAATATGCAAGGAAATCATAAGTTTGTTAAATAGAGATAAAAAAGTAACATTTGTTGTATGATAAGGCAAATGTTACTTTTTTATAATATTTTAGAAATTTCCGCACATTTAACTGGGTTATCCGTTAAACATTATGTAGGAAACACTATGTCCACTAAGCTCGAAAATACCAGCTAAAGCATACCTTCATACTAAGATCAGGGAAACCTCGCTAAGTATAAAGGCATGGCTAAGTGGTCAAGTGTATTTTGGCACTGAATTTACAGCAAGCTGTTTATTAAGTGCTCAATATAAGGGAGGAATCTTGTATGTCAATCGATCTTGAGGAGCAGTATGACCGGGTTTACCGATATTGTTATTACAGGCTCCGCCATACACAATTAGCTGAGGATATTACGCAAGAAGCCTTCCTGAGATATTTTGAAAGCAGGGGGATAGAGAATACCGGGCGGCCGCTGGCATTTTTATATACCGTTGCAAGAAATCTCTGTATAGATGAATATCGGAAAAGGAAGCCTTTGGAGCGTTCAGATAATCTGCCCGGTGAAGATATGGAAAGTGCATTGTTGGATTCGGTCATACTCAGGCAGGCACTGCATGAGCTTACAGAACATGAGAGGGAATTGGTGCTGCTCCGGTATGTGAATGAGGTTCCGGTTTCGGATCTGGCAAACTTTTATGGAATTTCCAGATTTGCGTTATACAGGGAAACAAAGAGTGTATTAAAAAAATTGGAAAGGAGAATTTCGGATGAATCAGAAAATGAGAAAGCAGCTGAAAGAAATATATGAGGCACCCAAACCTGCCGGGAAAAGAGCATTTTTTCGAAAAGCAGAATTACCTCCCTTGAATATCGGAAGTATGCTGTGGATGCAGTGCTTTTACATTACTAAATGGGAATGGATTGCATCCGCTATCCTGTTTGGTGTAGCCGTAGTAATGGGAAATATTTACAGGGAATGGGTATTTTGCACCATTCTTGCAATGCTGCCGTTTCTTGCAGTAGTCGGTGTGTCGGAAAGTGTTCGTTCCATTACATGGGGAATGAGTGAATTGGAAATGTCTGCGAGATTTTCATTAAAGAGTGTGGTTTTGGCAAGAATGGTTATTGTAGGCATAGCAAATATTGTGTTGGAAATGATTCTTGCCCTGTTAGCAGGGGGAAACCTTTTGGAAACGGTGTTATATCTGCTTGTTCCGTACCTGTTTACCGCATATGGAAGTCTGATTCTGGTAAGAACAATTTCCGGAAAGGATGGAATTTATGCCTGTGCTGGACTGGGGATATTTGTAAGTGCAATGATGGAGTTTAGCATATTACAGTATAGCTGGATTTATCAGACCAGATATACAGGAATCTGGTTTGCAGTAGTATGTTTTATAATGTATCTGATAATTATGGAAGGGAAACAAAATATTCGCAAAATGGAGGAATTGGTATGGAATTAGTGGTAGACCGTTTGACAAAACAGTATAAAAATAAGATTGCAGTGGACAGAATTTCTTTTCAGTTTCAGGAAGGGGTGTATGGACTGCTGGGGGCGAATGGTGCCGGAAAGACCACGTTAATGCGGATGTTGTGCGGTATTTTAACACCTACTGGAGGGGAGGTTTCTTTTGACGGAATGGATGTGAATACGGAGGAATACAGGGGATGTCTGGGGTACTTACCTCAGGATTTTGGGTATTATCCTAATTTTACAGGCTGGGATTTTTTGTTATATATGGCTGCATTAAAGGGAATTGGAAAAAAGCAGGCTGTCAGGAAAACAAAAGAGCTTTTAGAGATGGTAGCCCTTACGGATATGGCAGGAAAAAAAATAAAAACATATTCAGGAGGAATGAAGCAGCGGCTTGGCATTGCCCAAGCATTATTAAATGATCCTAAGATAATCATATTGGATGAACCTACTGCCGGTCTGGACCCAAAAGAAAGAGTAAGGTTTCGGAATTTGATTGGTGAGCTTGGAAAAGACAGTATTGTTATCTTATCCACCCATATTGTGTCGGATGTAGAACATATTGCGGATACGATTTTGATGATGAAGAACGGACAGCTGATTTTTCAAGGTGCAAGAGAGGAGATTACAGAGGATCTGGAAGCATTTTATCTGGAAAACTTTGAGGATGAAGATAGTAAATAAAAGAAAGGAAGAAGAAAATGGGGCAGTTTGGTACATTGTTTTTTTATGAGATAAAGAAGATTATGCAGCGGAAAAATACATGGATTACCCTGGGTATTTTATTGACGATCTATATGCTTTTAACGGGGACCAGAATGTTTGGTTCTTCTTATGTAGAGGGAGAGTTTTTGGAAACACATAAAGACGGGTTTGCCATTGACAGAAAAAACGGAGAAAAATTGTCCGGGAGGAAGCTGGATAATGATTTGTTTGATGAGATGAAAAAAGCATATGCAGGGATGGAGGATAAGGAGTTAAAATACATGCTGACAGAGGAATATCAGACTAAGGTAAGACCCTATAGTACTGTGTATGAAATAGCCCGGTTTGCTGATATTAATCCCTTTACTGTAACGGAGAAGGAGTTTTATGATGCAAGGGAAGCTGCGGTGAAAAAGAGCCAGGAGAAATATGAATTGACGGAAAAGGAGAAAGCATACTGGCGGGAACAGGAGGATAGATTGGAAAAGCCTTTTACCTATCAGTATGCTGATGGGTACACTGATCTGATCAGCATGAATGGGATTTACATGGTGTGCCTCTATACTTCTTTTTTGATAGCAATATGCATGAGCAGTGTATTTACAGAGGAGCATGGAAGAAAGACTGACCAGTTGATTTTATGCAGCCGGCTGGGAAGAAAAGATATTTATTATGCTAAAATTCTGGCAGGTGGGATGTTCTCTTTTCTGGTAACGGCCTTCTTTTTGCTGATTGAAACAGCAGGTGTTTTTGCTACATATGGACAAGAGGGATTTTCAGCAATTATGCAGCTGTTTTATAGTGTATACTCGTATCCACTTACGAATGGGCAGATATTTTTGATCATGACGCTTATTCTTTTGATCTCAGCTGTATTGACAGGTATTTTTACCATGGTACTTTCTGAGATAACAAAAAGCAATATCGGTTCTTTAGCAACAGTGGTAGTAATTCTGTTTATGGCAAGGCTGGTGCCGATTCCGGTTACATGGCGGGCACTTTCGCAAATTTGGAATTTCTTTCCTATTAATATGTTAAAATTAGACGCAGGTTTTACAGATATGCGTTTGATTTCCTTTTTTGGACTGAAGCTTACTTCATGGCAGTTTGCACCGTTTTTATATGTACTGTTGGCAGTGCTTCTGGTATTTGCCGGGAAAAAAGTGTATTGCAGGTATCAGGTACAGGGAAGATAGGAGGAAAGGGAAAACAAAAAGTCATTGATGAAGCATACACTATATTTTCATATATCATTACAATATGAGAAGAGCGAATTTAGTATAGGGGTAAATTATTTATATTTGTTATCCGATAACTATAATATAGAGTAGATTTTGATGCAGGTATGCTATGACAGTGTAGCCTGCATCATATGTGGATGTAAAGGATTACATGTGTAAATATTTGTGGCGTGAAGTCGGTTGCAAAAATCAAGGAGGAGTAAAAATGGAGATTGGAAATGCGTATGCAGGTTATTCTGCCAGCAGACAGAATATGGCGGAATCAAAATTGATGACTGTTAATAATGGCGAAGCAGAGCAGGTAAAAAACGAAACAGATAAAGGGTTAACAGGTACTGATTATTTGAGAAATCTGGAGAAGGAAATACCGGATACAGCTTTTTTTACTGGAACTGTTTCTTATGGACAGACTTATGGTAATCGTTACGATGTTAATTTTGTTGTCAATCCTCAGTTTTTGGGAAAACTGGGAACGGATGAAGAGGCGACTAAGAGGTTTTACGAGGATGTAAAATATTTGGACCAGTTTGCGAAAAGGCAGAGGGAAAGCTTGGCTGCCAGTGGATGGGAGGTTGTAAGCCAGGGATGGTTCTGTGACGAAAACGGGAACTGGGGTGGCTGGTGTGTGACAAGAAAGACAGATAAAAAGTCCTACTTGGAAACATTTTCGGAAAATACGGATAAGATAAATCAGAAGAAATTAGAACAAAAACGGGAGTCCGGGCGAAAGGAAAAAGCAGCCGAGAAAAGGGAGATGAAGGAAAAAGTTCTAAATGAACTGAAAGAGCGGGCGGGTATCCGCCTTGATCGATACTATGTTTATGATGAAAACGAAAGCGGAGCATATGCATATGGACAAAATAAGGGGGATACATCAAATGATCCAGTAAGAGCATATGACACCATGCAGCATGTATCTGGCAGAGCGAAATATAAAAATCAGGATGATATTTATGTAACTGCTTCTGATAATGATATAAAAGATTCTTCTGTTCCGGTAGCAGGGAACCAGACTGTTTTTGGCAGCACAAAAGAACTGATGCAGTATTTATCCCATACCTATGATACGGTAAGAATGGGGATGGTCAAGATTTCAGGAAGTTATCTTAGGGAATGTTTATCCGATGAAAATAAAAGACAGGAGTTATTTGAAAGTCTGGAAAGTGCAGATGTTATGGCTAAGCATGCCGAAGAAAATGTGAAGGGTTATCAGGGTATGAAGATAACGATCGACAAGGAAGGGAAGATAGAGACGGAAACGCATGGCGGTTCCATAACATTTAATGAGTCAAAGAGGGCAAGGCAGCTTGCAGCAGCAAAAACACCGGCAAATGTCCGAATGGTCTTAAATCTGTTAGCTAAAGATTTGTCTGATTGTGAAAATGGATTAAGAAACGGAATGTGTGATGAGAACGAGGTGGCTAAGGTAAAGACAATGATTGCAAAGGCAAAGCAGAGAATGAGAGAGGTTTCTTCTTCAGATAACCACAGCAATGAAGAGGGGATAGATACTTTTTCCATCAATCTGCTTTTATGACAGATATTGCTATTTGATACAAAAAAATAATTTTTTTGATAAAAATGGTATTTTTGTGTCATTTACTATTTAGATATTGATAGAAAATCCGATATACTATATAATAAAAGCAGATTCTAGGGAAGGAATCTTGTTATTATGGACATTATGAGCTAGGCTTATAATATAATCAATGTAAAGGATTACGAAAAAAATCAAGGAGGAATGAAAGATGGCAATGGAATTTGGAAGTGTTAATAGTTATGCAGGCGGGTATAGTGCAACAGCTCCGGTTAGCAGTGAGGAAAAGGTAAGCACCAAGGCAGATGCTGTAAAAGAAGAGGCAGCTGTTGGTGACAAAGCTTCGGAAGCAGCTGTTTATGAGAAAAATTCAGACAGCAGCAAGGCAACATATTCTGTAAATAAGATGTCAAAAGCAGATCGTGCAGCATTGATCAAACAATTAAAGGCAGATCAGGCATCCAGAGAACAGAATCTGGTTAACCTTGTCAACAAGATGATGTCTCAGCAGACCAGTGCATATGGACATGCAAATAGTATCTGGAAGTTTATAGCCAGTGGCAATTATACAGTAGATGCAGAGACACAGGCTCAGGCTAAGGCAGATATTGCTGAAGATGGTTATTATGGAGTTAAGCAGACATCCCAGCGATTATTTGATTTCGCAAGTGCGTTGGCTGGAGATGATGTAGAGAAGATGAAGAAAATGCAGGCAGCTGTGGAAAAAGGATACAAATTGGCAGAGAAAGCCTGGGGTGGTGAGTTGCCGGGCATTTCGCAGGATACACTTGCTGCAACTAATAAGTTATTTGAAGAGTATTATAATTCAAAGAAGAGTGCAACAGAATAATAAAGGCAGAATATATATGGGAAGAAGGAGCTTTGGAAAGATCCAGAGCTCTTTTTTTCTGTATTTGTAAAAATTTGCTAGTGATTTATAGTTTCTTATGATAAAATATAGTACTGTAAAGGGATTATTATGAAGAAATTGAGGATTATTTTATGAATATTCAGACACAGTGTTGTGGAATGATCGTACTGCTTGTGTTGTTCTTATTTTACAGGCAGCAGGAAAAGGTTAATCTGAATACTGAGAAGGCGTATTTTCGTGCACTTTGTATAACGGTGATTTCTATTTCAATGGACATTCTTTCTGTTATTGCGATTGCAAATATGGATAGATTACCAATCCATTTTGTGAATTTGATTTGTAAAACATATCTGGTTTCTATGATAGGTGTAGCTTTGAGCAGTCTGTTGTATATCTATGCAGATTTATATTCCAAAGACGGTACATATCAGATGTTTATTAAAAAATATTTTGTTTCGGCAGTAGCTGGGGCAGTATTGATTTATGCACTTCCTATTAACATACATTGTGAATTGGGAGGAGAGGATGTGTATACTTATGGTCCCAGTGCATTGGCAACCTATGCTTTTGCGTTTAGTTTTGTAGTGATTAACATATATTCCATGATTAAGCACAAGGAGAGGATTAATCCTACAAGGCGTAAATCAGTATTCATCTGGATGACGGTTTGGATGTCGGCGGCAATCGTTCAATTTGTTGATAAAAGTCTCCTGATTATCGGATATGCTTTTGCAATAGGAATTATGGTGTTATATTTAAAACTGGAAAATCCGGAACAGAATCTGGATAAAAGAACGGGGCTGTTTAATCAGAACGCTTTTACTGAGTATACACAGCAGTTGTTTGCCCAAAGACAGCCATTTTCTATTTTTTGTTTATATTTTGAAAGATTGTTTCAACAAAATGCTCAGGATGGCAGTGGTGAACATTTAAGCCTGGAGGTTAGCCAGTATTTATTAAGTATTCCGAGAACCCGTGTTTTTAAAAATGCAGAAGATGAAATTGTATTATTGTTTGATGATTCCGATTATGGAAAAGAGATTGTGGAAAAACTGAAAATCCGGTTTGATGAGGGGTGGGGAAAAGATGCTTCTGTGGTACTAAGACCTCATGGGATTTTTATTCCTAATGTATATGTAGTACTAGACATAAAAGATTTGTCTTATTTACTTCGCTATGTCAGGGAGAATAGTAAAGAATATACAGAACACTATTTTTTGACGGTTGAAGATCCTATGGTTATTGGCATGTACAGGGAAAAAGAAACCGAGCGGATGATTTTAGATGCAATTGAAAGAGGGCGGATTGAGGTCTTCTATCAGCCGATTTTTTCAACAGAAGAGGAGAAGTTCACCTGTGCAGAAGCTTTAGTGCGAATGAGAGATGATGATGATGCTTTGATTCCTCCGGGTGAGTTTATCAGTGTGGCAGAAAAGAATGGGCTGATACTCAAGCTGGGTGAAATGGTATTTGAAAAAGTTTGTAAGTTCCTAAAAGAAAATAATGTCGTAAAATATGGACTTCATTATATTGAGGTGAATTTATCGATTGTACAGTGTGCATATGCGAATCTCGCAAATGATTATATCAGGATTATGGATAAATATGGAGTAAATCCGTTTAATATTAACCTTGAGATTACAGAGTCGGCATCTTTGACAGCCAAACATGTTCTGCTGGAAAATATGGAGAAGCTGATGGATTATGGTGTTCAGTTTTCTTTGGATGATTTTGGGACAGGACAGTCAAATCTCAATTATATTGTGGATATGCCGGTTGGCATTGTTAAATTTGACAAGGATATGACGAATGCGTATTTTGAAAACGGTAAAGCTAAGTATGTCATGGACGCTGCCATGCATATGATACATGGGATGGGATTGGATATTGTGTCTGAAGGGGTTGAGACAGAGGAACAGTTTCAAACAATGCAGGATCTGGGGATTAAATATATTCAGGGATATTATTTTTCAAGACCGTTACCAGAGGCAGAATTTTTAGAATTTATAAATAAGTATGCAGATATATAAGCAGGATATAATAGTCATTTTGTGCAGTTTCTATGGATTTATAGTCAGGAGTGTCCGATATTATAAATAAGGTGGTTAGATAATAGGATAAAGATTTTGATACTGCAATTAGGAGGACAGAATATGCGTATTACAACACAAATTTTAACAAACACATCGAGAGAAGCAGGAATTCCTTTAGTACAGGGAGGTTTGCTGGATGCTCTGAATAAGGAGAATACTTCTGTTGACTTGTTGGAAGAGTTAAATAAAAGTCAGGATGCCAAGAGTGCTTCTGCTTTACAGAAAGTTTTCCGGGAGTTAAGGAATGCGTCAGACGATTTAAGAAAACGTGCTTCAGAGTTATTGGAGACTGGTGAAAATTCCCTGTTTGGAAAGGCAGAAGAGACCAAGGATACCGAGAAGATTCTTTCAGGTGTAAAGGATATGATAAGTTCCTATAATAAAACACTGGAATTGTTAAAAGGAGCAGATGGCTCTCTGAACAGTTTTTATTATAAGGAATTAAAGAGTGCGGCAGCAGCGAATGAGGAACAGTTAAAGTCTGTTGGAGTTACACTGAATAAGGATGGTTCTTTGTCAATAGATGAAAAGATATTGGGCAATGCGGATTATGATACATTGAAAAAGGTATTCGGAGATGAATCCAAATTTGTTCAGCGGGCAGAATATATCAGTGACAAGGTATCACAAAATGCAAAGGCGAATGAAGAAAGTATATTTAATCAGTATAATGCAAAAGGTATTTCTTATAGTGATTATTCAGGAGAAAATAAATACAATTTTTTTGGCTAAGAGAAGCTTCTGTTAAGAGTCATGTAAAATTTAAAAAGAAAATTTCCGGTTTTTGAATAAGGGTGTTGTGTAGTTTCACTACCATAGACACATTCCGGCTGATAGTATCTGTATTATCAGCCGGAATTATTTTATTTTACAAATTGTTCTATAAATTGTTCGAATGGGCATGGCCGTCCAAAAAAGAATCCCTGACTGTAATCCGGTGATAATTCCTGCATACGGTTTCGCTCATCTTCCGTTTCAATTCCCTCAATACAGATTTTTAAGTCAAGATTATGTACCAGCCCGCTCATAAGATTGAGGAGGTTATATTCATATTCATTTTTCAGTGCTTTTGCAGTAAAGGAACGGTCTATCTTAATGATATCAGGCTGAAGGTCGTATAAATACTGGAAATTGGAATAACCAGTTCCAAAATCGTCTAATGCAAGCCGAATACCATTTGCCTTTAATTTATCCCACATTTTTGAAAAATGAGTATCCGATTCTATTGCACCGCTTTCTGTTAGTTCAATGACAACCTGAGAGGCAGGGATATCATATTCCTCTATAGCAGATACAATTTCATTAATGATATTACTCTTCATGATCTGAATATAAGACACATTAACGGTAATCTGAAAATTGGGAATCCATTGTCGAACTTTTTGGCAGGCCTGCAATGCCTGATGTAAGATCCAGCGTCCCAGTGGGATGATCAGACCGGTTTCTTCCAAAACAGGAATAAATTCAGCCGGAGATATCATGCCAAATTCTTCGGAGCGGAATCGCATAAGAGTTTCTGCTCCATACAGGGTATGTGTATCTGTATGAAAAAGCGGTTGGAAATAAGCTTCAAAACCCTTGAAATTATTACATACAGCCTGTCTTAAGACTTGTTTTAGTTTTCTTCGTTTAATAAAATTGTCATAATCTGCCTGAATAAAGGAGTAACATTGGTTTTTTCCCCGCCGTTTTGCTTCATTTAATGCAAATTCAGATAATTTCATAATGTCAGAAAAAGAAAATTCTTCTACATTACTGCTTTCTAATATGCCGCCGGAAATGGTAAAAACAGCCTCGTATTGATTTTCCTCCACAAAAGAATCTATTGTCTGGCGAATTTGTCTGTACAGGCTGGCAGCACTTTCCAAGCCTTCTCCTGAAAAATCAAGAACCATAAATTCATCCGCTACAATCCGATAGAGTTTCTGGTTTGGAAGGATACAGGAAGAAATACATTCAGCAATTCTGCGTAAAAGTCTGTCTCCATATTCTACACCAAGCTTTTCGTTGATACCTTTAAAATCGTCAATACCCAGACGGAGCAGATATCCGCTGGGGAATAATGGATAAAATTCCTGTAAATACCCTTTCAAGCTGGATTCTCCCAGCAAACCGCTGATGTTATCAGCTTTTTGTTTTGTTCCAATTTCGTTAATACAGCCTATCATATAGGCAGGAGTATTGTTTTCTTCGACAATATAGCTGCGGCAGTTGATCCAGACTGGGTCTCCGTCTGAATCAATCCAGCGGTACTGTGTATTTTGAAAATTTTTCTGCCCGGAAAGCAGCTCCTGAAATTCTTTTTGAAAATTATCTAAATCGGGCGGATATACAAAGAGCTTATGGGTATGAATGACTTCATGAAAGGCATTGTCGGGTATTTTGAAACGCTGCAAGGCACTTGGAGAGATATAGTAGTAATCATTTTTGATATCGTATGCATATGGATAATTGTCTATACAGGTATGTAATAAATCGATTGTCTTACAAAGCTGTTGAAATGTTATAGGTTGTGAATCGTAAATCATGTTAATTATCCTTTCAAAGTGTATCTTTTATCTGTTTGTATTTGAACTGATAATTTATTATAGGGGATATTTTCAGATTTTGCAATGATTTCCATATATTAAAAAGTTTCAGTTAAATAGCAGATGTCGGGGGTGTTTACCACCACCCGAACAGTCCGCCGATATAATAGAGAATGCCCAGTATCCAGCTTGTAAAGATACCGTAGAGAATGACAGGTCCGGCAATCGTAAATATTTTTACTCCAATACCGAATACCTGACCTTCTTTTTGGTATTCTATTGCTGGGGCTGCTACGGAATTTGCAAAGCCGGTAATGGGAACCAAAGCTCCGGCACCGCCTAAGCGGGCGATATGTCCATACACATTTAAACTGGTCAGAATAACGCTGAGTAATACAAGAATCATAGATTCATAACTGGCAGCATCATCTTCCGGCATTCCCAGTGAGCTTTTGAAGAATGCAAAGATGAGTTCACCAATTACGCAGATTAAACCACCAATCCAAAAAGCATGAAAGCAATTTTTCCATACATTGAAGGTAGGTGTGATTTGTTCAACATATTCATTGTATTCTTCATTACTGATTTTTTGTTTCAAGATTATCCCTCCTTATATCATAGTCTGCGGGGTAGTTGACTTTGTAATATTGTTGATAGTATGCCGTAAGTAAAAATTCTTTATGCATCCAAGATGAAAAATTGTATTAAAGTAAAAATTCCTTTTCCAAATGCGAGGAAGAAGATAATCAGACAGAGTTTTGTCTGAATATGTGCGACTCTTGCAAAAATCGGAAAAACATTTAAGACCTCTGATAATCCTCCTATCAGGAAGCCGATATAAATACCTCCAAATAATCCGATTAAAATTAGGATCAGACTGCCGATAAGAACAGGTGGTAATGCCTTCACCGTTATATCGGCAGAATCATAGGATACAAAAAATTGAAGCAGTGTAGATATAAGGATTCCGAGAATCAGGCAGTTTTCATAGAGGATACACTGTCCGGCAGTTTTTGTTTTTGCAGCAACTTTGGGAAAGATTCCCAGCATGGCAATAAATGCAACATATGCTGCTGCAGTTACAAAACCTGCTGCAAGACCGGTTATGACTAAAAGAATGTAATTTATGGAATGCATAAGATATCTCCTTTATCTGTAACTGGATATTTTCACTGTTTCACATCAAGGCTTTCCCCGCGGCGGCTGACATCTTTGATTACGGTTGTACTGATATCCTTTTCGTAAAGACGCATCTGGATTTCCAGGGGTGTAGGGTCCGATGTGATTTTTTTATTGCCCAGATGATTGAAAAACATGATCATGCCAGCAGTAAGACCGATGGAATAAGCAATGGTGAGATAAAGAATTCCGGTTTTGGGGTTTCCAAGAAAGAGCATGGAGAGATAGGTGAATAATTCTTTTGCACCAACATCTGTATTATAGGCCATGATTGCATAACCTCCACCAAAAAAAGCAACCATACAGATAAAGACAGTAAATACGGATTCTTTTAATTTTTCGTGCTTTGATTGCGGCTGATAGGATAGGATGAAATCTCCCTCTCCAAGGTTATTGATTTCCAGGTCAGGGTATTTTTTGTTGATAAACTCAATCACCTTTAAGACAGAAACGATAATCTGTCCTTTCTGATCCTTTTCAAATGTATAAAACGGAAGAGAAAGTAATTCTTCTTTTTGCTGTTCATTAGAGGTATAGATGGTTAAAAAATCTTTTAAAGTCACATTATAATTTTGTACTTCAATGCACTGTGGTGCCTTGATATAAACGGTTTGTCCCATAATTATATACTCCTGAATCGTTTTACTTAGTATGTGAAGTTTGTACTATTTTATACGAAAAGATTGAGGAAACCAGCTTTTTGTGATAAGATAATGTATTAAGATTAAATAAGTACAGGTAACAGGGGGATGTCTGAGATTTTTGGACAAGAGGATAGAGAATGGATTGGAGAAGACTGATTAAACTATTAAAGAATCATATGGTATATTTGCAGACACATAATTTTCCAGACCCGGATGCACTGGCAGCAGCGTTTGGCATGCAGGTGTTTTTAAAAGCAAATGGTATTGATACGACCATATGTTATGCAGGAAAGATTGAAAAGAACAGTACAAAACGCATGATGGAGGAATTTGGGATTCATGCGGTTCACATTGATGAGCTTCCGCATATGGCAGAAAAGGATTATATTGTGACAATAGATGCCCAAAAATATAATTCTAACATAACAGATTTCCCGGGAGATGAGGTGGCATGCATTGATCATCATCCCACTATGATTCCCTGTGCATATGAGTATAGTGATATCCGTATCTGTGGGGCATGCTGTTCCATTGTTACCCAATATTTTATTGAGAGTGATACTACAATGGATACTAATACGGCTACGGCTCTTCTCTATGGTCTCAAAATGGATACAGACTCCTTTAACAGAGGGGTGACGGACTTTGATATTGCTATGTTTTCCTATCTTCACAAGCTTGCAGATAATCAAAAGATTATATCCATGTATAATAACAATATGGAGATTGAGGATTTATATGCGTATGGTGAAGCTATCCGGAATATAAAGATATATGAAAATGTGGGATTTGCCAGGATTCCTTTTGACTGTCCAGATGGGTTGATAGCCATGATTTCAGATTTTATTCTTGGATTGGATATAGTGGAACTGTCGGTGGTATATGCGATTCGGAATGGCGGCTACAAATTTTCAGTACGAAATGAAACAGCAGTTTATCATGCAGGAACCATTACCCAGAAAGCGTTAACGGATATCGGAGGCGGAGGAGGTCACTTTTCTATGGCCGGAGGCGTTATAACAAAAGAAGGAATAGGAATGTTAGGATCAGATCCGGATTTTGAAATCAGGAAGCGTTTTATGGATGTCATCAAGAAGGAACAGTATCTGATAAAGGAGTAAGAAACAATGGAAAAGCAAAGGATTGTCGTAAAGGTGGGGACTTCGACTTTGACAGGAGAGAATGGTGCATTGAATTTTCGCACGATTGATAAGCTGGCACAGGTATTATCCACATTGCATAATGATGGAAATCAGGTTGTCTTGGTCTCTTCCGGAGCGATTGCAGTGGGAATAAATAAAATGCGGCTTCCCATGAAACCGCAGAATGTTTGTATGAAGCAGGCGGCAGCGGCAGTGGGACAGTGTGAATTAATGCATATTTATGATAAATGCTTTGGGGAATATGGCAATATCGTAGGACAGATTTTACTTACGGCCGAAGATATTGCAGTAAAGGGCAAACGCCGTAATCTAAAAAATACTTTTGAAGCTTTGCTGGAAAACGGTATGATACCGGTAGTTAATGAAAATGATTCCGTTAGTCATGCGGAAATTGAATCGGATAAAAAGATATTTGGTGATAATGATATGCTCTCAGCGATTGTGGCAAATCTATGTGAAGCTGACCGTTTGATTATCCTGTCTGACATTGAGGGACTTTATGACGGTAATCCCAAAGAGGATGAAAATGTCCGGCTGATTCATAAGGTGGAAGTAATCAATGATGAGATTAAGGCACTGGGGGCAGGTTCCGGTTCCAACCGTGGAACGGGCGGTATGGTGACTAAATTAGAAGCAGCGGAGTACGCAACTGTTCATGGGATGGACATGCATATCGCACACGGCAGCGATCCGGAAAATATATACCGGATTATTGAGGGAAAGGCTGTCGGCACCCATTTTATAAAAAGATACTAAAAAGAGGAAATTGTGATGAAGTATAGAACAACATCATACTATAATGAATTTCATTGTATTGGGGGAATCTGTGAAGATTCCTGCTGTGAGAATTGGGAAATTGATTTGGATGATGCGACATTAAAGCGCTATATGAGACATACCGGTGATTTTGGAAAGCGTTTAAAAAACAGCACTAAGGTAAAGGAAAAGCAGTTTATTTTGAACGGGACAAGATGTCCGTTTTTGAATGAGGAGAATTTATGTGACATTTTTATTGAGATGGGAGAAGAATGTCTATGTGAAACCTGTACGAATTTTCCGAGGCATGTTGAGGAGTTTGAAGATTTAAAAGAGGTAAACCTCACCATGTCCTGTCCGGAGGTCAGCCGTATCATGCTTGCAAAGAAAGAAAAAATGACTTTTGAATGCAGGGAAGGAACGGATATGGAATATGGACTAAAGCATATAGAACCAGTGAAGTCTTTTGCATTCTGGAAAAAAGGGCATGTCAATAAGCTGGATAAGCCTCTGTTTGAGATTTTATTTGAAACACGCAGGCTGATATTTTCTATTTTACAAAACAGGGAAGAACGCATTGAACGGCGTGCTGCAACGGTATTATTGCTTGCTTATGAGATTCAGGATTTTATTGATAAAAAAGAGTATGATAAAATCGTACAGAAGATGGAAAATTACAAAAAACCGGAGAAAAAAGTTCTATTAGAGAAATATTTTAAAAAGCATGAAAAAAGGGTGACGGAAAAAGAAGCGTGGATGAAACAGATTCTTAATATGTATGAGGGACTGGAAACCATCAAAGAGGATTGGAGCGCACTGCTTTTGGAATGTATGAAGGTTATGCATGGCAAGGATGAATTAAAAGGGATTCTTGTATCTTCCGGTCTGATTGAGGAAGGTGAGGCAGGAGAGGAAAGCAGCAGCTTTTTAAGAAACTATGCAGTTTCTTATCAGGAATTTTTCCATTATTATCAGGGAAAAGAATATGAATATGAGCATATCCTGGTTTATTATATATTTAATTATTTTCTTGGGGCTTCTTATGATCATGATGTATATACAAAAGTTAAGTTTGCCGTTGTGTCTTATCTGGTGATATTGGAAATGGATATAGCAGTATGGCTGAAACAGCAGAAGGAATTTTTATATGAAGATCAGGTAAAGATTGCACATGCGTATTCAAAAGAGATAGAACATTCTTATAATAATTACGAGTCTTTGCAGCTGATTCTTTCGGCGCACCCAATTCTGGATGCACAGCATATATTGATTGGTCTGCTATCCTGATAAAAGGGACAGGGTGGAGAGTTTGTATATTGAAGATGAACAGATAAGATACGCTTAGCTGTCATAGAATATAAAAAGAGGAATATTATGAAAAAAGACGGAAAAAGAAGACGGTTGGAAATGGCATTGTTTTTAAGATGTGCAAAGCGTGCTATCTATGATAGAAAGGGTGTATTTGCCCTCTATCTGCTATTACGTATTTCAGTGATAGCAGTTATGATTGCACAATTTTTTAATCATAACTATGAAAATGTATTTCTCTGCCTGTTAACTCTGGTATTATTTATGATGCCTACATTTATTGAACGGAAACTACATATCCGTTTTCCGGATACCATGGAAGTTATGATCCTGCTTTTTATCTATGCAGCTGAAATTCTTGGGGAGATCCATTCCCTGTATATTAAAGTGCCGGTATGGGATACGATACTGCATACTTTAAATGGTTTTTTAGTAGCAGCAATAGGGTTTTGTCTGGTGGATTTACTGAACAGGAACGATAATTTTAAAATGAAACTTTCTCCTGTATATCTTGCTATCGTGGCATTTTGTTTTTCTATGACCATAGGTGTGCTTTGGGAGTTTTTTGAGTTTAGTATGGATTATTGTTTTAAAATGGATATGCAAAAGGATACTGTTGTAACAAGAATATCATCTGTAACACTTGATCCTGAGGGATTGAATAATCCTGTAGTGATTGAGGATATTACTTCTGTTTTGGTAAACGGAAGGGAGCTGCCGGTAGAGGGATATCTGGATATTGGTTTATATGATACTATGGCAGATTTGTTTGTCAATTTTATCGGAGCGGTTGTATTTTCCATAATCGGTTATTTTTATGTAAAAAGCAAAGGGAAAAGCAGGAAAGGTAAAATTGCGGAACAATTTATTCCCGAGGTTTTTTGAGGTTTTTCTATAGCAAAGTAGATATCAGATAAATATAAGAGTTTGCGATATGATAAAAGGAGGTTGGAAAAGTGAGAGTAGCACTATTTGTCAGTGAGTTTGAAGATCCCTTTACAGATGCTTTATGCAAGGGTGCAGTTAAGGCAGTAAAGGAAATGGGATATGATTTATATATTTTTCCGGTAAAGTTTTTAGACTCAAAAGAGAATCCTGCTATTGACAGCTATACGTATCATAATAACTGCCTGCTTAATTTTATTGTGGATAAAAATATTGATATTGCTATTGTAAATACGGGTAATATTGCCGCAGACTTGAATGTAAAAGATAAAAAGAAGTTTTTGCAGAAAATTCCTGTACCTATCATATTGATATCAGACACCTTGCAAGGATATTCCTGTGTAAATTTTAATAACCGTCCGGGAATGGCAGAAGGAATTGAACATTTGATCAAGCATCACAACAGGCGCAAATTTGGTTATGTCAGCGGTCCGAAGAACAACACGGATGCAATGGAACGATATGAGATATTTAAGCATAGCATGGAAATTAATCATATACCGCCGGAGCAGTATGAGATAGCAGAGGGGAATTTTGCATATAATTGTACTGAGGTAATTGAAGAGTTATTGGATCGATATCCGGATATGGATGCATTGGTATGTGCAAATGATATGATGTGTTATGGAGCTTATCAGATATTGGAAGCAAGAAATATAAAAGTAGGGGAAGACATAGCAGTTCTCGGGTTTGATGATGCACCATATTCCGCTGATATTAGTCCGGGGCTTTCTACCGTAAAAGCGGATCCTGCACTGCTGGGATATGAAGCAATCAAATTATGTGAAAAAACTCTAAAAGGCGAGATATTGGAAAGCCTGGTAGGGACAGTTTTTGTTGTAAGAGAATCCTGCGGATGTCCCAGGAGTGATGTTGAAGCGGATAAGAAAAATCTGTTAAGTGTGAAAGGGCATTTGGATGCACTTAATCATACGCTTGTGGCAATATCCAAAAATATATTAGATTATGAGGAAAAGAATAATAAAATTTATTCTATGATATTGAACAGCCTGTGTAATATCAATGTTCATAGTGTATATTTATATACTTTTGAAAAGGAGATTGAATACAGGCGGGGGGAAGAATGGGACAGACCGGAATATGTAAAATTGCGGGCATATTATAAAGAACCGCATAAAAGAAAAATTAATATTCTTTATCAGCCTATGCCGATTTATTATTATCCGGTGGATTCGCAAGATATAAAGGAAATTGACGGCTCAGGGGAGATGATACCGTTTGGCAGTATATTTTCCAATGCATACAGGAATTGTTCGGGCTCAGTAATCAGTGTTGTTACCTTACTTTATGCCGGTGAGAGCCAGTACGGTTTTTTAGTATGGGAGATAGACGAAGATTATTTCAGTTATATCGGACAGCTGACTTATCAGGTTGCAAATGCTTTAAAAACTAACAGGCTTCTTTCTAAGAAGAACCAGATGGCTATGGCTTTAGAGGAAAGTTTACAGCAGGTTCGGGAAAAGAACTCCATTTTAGAGGAGATTTCCAAGGTAGATGAACTGACCCAGATTTATAACCGCAGAGGTTTTTTGGATAATATGAAGAGAAATGTGATCGCAAAGGAAAATATAGGGCGGCCGGCAATGGCAATCTATGCGGATATGAATAATTTGAAGCTTGTGAATGATCAGTTTGGACATGAAGAAGGGGATTATTCTTTACGTGCTATAGGAACAATTTTGCATGATGCCATACACAGTATAGATGGAAAAGGTGATGTTGGCAGGGTTGGTGGAGATGAGTTTTGTGCATATCTTATTACGGATGCTAAGAATTGTGAGGAGCAGATCAGACGCCAGATTGATAAGATAACAGAGGAATTGAATTGTGATAATGACAAACCATATTATGTGAGTATGAGTGTAGGCATAAAGCATTTCATCTGTTCGGAAGATGTAAATGTATCTTTGGAGTTGGAACAGGCAGATGGTCAGATGTACATATACAAGCAGAAAAAAAGAAAAAGTATATTAAAACAGAAAAAAGCAGAGTAAAGAAAGTTTTCTATATGTATCAGCTTTTGATTTCTGCGAGCAGCGAGCCAAGAGAGTGTGTTTGCATGCACATTTGCGACTGCCGCATGGTTGTTGACTTTGCGGACAGGCAGCTGACTGGCGAAAAAGCGTTGACAAGCGAAAAACACTAGGCTATAATAGCACAAATGGCAATGACGAAGAGAAGTAACGCAGATTATCGCTTCCAGTGAGTGGGAGATAGTGTGAACCCCATAGAGTGAATCTTCGTGAATAACACTTTACCAGCCGCAATCTGAACGGTTCCTATATTGTTGTATTAATATTGATTAGAGGATGGGCAATATGGAAACTAGTAGGTGCGCCGTAGGCTGTGCGTAAAACAGCAGGGTTTTTGATAGAGATTCTATGTTGAAACCGGTGAGAGACTGCTACAGGGCAGTAATTCAGGTGGTACCGCGGATATATGAAAGTCCGTCCTGAACGATAATTCGTTTAGGGCGGACTTTTTTCGTGCAGTGAAGGGAATGATAAAATGAAAGTCATGACTGACACCTGTATAATTAATGGACAGAACAGGTTTGGCAAAAAGGTACAAAGAGCAGATGAAGCGGGACTGTAGACAGTATGTATTGTAGTAAAAAATATAAGAGAATAGAAAAAGGAGAGTAACATGAACACAAATAACATTTATCGTAACCGTACCCTTGACCGGATTGGTGAAGGAGATGTGGGAGCAACTTTAAAGATTGCAGGATGGATTGAAAATATCCGTGACCACGGTGGAGTATCTTTTGTGGATTTAAGAGATATGTATGGAATTATGCAGGTGGTTATGCGGGATACCTCTTTATTGGAGGGGCTGAATAAAGAGGATTGTATTTCCGTTGAGGGTGTGATTGAGCATCGTGATGAAGAGACTTATAATCCGAAGATTCCCACGGGAACAATTGAGTTAGAGGCTCACAGTGTGGAGATGTTGGGCAAGGTTTACCGCCAGCTTCCGTTTGAGATTATGACTTCGAAAGAAACAAGAGAAGATGTACGGTTGAAATACCGGTATTTGGATATGCGGAATACAAAAGTAAAAGATAACATGCTTTTCCGTTCTAAGGTAATCAGTTTCCTTAGGCAGAAAATGACGGAGTTGGGATTTTTGGAAATGCAGACACCGATTCTTTGTGCATCATCTCCGGAAGGAGCAAGAGATTACATTGTGCCGTCACGTAAATTTAAGGGTAAATTTTATGCACTGCCACAGGCACCGCAACAGTATAAACAGTTACTGATGGTATCTGGAATTGACAAGTATTTTCAGATTGCACCATGCTTCCGGGATGAGGATGCAAGAGCAGACCGAAGCCCTGGAGAGTTTTATCAGCTGGATTTTGAGATGAGCTTTGCAACTCAGGAGGATGTATTTAAGGTGGGAGAAGAGGTTCTTTTTGAGACCTTTACAAAGTTTGCACCGGAAGGAGCGCAGATTACTCAGGCTCCATTTCCGATTATCAGTTATAAGCAGGCTATGCTGGAATTTGGTACAGATAAGCCGGATTTGAGGAACCCTCTTCGTATTATCGATGTAACGGATTTCTTTTCAAGATGTACCTTTAAGCCGTTTCATGATAAGACCGTGCGTGCCATCAATGTACATGCCAAGCTTTCAAAGGGACAGCATGAGAAGCTGTTAAAATATGCACAGTCTATCGGCATGGGTGGTCTGGGATATCTTGAAGTATTGGAGGATATGAGTTATAAGGGACCGATTGATAAATTTATTCCTGAAGATATGAAGACGGAAATTCGTGATCTGGCAGGATTGCAGGCGGGAGATACCATTTTCTTTATTGCTGATATCGAGAAGCTGGCGGCGGATTATGCAGGGCAGCTTCGCACGGAGATTGCAAACCGTTTGGATTTATTGGAGAAGAATGCGTATCGTTTCTGCTATATCAATGATTTTCCGATGTATGAGTATGATACAGAGAGCAAAAAGATTATCTTTACCCATAATCCATTTTCCATGCCTCAGGGCGGTTTAGAGGCATTAAATGAGAAAGATCCGACAGAGATTCTTGCTTATCAGTATGATATCGTATGTAATGGTGTGGAATTGTCTTCCGGAGCAGTCCGTAACCACAATCTGGATATCATGGTAAAAGCATTTGAAATTGCGGGATATACGGAAGAGGATTTGAAAGAGAAGTTTGGAGCACTCTACAATGCATTCCAGTTTGGTGCACCTCCGCATGCAGGTATGGCTCCGGGAGTAGACCGTATGATCATGCTGCTTCGCAATGAAGAAAATATCCGTGAGGTGATTCCGTTCCCAATGAACGGAAATGCACAGGATTTAATGTGTGGAGCACCTTCTGAGGTGAGCGAGCAGCAGCTTAGGGAAGTGCATATTAAGGTGAGACAGTAATAGGGATATAAGATGGATAACAAGAGAAACCATATTATTTTCATATTTGTTATGGTTGCCGCCTGTGTTACTGGTATTGCCATAACCAGAAAGAATTTTGTTAAAGAAGCTAAGAATATGGGAAGCTTTACTTTTGACCGGACCAGCAGTTATGATGAGAAGTATTATGCTGTCTCAACCAAAAACAGGGGAATGATAATATAGTAGTTTCAATATATGAGACAAAAGATGATGTGCCTGTGTTTTCTTTTGAGACGGTCAGGACTTTTGATTTTTGGGGAATCTGTTGGGAAAACAGTTCGTATAATATATGGATTCAGTCGGGAGATATTGGGGTGATATGCTATTCTTATGAAAATAATAAGTGGAATCTTAATAAAAATGCGCAGCGACCCAATAATATCATATCGAAATATGATTCATGTGACTGATTACTCTGATAAATGGCTGGTATCTCTGCCTTGTATTTCCTGAAGCAAAGCATTCATTTTTTTAACCTGCCTGAAATACTCGATATAATAGATGGTGGCACCGATTCCATATGGAATGGATACGGATAAAAACATTTCCAGATAGCCGTCAGAACTAACCGAAGAAAACAGGCCAATCAGCAGCAGACCACCCTCCACCAATGCGATCAAAAGAAGGTATTGTCCTATTATCACAAATAAAAGTGGAACATTCTGCAAAAAAGAATGTAATGATAATATAAATACTGCGGCAACAGAGGTCGCAAACATAAACAGCAGATTTTGTGTATATTGGGTATCTGAATATCCCATGGCTGCTTCAAGGATAAGCTTGGTCAGTACTAATATCGCATAAACGACACATATTGTTGGGAAAAAATTCTTTTTTGTAATCATGATAAATCCCCCTGATAATGGATTGCCATCTGGCTCGGTGGTATGCTGCGGGAAGACCTTAAAAATGCTATGCATTAGTCCTCTTTCTTTTTTAAATGTTTTAAATATGTGTAGAATGCATTGCGGTAGCTGCGGTTTACGGTCAGTACCTCTCCGTTTTTAAGGATCACATTAACCCGCATATTGGCTTCAGCTTTGAGCTCACGGATATGAAAAATATTAACAACCATGGATTTGCTGATGCGGACAAAGCCCTGATTTTCAAACCGGTCTAAAAATCCCTGCAGGGTTGTGTCGGTCTGCCATTCAGTATCCTTTAGATACAAAAAGCATTTCCGGTCTACCGTTTCCAGATACAGAATTTCTCCGGGAAGGATGAATCTTTCCTTTTCGCTGTTCTGGTCTTGACCTAGAATTTTTTTCTGACAGGAGAGCAGAAAGTTTTTTGCAATCTCTGTCTCTTCATCTGTTTTATCATAATATAAGCTGATATAGTTCTCATTAAGTCCAACCTTTTTGTAAATGTTTACTTTCAAGTTATCGACCTCCAAATGCAAAGCATATGGTTATTATAAGATAAAAGCCAGTGCTAACACAAGATATGTTTTTCTTAAATCCCTGTTTAAAATAAGATAAGCCGTTCCGAATAAAAATCCTACAAGAATCCCCATAAGTCCAATCGTCAGGGAGCCTTTTGTAAACCAGTGTGCAAGTCCCCAGGTAATGCCTGCAAGAATACCGCCAAATGGTATATTGGTCCGTTTCAACCATTTCTCCATTGCAATCTGCCCGAATACAATGATCAGGGTAAACAGGATGGTTTCCACAAGATAGTAGATATGCTGGAAAGTAAATTCTAAGGGTATCATTTTTTTGAATTCATGAAATATTTTTAATTCCCCAATATCAGCGATATTAATCAGAGTCATAATCAGTATGAGAAGACCGCTTATCAGCCATTGCCATAACTTTGTTTTTTTGCCCGGTGTATTCAGTGTAAAGCCCAGTTCCCGTTTTGCGTAGCGAAGAAGGAAAAAGGCAACGATTCCCCAGGTAATGCAGGTAATAATCCAGTGAAGAATGGATTGTGCCGGGGTAAAATCTGCAATGCCATAACCATAGACAGCGGGCTCTATCAGATAGGCATAAAGCATTTCCAACCCCAAACCTCCAAAGGCACAAAGGGCGAGGGAAAAGTATTCGGTTCCAAGGTTTTTTTCTTTGCTGGTGGGGCATTTTGATAGTTTTTTCATAATATTTTACTCCTGTTCTGTTTTTTCGGGCATTTGTAACATGCAAGAACTGCTTTACTATTTTGCATGTTATAAGTGTCCGGTTTCTTTTTGTATCATATACGGTAAAAAGATGAATGGAAAGTAAAATTGTCTAAGCTGCATGCAGGACTGTTTAAGCTGCATTTTGTCAGCAGAATTAGTAAATCATGAAGGATGCAGACAAAAGGGATGTACAGTTACTAAGTTTACACAGATTTAACACAGATTTTACAGGGCAAGGATAGCAGAGAAAGCGGAAATCTTTTACATTAAACGGGTAAAAAAGGGAAATATATAGATAAGAACGTGTGCAGGGGAGATGCACAGGAAAGCGTATGAGGTGTAAAGATGGATGTAGTGAACACATTATTTGGTCTGTTTGGCGGTTTGGCACTTTTTTTGTTTGGAATGGAGATGATGAGTGACGGTCTGCAAAAGGCAGCAGGAGAACGCATGAGATACATTTTAGGTCTGCTGACAAAAAATCCTGTGATGGGTGTATTGGCGGGAGCCCTTACAACAGCAGTTTTGCAGAGCAGCAGTGCCACAACAGTTATGGTGATCGGTTTTGTCAGTGCAGGACTGATGAACCTGCCACAGGCGATTTCCATTATCATGGGTGCAAATATCGGTACCACGATTACAGCACAGATCATTGCATTTAAAATCAGTGACTATATTTATCCCATTGTATTTATTGGGTTTCTGATAGCTTTTGTGGCAAAGAAGGAGGTTGTAAAATATATCGGTAATACCATTTTTGGCTTTGGTATATTGTTTATTGGAATAGAAATTATGGGAAATACCATGAAACCGCTGGCTTCCAGCCAGGTATTTCTGGACTTGATTGGAAAAGTAGCGGATATACCGGTTTTGGGACTTTTACTGGGCGTAGTGATAACGGTAATCGTACAAAGCTCCTCAGCGGTCATCGCAGTATTGCAGAATTTTGCGTCACAGGCAGGACCCGATGGAGTATCCTCTATATTGGGGCTTTCCGGTGCCATTCCGATTCTGCTGGGAAGCAATATCGGTACGACGATTACGGCACTGCTAGCCTGTATCGGGCAGACCAAAGATGCAAAACGTACGGCGGCAGCTCATAGCGTGTTTAATATAACTGGTTCCATTTTGTTTATGTTTATCATTTCATGGTTTGCAAAGCTGGTTATCTGGATTTCACCGGCAGGATCGGAAGTAGATGTGATTTCAAGACAGATTGCAAATGCCCATACAGTGTTTAATGTTACCAATACCATAATCTGGATTCCGCTAATCTGGCTGATGGTAAGAATTGTTATGTGGATTCTGCCGGATAAAAAGGAGGGAGAAGAGACAAGAGCACAGTTTTTGGATGTGAATGTGATGAATCAGCCGGTGGTCGCCCTTCATCTGGTGTCAGAAGAGGTTATCAATTATGCAAATCAGCTGGGAGAGCTTTTAACTGGTACCAAGAGGGCAATGCTGGAAGGAGGTCAGGAAAATATCAAACAGGCTGGGCAGGTGGAAAAACGTGTGACGCATATACATGAAGATATTAATAATTATCTGATTGGATTATTTTCATCCGGTAACATGAATGAAGAACAGGCTGCACATACGACGGAGATCATGTATATTGTAGAGGATTTGGAACGGATTGGAAGATGCATAAAAGAACTTTTGGAAAATGCGGAGGAAAAGGACAGGAAAGAATTCAGATTTTCTAAAAAAGCAATGACAGAGATTGAAGAAAGCTTTGAAATCATCACTGTTATGTATCTGGAATCTGTGGATTTGATCAGATGCGGGGATAAAGCGGCTGTACCGGATGTAGAACAGCATTTAAAGAGAATTGCAAAGCTTGAAAAAAATGTACGTAAAAACCATAAAAAACGGATTAAAGAGGGAAAATGCAAGCCGGAGTTCACGAATATTTTTGCAAATATATTCCATAGTATGGAAAAAATTGGGGAAAATTGCAGCAATATTACGGAATCCGTTGCAGAAGACATGTATTTGAAATATCTGCCGGAGGAGCATAGCAGGATTTTGATTTCTTCCGGTGGACAATGAGGCGGACATGAACAGCCGTATACGTATTTTGTGAATGCCCCAGAGACAGACTCCCCGCTCTTGGAATAAGTATCCATTGCGGGGTCTGTATGATATGTTAACGTTTATTTTCCAAACGTATACATTCTCTTGTATAACAACAGGTCATAATAAGCCAGAGAAATCCGATGATGATGGCACAAAGGATGCCGATGGATACAAACATGCCGATTATGGTAGCAGCAACCAGACAGACCGAGAAAACCTTATTCATAAACTGAAAAGTTTTGTAACAGGACTTGTAGATTATATGGCGTTCCCCTTCATCACAGGTGGCAAACCAGACATCCTGAAAATGCTTGTCATAAATGCTTCCGCGTTTTTCCGGTGAATATTTTTTCATCAGCTGGATGACGAGCTTTTGCTGTAATATTATGGCAGCCATACTGGCAATATAAATAGCGACCGCTATAAAAATCATCATAACATTGGTGTTAGATTTGTCCTGGAGATTTTTCATCAGATGATAGGTGATGACAGCAAAAATCATCTGGGTACCAACAGATTCAATGTTGGAAATCAGAAGTACCTTATTCAGACAGGTATCGGCAATATTAATGTGGTCATCGTTTTCTCCATCCCAGGAAGCGATCTGTAACTTGCTTTTTTTCAGGAGTTTGTTATTGATCATAGTGCAGATTAAAGTAAAAACCAGCAAAAGCCATGGAAAGAAATAAATCTGCAATACAGGGAAGTAAACTTGGGAATATTTTGTAAATGCTGTAAAGAGAGTTTTTAAATGCGTACTTCCAAAGGCAAATAAGTAACCGGCAATTCCTCCGACTGCTAAACAGATTACCGAACGCAGTGTAAATTTCTTCATGGCTGCTTTTTCATATTGCGGACTATCAGCCATATCTGAATTTGTTTTCATATTAGTATTTTCATTTTCTGTTTTCATAATCGTCAATCTCCTTCTTCATAATAAAAAATATCTTCAACGGGAACATCAAATACTCTGGCAATTTTCAGGGCAAGAGTAACAGATGGGGAATAATCTCCGCGTTCAATCAGGCTGATGGTCTGTCTGGAAGTGCCCACCAAAGTCCCCATTTCCTGCTGATTGACAGATATACGTGCCCGGTATTCCTTCAGGCGGTTGTAAAGCGGCATAAAAATCAACTCCTTTGCCTGCAGTGACATAAAACATTGGCAAATTGACAACTTTATTTGTCATACAGATGATAACATTGACAATAAAGGTTGTCAACCAGTTGTTTTTTGCCGATCGTTCATGTATGATTAAAAAATAAAAAGGAAGGGATACATATATGCATTTATTTGGAAGAAAGAAGAATATACCGGTTGTTCCGGAATCCTGCCGGGATTTTGCGATAGAGGTAGATAAGAGTATATGTACAGGAGAAATGACGGTAGGATTCAGGGATCCGGTATCGGGAAAGCTAAAATTTGCAGAACTGGCAAGAAATGAAGCAGATATTGAGGCTTTTAAGAAAAAATATGGAAGGTGAGAAGAGAATGGAAACGATATTATATGTGGTGGAACGTCTGGATGGGGATTACGCACATCTGCGGCAGGAGGGGCATCCGGAGCTTGACAGTAAACTGGTGGCAAGAGCACTGCTTCCGGAAAACATTGCGGAAGGAAGCCGGATTATTTATGAATGGCTGCAATATCGTTTGGAATAAGGGTATTGTTGCAAAGGTGAAAAGCAGTGCATTCCATCTTTGCATAACGGATGCTCATGTAAGGAAAAATCAATGTGATGATAGAAACGGAGAGAAAAAATGAGAGACAGTGATTTAAGAGAGTGTTTAAAAAGAATAGATCATAAAGGATATCCGGCATACAAGGATACAAAGGGAAAGTACCAATTTGCGGATTATATACTTTCTATTGACCATGTGCAGGGAGATCCGTTTGCTGCACCGTCGAAAGTTAGTGTTTTAGTGGATGGGAAAAGAGCAGGATTTGAGACTGCATTATATGATGAAAAGTATAAGAGAGTTGCTTTGCAGGATCATCTGTTAAGAAGAATGGCGGTAAAAGTGAGGGAATATTCTTTTAAAGCAAAGGGTTCGGGAAAGAGTGGACTGATCAGCGTAAGTCAGCCGGGACAAGAAATTTTGAATCGAAGTGCCTGTGTGATCAATACAGAAAACGGAGATATCACACTTCGAATGGAAATTGGATTTCCGGCAAACGGAAGAACGATCAATGCAGGGGAGTTGGAGAAAATCTTATTCGAGTTTCTTCCGGTGTGTGTGAAACAGACGTTGTTTTATCATGCTTATCCAAAAGAAGAGCTGATCAGGACAGCCAATTTGGCAGAGGATCAGCAATGTATCAGGGAGAAGCTTTCGGAACTTGGACTGGCGGCATTTGTAGCGGATGGTTCCATTCTTCCAAGAAAGTCAGGAATATCGCAGCTGCCAATGAAAGAGGCTGTTCCGTTTAAAACGCCAAAGTCCATGGAGGTAGAATTAGAGCTTCCTCACTATGGCACGATAAAAGGCATGGGAATCAAAAAGGGGATTACACTGATTGTGGGAGGCGGCTATCACGGCAAATCCACATTGTTAAAAGCACTGGAATTAGGTGTATATAATCATATCGCAGGAGATGGAAGGGAGTATGTGATTACAGATGATACTGCCATGAAGCTTCGTGCAGAAGATGGAAGAAATATCCAGAAGGTGGATATTTCCATGTTTATCAGAAACCTGCCAAACGGAAAGGATACAGTGGCATTTTATTCAGAGGATGCCAGCGGGAGTACCTCTCAGGCAGCCAATACCGTAGAAGCAATGGAGGCGGGAGCAAAAGTTTTTTTGATAGATGAGGATACGAGTGCTACCAATTTTATGATTCGGGATGAATTAATGCAGAGGGTAGTGCAAAGAGATGTGGAACCTATCATACCATTTATTGACAGGGTACGGGAATTATATGAAAATTCCGGTATTTCCACAATTCTGGTTGCAGGCAGTTCAGGTTCATATTTCCACAAAGCTGACTGTGTGTTACAGATGAACCGTTATGTACCTGTGGAAATTACAGAGCTAGCCAAAAGGGAAGCAGAAAAATTTCCTATAGCGGAGGATTGTGCAGATAAGGCAGATATACCGGTGACTGCCCGTATTGTGAAAAGAGATCAGGCATTTTTGAAAGACAACCGAATTAAAACAAAGGTCATGGGAAAAGAAAGCATTTCCATTAATAAGGAAATGGTGGATCTGCGTTATGTAGAACAGCTTGTGGATACAGAACAGCTGGCTGCACTGGTACAGATTGTCAAATATATGAAGCTGCATTGCTTTGATGGGACAAAATCCCTGGGACAGGCAGCTGAATGGATGGAGGAGAGGATAAGTAAGAATGAGTTTGCCGCATTTTGTGACAAGGGAATTTCCGGTAATATGGCACTTCCTAGAAAACAGGAAATCTATGCAGTCCTGAATAGGTGCAGAGGATTGTTAAAAATTGAATAATTATAATCTGATCATACATGGTATGGCATTCAGAAGGAACAAATGGTATAATAGCTTGTAGTATGAACTAAGGAGGAAGGGAATATGTATGAATGTCCAAACTGTGGGGGGAATCTTCGTTTTGACATCTCTTCTCAGCAGCTGGCATGTGGGTATTGTAATGCGAAGTATGATCCATATGAGGTTGCAAAGGATAAAGATGCCGAAGAGAGTACGAATTATGAAGTGACAGTATTTACCTGTCCGCAATGTGCCGGAGAGATATACAGTACGGATAATACAGCGGCCGGATTTTGCAGCTTCTGCGGAGCATCTACCATATTAACCAGTCGGTTGAGAAAAGAGAAGCGCCCCGATTTTATCATACCGTTTCAGAAAACGAAAGAAGATTGTAAGACCGAATATATAAAAAGAGTCCGGCGGGCAGTTTTTGCACCTAAAAAATTGCAGCATCCGGATAAAATTGACAGTTTTCGGGGAATTTATATGCCTTACTGGGTTTATTATTTTACCCAGAAGGGTCCCTTGCATTTAAAGGGAACAAAAGAGCATAGAAGCGGTGATTATATTATCAAGCAGCATTATATTCTAACAGGAGATATTGATAACCATTATAAAGGGCTGTCTTACGATGCATCATCTTCTTTTGCAGATAACATCAGTGAAAGGATTGCTCCTTTTGATGTAAAAAATATGAAATCTTTTACGCCATCTATTTTAAGTGGATTTTATGCTGATATACCGGATGTAGGTAAAGAAATCTATGAGCCGGATGCAGAGAAAGAAGTGAATGAACAGACAGAGTTATATTTAAAACGTACCAGGGAAATTAGTAAGTATAGTATTGAAAGCAGTGAAAATGCTTCAGAGCAGTACCATACCCGGTGCGAGGAAACGAATGTTGCCATGTTTCCGGTATGGTTTATGTCTTACCGGAATCAAGACCGTGTTGCTTATGCTACGGTAAACGGACAGACAGGGAAAGTAGTAGCGGATCTTCCGGTGGATATTAAGAAGTATATGCTGGGTTCTTTTATTCTTGCGGTTCCGTTATTTATATTGCTTAACCTGTTTTTTACGATGGTGCCGGCGGTGTCGCTTAGCATAACGGCAGTCATCGCTATGATTGTGACAATACTGTATCAGTGGGAAATGAAACGGATTGCTCAAAAAGAAAGTTATGAAGAGGACAAAGGGGTACAGGAAGCTGTAAGAAAGAAGAGGCAGGCGGAAAGTGAGGCAGCAGCGGCCTTAGATGGGATGCCGCCTTATGTAACAGCAATGAAACATATGCCAAAGAAAAAGAAGCAAAAGAAGATGCTTTCAATGGTTAAGTGCGTCGTTGGATGTATTTTTGTATTCAATATTATTATAATCTTATATGTGGCAATGCAGATTACAGGGTTTTCCGGAGGTAGTATGATGTTAATATTGATTGCATTGATAGTTACATTGATTTTTGGCATTAAAAGCCTGGTTAAAGGTAAGAATATTACAGCCAAAAAAGGGATACCCGGTTCCATATGGACAATGTCGGCTCTGATACTGGCATCTGTTGTCGCTTTCATGAAACCGACAGCTGATATTTATTATTATATCAGTAATATTTTGTGCCTTGTGGCAGTATTTTTTGCACTGCTTGATCTGATATCAGGTTATAATATCCTTGCCACAAGACCGCTTCCGCAGTTTGAGTATCGGGGAGGTGATGATCGTGCGTAAAAGGAATACATTGTATGACAGAACTATGATTTCTTTCAGCTGGCGGTTAAGGAGGCTGTGGGGCATTGTACTTACGCTCCTGACTGTTTGTATGGTGTATGGGATGTGTATTGATTTGCGGGCAGCCACTTTGGAGGCTTATATAAATCCTGATACCGGTTTTGAAGCAGTGGTTGAGGATAATGCTGGTTTATTAACAGGTGAAGAAGGAAATGCATTGCGTGAACAGATGAAAGGCATTACCGAATATGGGAATGTAGTCTTTCTTAGTACTGCTGATAATACCAGTTCTGCAGCTTCTTATGCTGAGAGCGTATATCATAGCAGATATGGGAGTGCAAGCGGTACTTTGTTCTTGATAGATATGGATAACCGGATGATTTACATATTCAGTGATGGCAAAGTATATAAGACGATTACTAAAGGATATGCCAATACGATAACCGATAATGTGTATACGTATGCATCAGACAGTGATTATTACACCTGTGCATCAAAGGTATTTGAACAGGAGCTGCAATTATTGCAGGGACACAGAATAGCCCAGCCGATGAAATATATCAGTAATATGCTATTAGCTGTTGTTCTGGCCTTATTGATCAATTATTTTGTGGCACAGATTACTTCAAGACAGAAAAAACCTTCCGATTATGAGCTGATGCAGGGGATATTTGTTGTACAGAAGCTGGAAAATTTTAATGCAGATTTTACCCATGAGACCAGAACCTATTCTCCACAAAGCTCCGGCAGTTCGGGTGGCAGCAGTGGAGGCGGTGGCGGTGGCAGCAGCGGAGGGGGCGGTGGACACAGTTTCTAAAGCATCATGAAATAAAAAGAGAGAACATGATAGGCAGTGTCAAAAATGATGAAAATATTGAGACGGGAAATCCCCGTAGCAAACAAAGATTGTAAAGCTAAATTGGTTACAATTACAGGAGGTATTTTATGGAGTCAAACGGAATGAAAGTATACAATAACAGTGAAATGTTAGCATGGGTAGGTGATTTTGCAGATCGCATGGGGGTGAGTCCGGAGAAGATTAAGATGTTAAATATCTGCGGGAAGAAGAAAAATGTCCTTCCTACTATTGAGACACATAAAAGGGTCATGATTTTTGCGGATGAAAGCCAGCCGGATTTATTTTACGAATTATGGGAAGGTGGTTATGGCGATTATGATATGTGGATTGGAAAGGGAATCAGCAGCAATGGTACTGTAGAAACCTGTAAAGTAAAGGAATTTATGGATAAGAAGATTTCAGAACCGCTGGTAATTTTTATTATTAATGAGAATACAAGAGAAGCATCCCGCTATGGAATCCGTAATGAATATTTTTCAAAAGGTTCTGTTAATTATGTGGGACATGAAATCCGTGCCGTTATCATGAATATGCTGTCCTGTGATGTGGGAGACACAATTTGTATTGTAAGTGGGGAGAGCATTGCGATAGAGGCAGCGATAGAGGCCAGTGAGGGTACGATTATTGCTGTGGAACCGGATGCGAGAGATATGCGCTCTTTGCAGGATAATGTCAGTAAATTTGGCGTACATAATATAGAAATTATTTCTAATGTAACGGAGGAGGAGATGAAAAAGGTTCCTATACCGAGGCTGGCATTTATCGTTGCTTCCAAAAGGCTGGAAGAAGAAATTAAAGTACTGCTTACAGTAAATCCCAAATGCCAGTTCATTATTTATACATTGGAGCTTGATATGGTGGTTAGTATTAAGAATATTTTCACAAAATATAACATAGAGAATACAGAAGTTTTACAGATTTCCGTGGCTAAGAGTGATAAACGCAGTGTTATGATAGCGCAGCCATCACCATGGATGATAAGCGGAGAAGCTTTGAATTAAAAATGGGTGAGGCATCTGTGATATTTTTAGAATTTACTGTGCAAATAAGGAAGGAGCTGGAAATATGGGAAAAGGATTAAAAAAGATATGTTTGATTTGCAGTTTTATTTTTATCATGTGCTGCATGGCAGGTTGTGGAAGTGATGAAAAAAAGCAGGAGCTGGAATCGATTGAGCATCGTGCTCTTGAAGAAAAAATGAAAGCGGATGAGACGATCGATAAGATAAATGAAGACACAAAAAAACTGAATGAGAATGCAGAAAATCTAGACAAAGAATAGATATGCATAAAATAATATCAGAGCAGTCATACTACAAATAAGGAAAAAGGTGTTATCGTAGATAATGCCTTTTTTTATCCATGATACAGAATGGATGATGCATTATTAGGATTTGAGGTGATAGTATGACTGCAGGATTACAGGTAGGAAAACAAAGTCTGTCCTTTGAAAAACCCGTTTATATTATGTCGGCCGCAAGTATTGTGGGACCGAAGGAGGGGGAAGGACCGCTTAAGGATACTTTTGATGTGGTAGTAGAGGATGCTACATTTGGAAAGGAGTCCTGGGAAGAAGGGGAAAGTGAACTAATGAAACAGGCTTCTTTGCTGGCACTTAGAAAAGCAAAGATTAAGACGGAAGATGTGAGATACGTTTTTGCAGGAGATTTGCTGGGACAGTTAATTGCGACAACATTTGGACTTATGGACTTTGATATACCATTATTTGGATTGTATGGGGCCTGTTCTACAATGGGAGAAGCACTTTCACTGGGTGCGATGACCGTGCATGGTGGGTATGCAGATACTGTATTAGCCGTTGCTTCCAGTCATTTTGGAGGGGCAGAGAAACAGTTCCGGTTTCCACTGGAATATGGTAATCAGAGACCGATGTCGTCCACATGGACCGTGACCGGATGCGGTGCTTTTGTATTGTCTAAGGTTTATGGGGATACCATGATAACGGGAATTACTACGGGAAAGGTTGTGGATTATGGTGTAAAAGATTCCTTAAATATGGGAGCATGTATGGCACCGGCGGCGGCAGATGTGATATACCAGCATTTAAAGGATTTTAAGAGACAGCCTGAGGAATATGATAAGATTGTAACCGGAGATCTGGGAAGTGTGGGAAAAGAAATATTATGTAAACTACTTAAAGATCAGGGATTTGATATTTCCAAGGTTCATATGGATTGCGGCATGGAAATTTATGATGATCCGGAACAGGATACACATGCAGGAGGCTCAGGTTGTGGATGTTCTGCCGTAACGCTTGCAGGAAAACTTATGAATGAGCTGCGTCAGGGAAAACTAAACCGGATTCTTTTTGTTCCCACAGGGGCTTTGTTATCTACCGTCAGTTATAATGAAGGTCAAACCGTTCCGGGAATCGCCCATGCAGTAGTGATAGAAAAACGTCAGGATGATTAAAGGAGAGTGTAAAAATGGATTATATAAAGGCATTTATTGTAGGAGGTCTTATTTGTGTTGCGGCACAGGTATTAATGGAAAAAACAAAGTTAATGCCGGGCCGGATCATGGTGATTTTAGTATGTACAGGTGCTGTTTTGGGTGCATTGCAGATTTATGAACCATTTTTGGAATTTGCCGGGAGCGGTGCTTCCGTTCCTTTAACAGGGTTTGGTTATAATCTGTGGAAGGGTATAAAGGAAGCCATAGATAGTGATGGATTGATCGGTTTATTCAGAGGTGGTTTCAAAATGGCTGCTGTAGGAACATCCGCTGCACTTATATTTGCTTATATTGCATCTCTTATTTTTCAGCCTAAAATGACAAAATAATAAAAAAGTCCTGCTGTAGTTAAATTCTTAAGGATAGGAGTTCAACTACAGCAGGACTTTTTATATCATATATATAAATATATGCTGGACAAAAATTATATTTTTTTCATGCCAAAGAAGGCACGCATCGTACTGACAAAACGGATAAATATGTTATTGTCAGGTTTTTTACTGTTGACAGTTTCAACTGGTGGAGTGTCTACACCTTCGCTGACAGCAAAGGTCGCCACTACTGTATGGTTACTGGAAATATTTTCAAAAGTATAGGTTGAAATGGCACCTTTCGCCATACCGTCAATCGTTACATTGGATAAGACATATCCGCTGTTTGGTATAAATGTCAGGGTGACAGTTTCTCCGGCAGCCGCTTCTGTTGGACCTGATATGCTTCCGCCTCCTTCTACCATAGTTGAGATAGTAAAGGTAGTATCAGAACTGGAAGGCTGATTTTGAATCGGGGTGGAAATCTCACCGTTTTCCTGATCTTCTGTATGAAGAGGACATGTGGAGTCTATGAAATCAGTCGGAGGTGTAAAATCACAATCCTCTAGTGAAACGTTCCCACTTTCATCTACCGTGTAGTGGTAAGTGGTAGTGTCAGGACAATAATCGGTTGCTTTATAATGGCTTTCATCACAAAGAGTCACGGTCTGATGCAGGTCACAGGTTTTTGTAGGTACTGTGTCTTTTGCAAAATATTCTGTGATGACGGATTTGCATTGTCCTTCGGCAGGTAAAAGTCCTGATGTAGAACAAACCTTTGCAGTCACGATATCGCTTGGCTTTTCAAAGCTGGCAGAAGTATCCAGACCCTTGTCCTCTATGATTTTGTCCATAATTTTACGCCAGATAGCCTTATGGGAATTGCCATTTGAAAAATTTGTGTTAGAATCGTATCCCATCCAGATGCTGGCAGTATAGTATGGAGTAGAGCCGCAAAACCAAAAGTCATAATTGCTGGAAGTGGTTCCCGTTTTGCCGGAAACTACCATTCCGCTGGAAAGTCTGGCAGTAGTACCAGTACCGGAGGTGACTACATCCTGCATTGCATTGTTGATAAGCCATGCAGTGGTTGCCTTCATAACCTGTTTGGTTTCCGGGGTATTATCAATTAAAATGTTGCCGTCATGATCCAGTACTTTTGTATAGAAGATAGGTTCTACATAAGTTCCGGAATTTGCAATGGAGGCATATGCACTGGTTAATTCCAGATTGGTAACACCTTCTGTAAGTCCACCTAGACACATGGATTCGTTGATGTCATTTTCTGCGATGCCGTTGACGGAGGTTTCCCCGTTTTTCAAAGTGGTGATACCCATATTGCACAAATAATCGTAACCGACCTGCGGGGTGACTTCCTGAAAACATTTTACTGTGATAATATTCATGGAGTCTTTAATGGCTGTACGAATGGTCTGTCTTCCACGATACCCCGAGTACCAGTTTTTGATCGGGGTTCCATTGCTGTAATTGGTTGCTTCATCTACATAGCTTGTTGACAATGTCATTCCCGAGGTGTCAAGGGCAGGAACGTAGGTAGATAATACTTTAAAGGTAGAACCTGGCTGACGTTTGGAATCCGTTGCCCTGTTCAGTGTAAGGTTTCCGGTTTTAGGTCCCCGTCCACCACAGATAGCCTTTACATAGCCGGTATTATGATCCATTATCACAAAAGAACTCTGTGGCTGGATTGTAGTGGAAAAAGATTCTGCAAGCTCGGTATAACCCGTTTTTTCTATTATATAGGCTTTGTATTCATCAGCGGCAGCCCTTGCGGTATCTTCACTGGAATAGATCAGGTTATATTTGGGGTTTTCTGTTTTTTCCTGATAATATGCCAGTAAATGATTGCTGGAGTAATTATACAGATCTCCGTTTTTGGGATCGGTAAGTGTGAGGGCATAATTTAGTGCAACACTGGTTCCGGCAGGATAATTATCAGGATCATTAATTTCGGCATCGCATATTTTCTGAATGGCAGAGTCCTGATTAATATAAATGCTTAGTCCTCCGGAATAGATTGCGTTGTATGCCTGAGTTTCCGTATAATCCAGTTCTTCTACCAGCTGTGTTGTCAGAGTGTCGATAACGGTATCGATATAATATGAATTATAGGTTTTTGTTGTCTTATTATCATCATCCTTATCTAAGGAGATGCGGGCATATACATCATCTGACATAGCTTCATCATATTCAGCCTGGGTAATCATGTGCTGCTCTAACATTTTTTGCAGTACAACATTTTTACGAGTCTGGTTGTTTTCAGGATACAGGGCAGGATCATACAGAGTCGGACTCTGGGTAATGGCAGCAATGACGGCACATTCGGAGAGGGTAAGTTCATCTAAATTTTCTTTTCCAAAATAAGTTTCTGAAGCTGTCTGAATTCCGTTTGCTCCCTGACCCAGATAAATCGCATTTAAATAGAGTTCCAGGATATCTTTTTTATCAATTTGTTTTTCAAGTTCAATAGCAAGATACTGTTCCTGAATTTTTCGCTCTAAGGAGTCTAAAAATGTACTTTCGTTAAGACCTACATTGAAAATCTGGTTTTTTATCAGCTGTTGTGTGATGGTGGAGGCGCCTTCTGAAAAATTGTGGTTTTTTATGCCTACAAAAAAAGCTCTTAGAATACCACGGGCATCTATTCCGTTATGTTCCCAGAAACGTTCATCCTCAATAGCGACAAAAGCATTTGAGAGGATGTCCGGTATATTTTCATATTCCACATAAATACGGTTGGAATTGGCAGTTGATAATGTGGTAAGCTCTTTGCCTTTCTGGTTATAAATGGTAGTCTGAAAGCCTTCAAGCTGTACCCGCTCCTTGATATCAGCAATATCAGGTGCATTGTCTATGATGGACACAAACATTCCGAAACCGGCTCCGGCTCCTATGATGATAAGAAGCAGAAAAGCAAAGATAACAATTTTATATAAAATATAAGATAGCTTGTTTTTGTTCTTTGTATGTTTGGATACCAGTTTCTTTTGTTTTTTTTGTGTATTATTTTTTGAATAGTTCATATGAATGCCTCCTGTATCTGAACCAATTGCAAAGCATTTGATTCCTGCGGGTAATGAGCCGGACAGCCATATTTGCATGGGTATCTGATGCATGTCTTGAGGGTCATACTCCGCTGCCTGCCGCTGTGTTACTGACTTATGAGTCGTGAAGTAATAAATCATATTATATCAAATATAGACGTAAAAAGCTATCTTTATTCACGAGCCTTGAAATATTGACAAATGTTAAAAATGCGGTATAATAAATGATTGCCTAGGGAAACAATTGAGTAAGGCAAATATTACAAAAGGGATAGGAGTAGCATTTATACCTGAAATCTGTTATGATAATGCAGAGTATATTGGAAAACAAACACTTAAATGTACAGATGGAAGAGGGAAAGAAATGCTGAAAGAATATGCGACGATTCTGGATTTGGGAACGGATGAGATCATAGAAAAGAAATCAAGGTTTATCGGATATGTTTGTCATGCCGAAACAGAGGAAGAAGCGGAGTTATTTGTATCTGAGATAAGAAAAAAGCATTATGATGCCAGACACAACTGTTATGCCTATTCTGTTGGAATAGAACAGCCTGTATTGAGATTCAGTGATGATGGAGAGCCTGGAGGAACAGCAGGGAAGCCTATTTTGGAAGTGATAACCGGAAATGGGCTTTATAATGTGTGCATTGTGGTAACCCGCTATTTCGGGGGAACGTTGCTGGGTACCGGAGGACTGGTAAGGGCTTATACGGATGCGGCAAGGATGTGTGTAAAGGCAGCCGCAATTGTGAAAAAAAGGATGGTGATGCCCGTTACTCTTACGACCAACTATACGGATTTGGGAAAAATACAGTATATTTTGGGGAATGAGGGCGTTTTGATAAAGGATAGCCAATATGGTGAAGAGGTTGTACTTAAGGTAGAGATATTTGTCGATGATGTAGAGAGGATTAACAAGGCCTTAACGGAAGCGACAGCTGCCAGAATTCTTTTTGAACAGGAAAGTGCAGTATTTTCAGTGTATGGAGGCGTGTAAAGTGAAAATTAAAAGATTACTGATGGTTACGGTTTTCTTTGGAGCACTGGTAAATACATATGGCTGTTCCCTTTTGAAAACGGAAACCAAGAATGAGAATGAGGTAGATATAGAACTCACCATAGAAAATACAGAAGATACGGAAGTGGAAGAAAAGGCTGACTTTTCTGAAGGGGACTTATTTACCATGTTTGAAGAGATAAATAACGAAACGGTTGTTGATTTTTTATATGATGACTATAATAGGGACGGTTTGTATGAGGCATTTGTTCTGACAAGGGAAAATGAAGACAGGCTCTGGTACATATCTGCTGATGGATGTGAAATTGTCCAGGAGAATCTGGGAGATGCCGGAAAAGCACAGGCAGATATTCTCGCTTATCGTATAAAACATTATTTATTGCTTCAGCAGGAGATAAATGGAAGAAAGAATACGCTGGTATACAGTGTTGATAATGATAATAAAGTGTCTGAACTGAATATTTCAGGAAAGGGATATTTATACCAAAATCAGGAGGGCGAACTTCTTTTACAGGTTGTGAAAGAGGAGCATAATGCTTCAGGGGAGAGAAAAGATGCTGTTTATGATTATTATCTGTATTATGCATTAGATGAGGGGTTTCAGGAATATGGTGCGATTCCCATAGCGGAAGAACAGTTTCTGGAGTTTGAAGGAGCCAGGGAGGTTCTGGATAAGATATATCAGGAATATCAGGAATATGAGGTGGAATGTTCCTTTTTGTATCGTTCAAACCATTATATACATATTAATATTACGTTGAAAAAGGATGGAAACCTTGAGAATAAGCATATGACATTAAAATATGATCTAAGCGGGGTCCAAAGTACATCGGAGCATCTGACAGAAGGAAAGGTGGAAACGGCATATATGCTGGAAATTGCCACATATCCAACAGCATTCAGGCATCCGAATTAAGAAATAGAAGAATAGAGGGAAGTATTATGATTTCAAAATTCAGTGTAAAAAAAGGTTACACGGTAATAGTAGGAATTGTGCTGGTTATTATTCTGGGAATTGTTGCATACACGAAAATGACAGTGGATTTACTGCCAAGCATGGAACTTCCATATGCCATCGTAATGACAACCTACCCCGGTGCCAGTCCGGAGGCTGTAGAAAACGGTGTGACGAAACCCATTGAACAGTCGGTGGCAACGATAGATAATATAGAGAATATACAGTCAATATCCTCTGAAAATTATTCTATGGTGGTTCTGGAATTTAATTCGGATACCAATATGGATACGGCAACGATAGATATGCGGGAAAAGCTTGATCAGATCAGTGGTTTTTTTGATGATAGTGTAGGAAATCCGATTATCATGAAGCTGAATCCTAATATGATGCCGGTCATGGTGGCAGCAGTGGATAAGAAAGGTACAGACAGTATAGAGCTAAGCAGGTATGTTGAGGATACCCTTTCCCAGACCATTGAAGGCATAGAGGGTGTTGCTTCCGTAACTACGATGGGAACGATCGAGGAGTCTGTCCAGGTTATTATCCGTGACGAAAAAGTAAAAAAGGTGAATGAGCAGGTCAAAAAGGCATTGGCTGATAAATTTGCTGAGGCTGAAGATGCACTTGCTGACGGTAAAAGCCAGATAAACAGTGGTAAGGAACAGTTAAAAGACGGGCAGTCAACAGCAAATAAGAAATTTGCGGAAGCAGAGGTTAAGATTAATACTGCGAAATATGAACTGCTGACAACGGAAAAAGAAGTGAAAGATGCCCAGAAAGAATTGGAAGAGCAGGAAAAGACATTGAAAGGGCAAAAAGAGCAGTTAGAACAGGCGATTACTTCTTTACAGGATTTGCTGAAAAGTTATCAGACTTTAGCAGCACAAAAAGCACAGATAGAAGCAGCACTTGCAGTGACACCCGAGGATATGGCACTTGCAGTGCAGTTACAGACCGTAACCGGTGCTATGCAGACGATGGAAGCAAAGCTGGGGGAGCAAAAGGATCAGGACGGTAAAAATCTGACATTTGATACCCTGCCGGCTTATATCGCAAACCTGCAGGCATCACTTACCCAGATTAATGACGGTCTTGCCGAGATTAAGAAGGGTAAGAAGCAATTAAAAGAATCTCTTAAAAAAATTACCAATGGGAAAGAAACCATTGATAACAGTTATATTGAACTGAAAACAAAGCAGGGGGAAGCCGATAGTGAGATGACGAAGGCTCAGAGTGAGCTGACTCAGGGAGAAAAAGAAATAGAAGAACAGGAAAACAGTTTAAAAGATGCAAAGGATGCAGCTTACGATGGCACGGATATGCAGAATATTATTACAAAGGATATGATATCCGGCATTTTGACAGCACAAAACTTTGATTATCCGGCTGGTTATGTTACAGAAGATGATGTAGAGTATCTGGTCCGGGTGGGGGAGAAATTTGATGATGTAGAAAGTCTTTCCGATTTTGTTTTACTTGATCTTGGTATGGATGGAGTAGCACCCGTTAAGCTTTCGGATGTGGCAGATGTTTTTGTGGAGACAAATGCAGATAAAATATATACAAGGGTGAATGAAAATCCGGGAATCATTTTATCTATTGCGAAGCAGAATGAATATTCCACAAAAGAGGTTGCCGACAGGGTTTTGGAAAAATTTGAGAGGATATCAAAAGAGGATGACAGCATTTCCTTTACCAATCTGATGAATCAGGGAATGTACATTGAACTGGTTTCCAGTTCGGTTTTGGAAAATCTGCTGTTTGGTGCAGTGCTGGCAATCATAATTTTGCTGTTGTTTTTAAAGGATGTGCGCCCAACGGGAATTATTGCAGTATCAATTCCGGTATCTGTTGTATTTGCCATTGTGCTGATGTATTTCAGTGGAGTTACCTTGAATGTTATTTCTTTATCTGGTCTGGCTCTGGGAGTCGGTATGCTGGTAGACAATTCCATTGTCGTTATTGAGAATATATACCGTTTGAGAAAAGAAGGATATTCTGTGACAGAGGCATCCATAAAAGGTGCAGGGCAGATGGTGGGAGCGATTACTGCCTCCACGTTGACAACGGTGTGTGTATTTCTTCCAATTGTATTTACTACCGGTATTACAAAGACATTGTTTAAGGATATGGGACTTACCATCGCATATTCCCTGTTTGCAAGTTTGGTGGTAGCGGTTACTTTTGTGCCAATGGCGGCTTCTAACACTTTCCATAGAATTTCGGAAAAGGATAATAAGCTGATGGATTGGATCAGTGGGAAATACGCAGGATTTCTTCCAAAAATTTTGGATCATAAAGCGATTGTGTTTATTGCTGTTATCGTGTTGTTTGCAGGAAGTGTGGTGCTATCTTTTTCAAAAGGATTTTCTTTCGTGCCGGAAATGGATTCCACACAGATGACAATGAGCATAACTATGCCTGAGGATACCAAAACCATGGAGGAAACGGCAGCGATGTCAGATAAAGTGATCAAGGCTGTTTTGGAAATTGAGGATATCGAGACGATAGGCGCAATGGTTGGCGGAGGCGGAATGTCTATGCTGGGTCTGGGTTCTGATGACAGTTTTGATTCGGTAAGTTATTATATTGAATGTAAAGAGGATAAAACACATACAAATGATGAAATTGCGGAATTGATTACAGAGAAAACAAAGGATTTTGACTGTGAGGTCAATGTATCTGCATCTAGTATGGATATGAGTGCCATGATGACAGCGGGTGTGTCAATACAGGTGAAAGGTGAGGATATGGATACCCTCCAGGAACTGGCCAGACAGATAGGAGAAAAATTAGAGGAGATAGACGGTCTTACGGAAATTGAAAATGGATTAGAAGAGGCAACTCCTGAGTACCGTGTGGTGGTAAATAAGAAAAAAGCAGCAGAGTATGGACTTACGGTGGCACAGGTTTACCAGAAGGTGCAGGGGGCATTAGCGGAGGCATCTTCTGCGACAAAACTCAGTACGGAAGGAAAAGAATATCCTGTTTATGTAAAGGATGAAGAAGAGGAACAGTATACATTAAAGGATATTAATAATCTTACGATAGAGGGTTCAAAGGGAGAAGAAAAGGTAGACGTAAAAATCAGCAGGCTGGCAGATGTTGAGGATACTTTTTCCCTTTCGGCAATCAACCGGATGAATCAGGTCCGTGTGATTACGGTAGGCGGAAAAGTAGAGGAAGGGTATACCACAACCGCTGTTTCTGCTAAAGTAAAAGACGTGGTGGATAAAATTTCTCTTCCATCCGGATGCAGTATAGAGTATAACGGAGAAAACGAGACAGTGATGGAGGCGATGGAACAGGTTATACTGATGATGATATTGGCGATTGCCTTTATGTATCTGATCATGGTTGCACAGTTCCAGTCCTTAAAAAGTCCTTTTATTATCATGTTTACACTTCCGCTGGCATTTACCGGTGGTTTTGCGGCATTGTTTCTGACGGGAAATGATGTCAGTGTCATTGCGATGATCGGTATGGTAATGTTAGCGGGTATTATCGTTAACAACGGTATTGTATTTGTAGATTCCATAAATCAGTTGATAGAAGAAGGCAATGAGATGCGGCAGGCAATTATAACTACCGGAAGAAATCGTCTGCGGCCGATTGTAATGACGGCTCTTACTACCATTCTTGGTCTGTCTACAATGGCAATAGGGTTTGGTATGGGTGCAGATATGGCACAGCCTATGGCATTGGTTGTAATTGGAGGTTTAACATACGGTACTCTTTTGACATTGCTGGTGGTTCCATGTATTTATGAGATATTTAACTCGAAGAGGCGGAAAAACTCTGTAAATGGAGAGACATTGATAGAAAATGGTGAATTACTGGAAATAGAGCAAACCGATGAATAAAGACTGGTGCAATCATAAAAAGTGTGTTAAAATGACCGTGTTTGTAATAACAGACTGTTAAATGTTATAAGATGGTTATACAGAGGAAAAAGAGGTGTCAGAATGAAGATTGGTTTGGATGTAGGTTCCACTACATTAAAATGTGTTGTATTAGATGGTAATGATCAGATTGTATATAAAGATTATCAGAGACATTTTTCACAAATTACAAGTAAGACGGTCGGAATGCTGGAGGATATAAAAAAGCAATTTCCGGATGAGAAAGAAATGAGTCTGTGCATTTCAGGTTCTGCCGGTATGGGAATTGCGGATTCATTAGGCATTCCTTTTGAGCAGGAAGTATATGCCACAAGAGTGGCAGTTAATAAAATGATTCCTGGTACAGATGTAGTAATTGAGCTGGGCGGAGAGGATGCCAAAATACTATTTTTAACAGATGGACTGGAGGTTCGTATGAATGGCTCCTGTGCAGGTGGTACAGGTGCATTTATCGACCAGATGGCGACACTCCTGAATATGGAAGCAGGGCAGATGAATGAGGCGGCAAAAAATTATGACAAGATTTACACGATTGCAAGCCGTTGTGGAGTATTTGCCAAATCAGATGTACAGCCATTGCTGAATCAGGGAGCACAAAAGAATGATATTTCAGCCAGTATTTTTTATGCGGTGGTAAACCAGACCATAGCGGGGCTGGCACAGGGAAGGGAGATAGAAGGAAAGGTAGTTTATTTAGGAGGTCCCCTTACCTTTTTGTCTGAACTTCGGAAAGCATTTGATGACACTCTTAAACTGGAAGGTGTGGCTCCTGACAATTCACTGTATTTTGTTGCATTGGGGGCAGCGCTGAAAAAGGACACCCAGACATTTCTTCTGAGTGATTTGATTGATAAGATTAACGGATATACTGCAACAGGGGGATATGCAAGCTGTAAACCGCTGTTTACATCAAAAGAAGAATACGAGACGTTTTTAAATCGTCATAGGAAAAATTCGGATCATATTAAAAAGATTGAGGATATTTCAGGCTATGCCTATCTGGGAATTGATGCAGGATCGACCACGGTCAAGGCTGTGGTAGTAGACGAGCAAGCCAATATTCTTTGTTCGGAATATCTTCCAAACGGAGGGAATCCTGTGCCGATTATTAAGGATTTTCTGGAAAAACTCTATGAAAAGTATCCTGATATCAGGATAAAGGCTTCCGCAGTAACCGGTTATGGTGAAGAAATGATCATGAATGCTTTTGGTGTGGATTTTGGTATAGTGGAAACGGTTGCACATTTTACTGCTGCAAAGAAGTTTCAGCCGGATGTAGATTTTATCATTGATATCGGTGGTCAGGACATCAAATGTTTCCAGATTAGGAATCATGCAATTGACAATATTTTTCTAAATGAGGCATGTTCTTCCGGCTGTGGGTCTTTTTTACAGACTTTTGCAGGAGCACTTGGGTATAAGATTGATGAGTTTGCCAAACTTGGTCTGTTTGCGGATAAACCGGTGGATTTGGGCTCCAGATGTACTGTATTTATGAATTCTTCTGTTAAACAGGCGCAAAAAGACGGGGCATCTATTGAGAATATTTCAGCAGGATTATCAATTTCTGTTGTAAAAAATGCATTGTATAAAGTAATCCGTGCAGCTTCTGCAAAGCAGTTAGGGGAGCATATTGTAGTACAGGGCGGTACATTTTTAAACAATGCAGTACTTAGGGCATTTGAACAGGAAATCGGTCATGATGTTGTAAGACCGGAAATGGCAGGAATCATGGGAGCCTATGGTGCTGCTTTATATGCAAAAGAAAACAGCAGCGACAGAAGCAGTATATTAGACGCAGAGGGACTGGCAGGTTTTAAACATGAGATTACTATGACAACCTGTAACGGATGCAGCAACCATTGTAAGCTGACGATCAATACTTTTGATAACGGAAGAAAATTTATCAGCGGCAACCGCTGTGATAAACCGACTGCCAGAAAAGCAGAAGGGGTACAGTTTGATTTATATGATTACAAATTAAGGCTCCTTGAGGATTACAGGCATTCTGATATTCCGAAAGAGCGTTCAAGAGGAACGATTGGCATTCCTATGGGGCTGAATATGTACGAGATGCTTCCTTTTTGGCATACACTGTTTACCAGACTGGGATTTAATGTTATTACTTCTCCGAATTCTTCTAGAAAATTATATTTAAGCGGTCAGCATACGATTCCTTCAGATACGGTATGTTTCCCTGCCAAATTGATGCATGGGCATATTGAAGCTTTGCTGAAAGAAGGTGCAGATGCTATTTTCTATCCCTGTCTGAGCTATAATTTTGATGAGGGACTAGGAGATAACCACTATAACTGTCCGGTTGTGGCATATTATCCTGAGGTGCTAGAGGCAAATGTAAAAGCGTTAAGGGATGTTAAATTTATCTATGAGTATTTAGGTATTCACAGACGGAAGGACTTTACCAAAAAATTCCATGCTGTACTGGAAAAATATTTTGGGAAAATAAAATTCTCCGAGGTTATGATGGCATGTAATTATGCATACGAAGAACATGATAAGCACATGAGGTTAGTGCGTATGGAGGGTAGAAAATATCTTCGGATTGCGGAGAGGGAAAACCGCCCGGTTATCGTGCTGGCAGGACGTCCTTATCATTTGGATCCTGAGATTAATCATGGAATTAATAAGCTTATCTGTGATCTGGGAGCCGTTGTGGTGACGGAAGATTCTGTGTCGGATATGATATCCCATGTGGATACAAAAGTATTAAATCAATGGATGTATCATTCCAGAATGTATGCAGCAGCACAGTATGTGGCACAGCAGGGTAATCCCAATCTAAACCTTGTGCAGCTGGTTTCTTTCGGCTGCGGTGTGGATGCGATTACCACAGACGAAGTGAGACGTATTCTTGAGGAGAAAGGTAAGATTTATACGCAAATCAAAATTGATGAGATTACGAATCTGGGGGCAGTAAAGATTCGACTTAGAAGCCTGTTTGCAGCAACAAGTCAGAAAGGAGCCACGAAGGCATGAGTGAGAACATAGAACAGACAGTATGCAATACTGATATGAATGTTACCGTGAATGCGGAGCGTGTAGAATTTACAAAGGAAATGAAAAAGGATTATACAATCCTGATTCCGGATATGCTGCCAGTGCATTTTAAACTGTTACGCAATATTTTTGCACAGCAGGGGTACCGTGTAGGGTTATTAAAGAACACGGGAAGAAAGGTAGTGGATACCGGACTGAAATATGTCCATAATGATACTTGTTATCCTGCACTCCTTGTAATCGGGCAGATGATCAGTGCTTTGCAGAGTGGAAAATATGATGTAAATAAAGTGGCGTTAATGATTACCCAGACCGGTGGTGGATGCCGTGCATCCAATTATATACATTTGTTGCGGAAAGCTTTACAAAAAGCGGGGCTTTCACAGGTGCCGGTCATTTCCTTAAATCTTTCGGGATTAGAGAGCAACAGCGGTTTTCATCTTACACCGGAGATGATTTACCAGGCATTTATCGGTCTGACTTACGGTGATTTGTTTATGCTTTTAAAAAATCAGGTCCGTTCTTACGAAGTGAATGTGGGAAGTGCGGATGAACTGATTGATAAGTGGGTTAAGGAGTTATCCCATCAGTTCAGGCATAGAAAAGGTTATACACCAAAGGGTATGGAGAGAAATATGCGTGCCATTGTGGAAGACTTTGCCCGGATTCCTCTTAATAAGGTATCTAAGACAAAAGTCGGCATTGTAGGAGAAATTTATGTAAAATATTCATCCATGGCAAATAATGATCTGGAAAATTTTTTGGTGGAACAGGACTGTGAAGTTATGGTTCCCGGGGTAATGGGATTTATGATGTTTAAAATTGATAACCGCATTGAAGATATCAATTTATATGGAGGGAATCCGGCTAAGAAAAAGCTGGTTCAGGCATTGATGAAATACTGTGAAATGCTGGAGAGGGCATTATATGAATCAGTTTCGAAATACAGTGATTTTATGCCGCCGTCCAAATACGCACATATCAAATCACTGATTTCCGGGGTGGTAGGTCTCGGCAATAAGATGGGGGAGGGATGGCTGCTGACAGCGGAGATGTTAGAGCTCGCAGAGTCAGGATATGAGAATATTATTTGTGCACAGCCTTTCGGATGCCTGCCTAACCACATTGTTGGAAAAGGAATGATTCGGAAAGTAAAAGAAATTTATCCTAAAGCCAATATCGTACCGATTGATTATGATCCGGGTGCAACAAAGGTAAATCAGGAAAACCGCATTAAGCTGATGCTGGCAGTTGCGAGAGAAGAATAAAAGCTATTATTACTAGATTCTTTTAAATGTATATGCTATAATTGGATACAAAACAACAGGAGAATGAGGTGTGCCATGGAGAATACAATAAGACTTAGAAGAAAAAACGAAACTGCATTAAAGATCGTGATTGCATTATCGGTTATTCGTCTGATTTTAACAATAATAAGCGGCAGTTATTTAACGAGCAGGGTATGGATGGTGATACAGATTGTTCTGTGCGTGTTGCTGGCTGTAGGCTGTGTTGCCATGTATATGTTCATGTCAGAGAGTGAAAGTATTCGTTATATTACAGTAGGTGCTTTTACGGCAGTTGCTGCCATTTCTATATTCAATCATGATAATATGTATAATATGATTCCGTTTTGTGTCATACTTGTGGTGACGCTTTTGTATTTGGACGCGATGTACAGTGCTGCCTGTGCGGGAGTAGCGGAAATATTGATGCTTATTAAGGCTGTTATGCTTTTTGCGGCAAAGGATTCTGCCATGGGAGGTGCCTGGCTGATTGCGCTTATACTGTTTGCCGTGATGTCCTTTTGCCTGTATTTTACTGCTGAAAATGTAGTGCGTGCACAAGAGACAGACCAGCAGGAAATTAAGTACCATTTGATGTATCAGGAAGAGATTACTCAGAATATGGTAGAGGTAGTGGAAAAAGGAAACCAGCATATTGAACTGCTTCAAACCAAATTAGACGGGTTTCATGATGCTACGGATGAGGTTGCAAAGAGTGTGGATACCATTTCCAGAGGCGTTACAGAGACTGTAAAGAATATGGAGAACCAGACTGATATGACGGCACAGATTCAGGGTATTATCGATAATCTTATCCAGGTAAAGGATCATACACTGGATTCTGCCAATGAGGCAGTCACAGCTACGGAAAAAGGTGGTAAACTGGTGGAACAGTTAAAAGAAAAATCTGATGCCATTGCAGTAGCTAATCACAGTGTTACGGAAGTGGCACATGAATTGCAGGAAAAGATTAGTTCCGCAGAGGAGATTACCCAGATTATTTATCAGGTTTCGTCTCAGACCAACCTGCTTGCATTAAATGCTTCAATTGAGGCAGCAAGGGCCGGTGAAGCAGGCAGAGGTTTTTCTGTAGTTGCAGATGAGATTCGTAAATTGGCAGATAATACCAAGCAGTCCATTGATAAAATAACGGACCTGCTTCAGGGGGTAACAAAACTAGCAGACCAGACTTCAGAGCTGGTTATGAATTCTGTACAGGCATCAGAGGCTCAGGCGAAGTATATTAATGAGGTGACAGGTTCTTTCAGGAGCATTGCAGGTGTTGTGGATGTACTTCATAATAATATGACAAGCTTAGATACTCTGAGTAATGATCTTCATGAGAGTAATAATGTTATTATTGACAGTCTTGCAAACCAGCAGGCAGCAAGTGAGGAGATTGCCGCAAATGCACAGTCTTCCGCAGAACTTAGCGAATGCAATTTGGAAGATTTAGGGGATGTTATTGTAGAATTAAATGAAATTGCTGAAATTATCGGAAGTCTCAGTCAGATGGAAGGAATGGGAGGTGCTGCCAGTGAACCTTCGGTTCCTGTAACGATTGAACAGCCTGTGGAATCTATGGAAAATATGGCAGGACAAGAAGAATTTGTTCCGCCAAGTTTGGATAATCAGGAGGAAGATGCAAAAGAAGCCGTATCCGTTGCTGAGGAAGTTCCAGAGGAGGCGATGCAGGAGGAATGTGCTGCACTGGAAGAAGAAAGTCCGGGAGAAGAGGAGTATTTGCCGGAAGAGCTGGAAGAAGCGCAAGGAGAAGAAACTGCCACGATGGAAGAAGAGGTTCAGGAAGAGTATGATGATGAATGGGGAGAGAAGATTTAAAACGGCAGAAAACAATCACAAGAATCTCCGGGGATATTAATTTTATAAAGACATAAGAAGAGGGACGGTAGCTGTATTGGGTACAATATCCTGACAGGTAAGGGGTCTCTCTTTTGTTATGCAGTGGATAAAAAATTTTATATTTTAATTATAGAAGGGGAAAAGTATGCGGATTTGGGGAAAGATAATGAAGGATAACAGATTAGTAAAGGATACGGTCATAAGTATTGATGATGATACAATGTCACGTACTAAGAAGGTGTACGGGGCATTGGATGAGATGTGTTACGAATTCGATTTGTCAAAACCTATCTGGCTTGAAGTAAACAAAGAGGATTTTATCAGGCATGCCAGAACAAAATTTACAAAAGATAGTTTCATAGAAGAGATTTCATTTGATTATCTGGATTTTCAGGTAATAGAAGAGGACTATTAAATAGTGGTATTTTTATGTTTTTTAGAAAAGTGATGATGTCACACATTTACAACAGGATAATCACAATTTAGTCACAAAACATTGTTAGGATAGCTTCATAGGATAGCAAAGCAGATTATCCACTTGAGACAATAATTGAAAGGAAGGTTTTTGTTATGGATAAGGAATATAATAATATGAATCAGGAATCCGGTTCCACATATCATTTTGGAAGGAATGAAAGTCCATTTGGCAGGGAAGATATATCGGGAAGAGATACTTCCGGCAGCCAGCAGAATGCATATGCAGGAGCAGATGAGAATAGACATCAGCAAGGTGGACAGACAGAGCATACAGAGGCAAAGCAAAGCGGTAATCCTTATAGTCAGGGAAGTGTTTACGGACAGGGGATTTATACAGGTAATGATTTTGTAAATCAGCAGCAACCATCTAAAAAGAAAAAGAAGGAGAAGAAGCCTTCAAGCGGCAGAGCAAAAAAAGCCGCCGGGCTGCTGGCATCCGCGGCAGTATTTGGTCTGGTTGCGGGCAGCGTCATGGTAGGAGTGAATGCCGTGGGCAGTAAGATGCTTGGAACGGGCAGTAATAAAAAAGAGATTGCAACAGTTGCCACAGCAGATACTGTATCAAAAGGAGAAGACAGCAGCGGAGGAGTTGCTGATGTAGCAGAAGAAGTAATGCCGTCCATTGTATCCATTACCAACACGTCTGTTCAGGTTGTCCGTTCATGGTTTCAGTCTTATGAACAGGAGGTGAGCGGTTCCGGTTCCGGTATTATTATAGGGCAGACAGACGACGAGATTATGATCGCAACCAATAATCATGTAATTGATGGTGCAAAAGAAATTACAGTTGCATTTTGTGACGAGAGTGCAGTTGCGGCAACTGTAAAAGGTGCAGACGCATCTGCGGATTTGGCAGTTTTAACGGTAAAGACAAAGGATATGTCGTCAGATACATTATCCAAGATTAAGGTTGCGGCAATCGGTTCTTCTGAAGAATTAAGAGTAGGAGAAGCCGCCATTGCTATTGGTAATGCATTAGGTTATGGACAGTCTGTAACGGTTGGTTATATTAGTGCCCTAAACCGTGATGTTGATGTGGAAAATACCAGTATGAAGGTATTACAGACAGATGCGGCGATCAATCCTGGTAACAGCGGCGGTGCCCTGTTAAATGCAAAGGGTGAAGTTATCGGTATCAATACAGTCAAATATGTTGACAGCCGGGTAGAGGGTATGGGTTATGCGATTCCGATTTCTACAGCGATTCCGATTATCAATGATCTGATGAAACAGGAAGTGATTGAAGAAAGTGAACAGGGATATCTTGGGATTCAGGGTAAAGATATCACAGATGAATATGCAGAAGGTTTTAATATGCCAAATGGAGTATATATTGTTAAGATTGTAGAAAATTCTCCGGCAGATAAATGTGGGCTGAAGGCAGGGGATATCATTACTAAGTTTGATAACAGGGATATTGCCAGTCAGGAGACATTGAATAATATTCTTTCTAACAGGAAAGCTGGGGAGGAGGTTGAACTGACAGTTCAGAGAAATAATGCAAAGGGTGAGTATGAGGAAGTAACACTTAAGGCTACTTTAGGTGCTAAAAAGGATAAGCCAAAGAGTGGAGACAGCAGCGATGAGACCGAAAAGGAAGACAGCACCCAGGATGAAATGATACCACCTAATGTGATTCCAAATGATGAGTTTGATCTATATGATTTTTTCAATAATTAAATGTTATTTTTGACACGGAGAGTCACCTTAAGGTGGCTCTTTTTTGTATTATATGAAACTGTTCCGCATTTTTAATGATATAAAAAACATTATGCATACTCGTGCGAGAAGATAATGTCACTACTTGTATTGTAAAAAAATAAAAATAAGTATTGACCAATGGTCATTTTTGCTGTATAGTACATTTAAACACAAAAATGACCATTGTTCATTTTTTGAAAGGAGAGAAAAAGTTATGGATAAACTGGGAAACGGGATTGTAAAGTTAAGAATCCCAATTTTTATCATTAGTATTCTGCTATTGATTCCAGCAGCTATTGGATACGTAAATACGAGGGTGAATTATGATATTTTATCCTATTTACCCAAAGATATTGAAACAATGGCAGGGCAGGATATTTTGGTAGAGGATTTTGGAACAGGAGCGTTTTCACTGTTTCTGGTTGAGGGAATGGAGGATAAGGATATTGTCGCCATGAAACAGGACATTGAAAAAGTAGAGCATGTCAAGAGTGTAATCTGGTATGACAGTATTTTAGATATTTCAGTACCAGAAACAATGCTTCCTAAGGATATTGTAGAGGCATACAGAAGTGATAATGCCACGATGATGGCAATTATATTTGATACTACGATGTCCTCGGATGAAACAATGGATGCGATTGAAGAAATCAGAAAGGTTGCTGGCAGGAATTGTTTCTTAAGTGGTATGTCGGCAGTAGTCACGGATACGAAGAATCTATCCAATAGAGAGACGCCAATTTATGTTATCATTGCGGTTATCCTTTCTACGATTGTTCTTTCCCTGACAATGGATTCCTTTATTGTACCGCTTTTCTTTCTGCTAAGTATCGGAATGGCGATTGTGTATAATCTTGGAAGTAATATATTTATGGGTGAGATTTCTTATATTACTAAGGCTCTGAGTGCTGTATTGCAGCTAGGGGTTACCATGGATTATTCTATATTCCTTTGGCATAGTTATTGTGAAAACAAGGAAAGATTTCCAGAGGATAAGGAACGGGCAATGTCCCATGCGATTCGTAATACGATTACATCGGTTGTGGGAAGTTCTATTACAACGGTTGCCGGTTTTATAGCACTTTGCTTTATGAGTTTTACTTTGGGAATGGATTTGGGAATTGTCATGGCAAAGGGTGTTATATTCGGAGTGGCAGCCTGTGTGACTGTTTTACCGTCTATGATTCTCATTTTTGACAAGGCAATTGAAAAGACGAAACATAAACCTATCATACCGGATCTTGGCGGAATATCCGATTTTGTAACCGGCAAATTTTATATTTTTATCATATTGTTTGTAGTTATTTTAATACCTGCCGTATATGGGTATACCCATACTGATGTATATTACAATTTGGATGAAACACTTCCGAAAGATCTTGAAAGTATTGTGGCAAACAGTAAATTACAGGAAGAATTTAACATGAATTCCACCCATATGGTTTTGATGAAAAGTGATATGTCTTCTAAGGATGCTGACGCCATGATTACAGAAATGAAAGAAATCGACGGTGTTAAAACCGTGTTGGGACTGGATGCTTTGATCGGACCGACTATTCCGAAAGAAATGATACCTAACAATATCAAAGAGGTTCTGGAAAATGATGAATATCAACTGATGTTAATCATGTCGGAATATAAGGTTGCTTCAGACGAGGTCAATAAGCAGTGTGATGAATTAAATGCTGTTATAAAAAAATATGATGAGAAGGGGATGCTGGTAGGAGAAGCTCCTTGTACCAAGGATCTGATAGAGATAACGGATGTTGATTTTAAAACGGTAAGCGTAGTGTCGATAGGGGCAATTTTTCTTATCATTGCGGTAGTATTCAGATCTATATCATTACCGGTAATCCTAGTATCTGTTATTGAATTCGCAATCTTTATTAATATGGGGATTCCCTGTTATACCAATACGGAAATACCATTTATTGCTTCTATTGTCATCGGGACTATTCAATTGGGAGCTACCGTGGACTATGCGATACTTATGACCAACAGATATAAAAAGGAGAGGAAAAGAGGGGCTGGAAAGGAACAGGCTATTCAGATTGCATTAGGGGCTTCTGTCCAGTCGATTATGGTCAGTGCACTTAGCTTCTTTGCAGCAACCTTCGGAGTAGGCTTTTACTCTAATATTGATATGATCAGCTCTCTTTGCACACTTATGGCAAGAGGAGCGATTATCAGTATGTTTGTGGTAATCTTAGTGTTACCGGCGATGTTTATGGTATTTGATGGTTTGATCATCCATACTTCCATTGGTTTTTCTGATAAAGAAAGTGTAAGGGCACACAAGCCCGTTCATATTAGATAAGGAGGAATTTATTATGAGATATTTGAAAAAAACATGTGCAGTAACTTTAAGTGCAGCAATGATTTTAGGAATGGCTTCCGGTATGGGAAATGTTTCTTATGCATCAGGCAGTGTGGAAAAAGAGGAGACAGTTTATGTAAATCTTAAGACTGATGGCACGGTAAATGATATTACGGTTTCTGATTGGTTAAAAAATATAACTGGAAACGGTGATATTTCGGATGTATCCAATCTTACGGATATCGAAAATGTAAAGGGGGATGAAAGTTTTACCAGAAACAGTGACGGGACCATTACGTGGAAAGCAGACAGCAAAGATATTTATTATCAGGGTAAATCAAATGAAGAGCTTCCTGTTGGAGTGAGTATTTCTTATCAATTAGACGGAAAACAAATGGAAGCTTCTGAAATGGCTGGAAAAAGCGGTAAGGTGACTATTACGATTCGGTATGAAAACAAATCCGTTTATAAAGATGAGATTAATGGAAAGACAACGGAAATGAACACGCCTTTCTTAATGGCATCCGCAGTGATACTTCCGGTTGACAAGTTTTCTAATGTTACGGTCAGTCAGGGAAAGATGGTATCTGAGGGATCGAACCAGATTCTGGTGGCATATGGTATGCCGGGCTTATCTGAAAGTCTGGAGCTGTCAGATAAGCTGGAAAAAGAAATGGATAAAAAGATAAGTGATATGGTGATGATTACTGCTGATGTTACGGATTTTTCTCTTGGGTCAATTTATACGGTGGCAACATCGGAAGAATTTTCGGATATTGATCTGGACGGGGGCAGTGATATAAAGGATGTGGAGACTGCGATTGATGACCTGGCTGATGCAACTGATGAATTAATAGCCGGTTCTGGAAAATTATCAGATGGTCTTACCACTATGCAGGATAGTTTTGAGACTTATGCAAAGGGAGTAGATGATGTCAGTAAAGGTGCCACGGATTTATCAAAGGGAGCAGATCAGCTGTCAAAGGGTGTTTCACAGTATACAAAGGGGGTAAAATCCTTAACTACCGGTGCAAGCCAGTATGTGACAGGAACACAGGCTCTGGCAGCAGGGGTAAAGGAATACGTTGCAGGTGAAAAACTGATAGATGCAGGTGTGACGGAATTACACAATAATGCAAAAGGATTTCCTGCACAGTATAGTAAATTTTCAAATGGACTATTAACGTATATCAGTGGCGTAAACCAGATTGCAAATGTAGAAAATATTCAGAAACTGGCGGCTGGTTCCCAAGCAGTTTCAGACGGGATTGCAGAAATAAACAGCGGACTGAGTGGGCTGGAAGGCAGTTATGATAATTATGATTCCGTACTGGCAGTGTTACAGAGTATAGACAAAAGCCAGCTGCCGGCTGAAGAACAGGGGAAGCTGGAGCAGGCAGTTAATGCATTGCAACAGATAACAGGAAATCAGAAAAATGCAGTAAAAGAGTTAAAAAATGCTACGGATGGGGGATCTCAGCTGGCAGGTGCAGCAAAGACGATTTCAGGAACGATGACCTCATTAAGTAAGCAGGCTCCAGCACTGGCTGCGGCAGGGGAAGAACTGAAGGTTTATGATACGCAGATCAGTAATGGGATTTCCGGTGTGACCGGAGGGATTTCCAGTCTTTATGACGGTGTGAAGAAACTGAGTGATAATAATGAAATACTGCTTACAGGTGCTTCTACACTGAATGCAAAGGGGCTTGACCTGACAGCGGGTATCGGTCAATTAACTGACAGTTCCAAAACTCTGGATGCTTCTGCAAAAAAACTGTCAAAGGGGGCAGGTAAGCTGTCAAAAGGAACAACAAAGCTGCATGGTGCTACAAAAGATGTGAGTGCCGGTGTAGATAAACTGCAAAACGGTTCCATGGATTTGTTTAAGGGAATGAACCAGTTTAAGAGCGAGGGTACCGGAAAAATCCAGAGCGAGTATGATAACAATATTAAAAATGTGCTGAAACGTTTTGAATCACTGACAAAAGGAGCCGATGAATATAAGACTTTTTCTGGTATTGCAGACGGCATGGATGGAAAAGTTAAATTTATTTTCCAGACAGCGGAGATTTCTTCGGAAGATGAGTAAAACTTTTTAATAGACAAGTAAATTCCGGATATGTTATATTGATATAGATATTTTAAAGTCAATTGTGGAATTTATATGGCAAGCGGGGGTAAGGCAATGGGTAAAGTAGATGATAATAAGAAAAGAAAAAAAGATGCTATCGTAAATTCGGCATTTTCATTATTTATCCAAAACGGAATTAACGATACCTCTATTGCAGATATTATGAAAAAGGCAGAGCTGGCAAAGGGAACTTTTTATCTGTACTTTAAAGATAAATTTGAAGTCAGGGATTATCTGATCCGGAAAAAGGCAGCACAGATTTTTGACAAAGCACAGAAGGCTTTGGAGGAAAGCGGTATAACAGGTTTTGAGGATAGGATTATATTTATGGTTGACAATATTCTTGACCAGTTAAATAACAATAAGGTGCTGCTTCGCTTTATTTCCAAAAATCTAAGCTGGGGAATCTTTCGGCATGCTATTGCCAGTATGCCTGTTGATAAAGGGGTAAGTGCAGAGGACTTTTTGGAGAAGCTCTTTAGAGAGACGGATAAGCAGTTTCACAATCCGGAAATGCTGATATTTATGATAGTGGAGCTGGTTAATTCAACGGCTCATAATGTGATTTTGTATAAACAACCTGTAGAATTAGCGGAATTAAAAGAATTTTTGTATCCTTTGATCCGGCAGATGATTCAGGGATTTGAAATTGCAAATAATTAAATTTCTCAGTGTAAAAAGGAAGACAGGACAGAATTGGCCGTACAAATTGTTCGGTTGATTCTGTTCTTTTTATTTGAAATATTTTATAAAGAAAAAATGCTTCTGTTGAAGCTCTGGTGAGGAGGAGTGAAGAAATATTCACTAGAATTTAGACAATTATTGGTATATAATATAGCTAATTTTAACAATGTGGGAAGATATGAACTGTTGGGGATAAGCAGTTATTTGGAGATGGGACTATGAAAAAAAGGAAAAATATAGCATTACTTGTTGCAATGATAGAAAATGAATTTTCTTATGCCATTTGTGAAGGAGCATTGATGGGTGCTAAGGAGATTGATGCAAATCTCTTTATTTTGCCAGGTGGTATCATTGATGCCAAGTATGATGATTTTGATGCAAACTGTTATCGATATCAATATAATACTTTATATTCGTGTCTAAAATCAAAGGCAATTGATGCAATCATCATTGAGTATGGCACGATTACGTCTTTTTTGGATGCCAAAAAGAAAAAAGAATTTTTGGAGCAGCTGGGAGATATTCCCGTGATTTTATTGGCTGGGGAAGAAGAAGGATATTCCAGCATTTGTGTAGATAATGAGGCTGGGCTGAATGAAGCGATTTTGCATTTGATTGATCATCATCGCTGTAAAAAGATTGGATTTGTCAGTGGACCGATTGAAACCAGTCAGGATGCAAGAGAAAGACTGAATGTTTTTTATAATACAATGAAAAGCCGGAATCTGGAAGTGTCAGAAGACTGGATTGCATATGGTAACTTTTCAGAATTTTCAGAAGAGGTGGTTGAAAAGCTTATTCAGAATCATCCGGATATTGAGGCTATTGTCTTTGCAAATGACCAGATGGCAATGGGCGGTTATAATGTTATGAAAAAGCTACACATTAAGCCAGGAAAAGACATTTTGGTAACAGGGTTTGATGACAGCCCCACGGCAATGCTGTTAGAACCGCATCTGACAACGGTAAAGGCAGATACCAAGGAAGTGGCATACAGGGCAGTATTGGAATGCCTGAATGTTATGGAGGGTAAAGAAGTTCACCAGATGGTAAGATCCAGATTGATTATGAGGGAATCCTGTGGCTGCGGTGATATGGCAGGAGTGGATACTGAAGTAGATATTATGGTAGACGGTTTTCGGGATGATATGGTTAAAAAATTAGCAGACGATATGTTTGACAAGTATTTTAACATTTATTTTGAAAGCAGTGAGACTTTAAAAATGAGGAAAAAGGTAGAAGACTATTTTGACTATTACCTTCATTTGGTAAAAGAAGACGGTTCTTTGGAAATGGATGTAAAGGAATTTTCGGATGCCTATATTGAGTTTAGCCAGACCTATTTGAACGGATATGTTGATTTAGGGCAGTTTTTGTCCATTGGGTATATTTTGCATGGGTATCTGAACCGTCAGCTCAAAGAAGAAAAGGACCGGATGCGGTTATTGAAAGCGATGTCGGAAGTAAATCAGGAGTTGATGATTTCTATTACCAAGCAGAAGATGGTTTCTGATGAAAAAAGCAAGGTTTTTGAGATTATTTTTACTAATATTACAAGGGATATGCTTCAATTTTCAAAGGAAGAGCGGTCAAAGTATGGAAGTGTTATTACCAAACTTTGCAGGATGGGGTTTGATTCCAGTTATATTGTGACGTATGGTCAGGGAATCTGTCATAAGCAGAAGGATGAATGGGTTGTGCCTGAGCGTGCTTATGTGAAGGCTTATCATGATAAAGGAGAGACACATTTATATAAAGGGAAAGAAAAAAGAATGAAGATGGATAACATTTTTTCTTCCAGATTAATGCCGGATAACCGCAGGTTTAATATGCTGGTCATGCCTTTGTTTTCAGGGGAAATGCAATACGGACTTCTGCTGACAGAATCCAAATTAGAACATTTCCGTTATGCATCCCAGATTGCTTGTCAGGTTAGTGTTTCCATAGAAGTAATTGAGATTTTGAGAAAGCAGAGTGCTATTAAGAAAGAACTGGAACGGAGTCTGGCAAAAACGGTAGCTAATAACAAGGTGTTGGATGAGATGAGCCGTTCTGATCCTTTAACAGGAATATCCAATAGAAGAGGATTTTTGGATACAGTGAAAGGCATTATGGAAGATCGGAAAAATTATGGGAAAAGAGCCATTGCCATCTATGCGGATATGGATAATTTGAAAATTATCAATGATGAATTTGGACATGATGAGGGAGATTTTTCGTTAAAGACTATCGCAAAAGCACTTTCTGAATCTTTCCGGCAGTCAGATGTGGTCGGAAGGATGGGCGGTGATGAATTTGCGGCATTTGCCTTAATTGGTCAGGATAATTTTGCTGAGACGATCAAAGAGAGAATTCATGCAGTGTTAAAGGAAATGAATGATAATTGTGACAAGGCATATTATGTAAATATGAGTGTGGGTACATATGAATTTATTATTGGAGAAGATTCCAATTTAGATCATATTCTGAATGCAGCGGATGAAGCTTTATACAAAGAAAAGAAACACAAAAAGAAGGTAGTGTATAAGGAGCGATAAAGAGGAGATAAATCAAATTTATAATAATATTTTGGGGCTGTCGTACTAAGAGTATTTTTTTCATGCCATGCGGCTTCAACAAAGATCAGTGGATGTTAAGTAGCACATTGCTGCGTTCTTTATTGAAGTAATGTAGTAAAACGAAAAAAAGATTAAAGTGTGGCAGTTCTTTTTCGTCAGAAAGGGAAATGTTGACAAATCCGTAAAAGAGTATATAATAGATAGTTGCCTAAGGAAACTATTAGAAGTGAAAAGAAAGTGGGAAAACAGAATGAAAGATATTATAAAAGATTTATTTAAAATAGTTCATCGGTTTCATAAATGCAGGCCCAAATTCAGAGGAAATGGAAATCTTGCCAATGTAGAGTTTTTTATATTATGTGGAATTTCGGTTATGTTAGAGGGAAGAGAAGAAGGGATTACATTAGGAGAACTCATTAAGGAGACGGATATGTCAATGTCCGCTGCTTCAAAAAAGATTACGATATTAGAAAAAAAGGGATTGATTGAAAGACATACATCAGAGACAGACCGCCGGAATGTATATATTAAGCTGACAGAAAAAGGAAAGGAAATCAGTGACAGGGAAAGAGCGTTAAAGAATCAGTGGATTAAAAAGGTGATTGAACGCATGGGGATAGATGATACCCGGCAGATGCTGGCTTTGATGAATAAAATGTTTGATATTATAGAGGAAATGGAAAAAGAGCAGGCAGCAGGGAGGGAAGACGGTGTTTAAGATATTAAAATTTGCTAAAAAACTCTGGTATATTATGGTAGCTATCCTGGTACTTTTGGTGGTTCAGGTATACTGTGAGCTGGCATTGCCCGGATATACTTCGGATATCGTGGACGTGGGAATCCAGAATCGGGGTATTGAATATCCGGTTCCGGAAGAAGTGACACAGGAAACCTATGACGCACTGATTCTTTTTTTGACGGAGGAGGAAAAGGAAATTATAGATGCCTGTTATGAAAAGGCAGACAAAACGTATAGAGTTAATAAAGAAGTCCTGGAAGGGGAGTCGCTTACAGATTTGAAAAATGCAATGCTGTATGCGGAAATGATAGTATTTTTTTTGACCAGTGACTCTAATGAGGCAAAAGCAATGCAGGGCGAAATACTTAAAGGGATGGGAATACCGGGGGAAAGTACCAATATCATGGATATTTTTAAAGCCCTGCCGTTTAAACAGCGTCTGGCAGCCGCAGAGGATCTGAAGGAGAAAATGAAGGAGTATCCGGATTATATGTCAGAAGCAGCAGGGATACAATTTGTGGCGGCAGAATATGAAAAATTAGGAATGGATATGCATGACTGTCAGATGAATTATCTCAAACGGGTAGGATTGGAAATGCTGGAAATTGCAGTGCTGTCCATGATGGTCAGCATATTGGTGGGTTTGCTTGCCTCAAGGCTTGCAGCGTACACGGCAAAGGACGTCAGAGAGAAAGTATTTACCAAGGTCATGGGATTTTCTAATGCGGAAATGAATCAGTTTTCGACTTCATCATTGATCACCCGATGTACCAATGATGTCCAGCAGATACAGATGGTATTGACCATACTGTTCCGTATGGTGGCATTTGCTCCTATCATGGGACTGGGGGCGGTTTTTAAGGTGCTGGCTGCTACGACTTCCATGGCATGGGTAATCGTTGTGGCGGTACTTGCAGTCTTTATGCTGATCATGGTGCTCATGGTGGTTGCAATGCCTAAGTTTAAGGTGATGCAGAAGCTGGTAGACGGATTGAATCTGGTGTCGCGTGAAATACTGACAGGGCTTTCCGTTATCAGAGCTTTCGGAAGAGAAAAATATGAGGAAGAACGTTTTGAAAATGCAAGTTATAAGCTGATGAAGACGCAGCTGTTTACCTCGCGGACAATGGCATTGATGATGCCAACGATGATGTTTATCATGAATGGTGTCAGTGTCCTGATCGTGTGGGTAGGGGCTGGAAAAATTGATGCGGGAGAGATTCAGGTAGGGGAGATGATGGCGTTTCTTACGTATGCGATGCATATAGTTATGAGCTTTCTGATGATTTCCATGGTATCTATCATGCTGCCGAGAGCAGCGGTGGCAGCTGACCGTATAGATGAAATTCTGGATTCCGAAACATTGATACTGGATAAGGAAGAAACAGAGGAGATGCCGGAAGGTAATATGGGGGTAACGTTTTCCCATGTATCGTTTGGGTATCCAAATGCAAAGGAATATGCACTCACTGATATTGATTTTACCGCAGAAGCAGGAAAAACCACGGCAATCATAGGAAGCACCGGATGTGGTAAATCGACGCTGGTTCACCTGATACCAAGATTATTTGATGTATCGGAAGGAAAAATTATGATTGGTGATATGGATATACGGGATATTAAGATGAAGGAACTGCGGAAAAGAATAGGGTTTGTACCGCAAAAAGGAACTCTGTTTTCCGGAACAATTTCATCTAATATCCGGTTTGGAAATGTGGAGGCATCAGAAGAAACAGTAGTTAATGCTGCTGAAATTGCCCAGGCTGCCGAATTTATTGAGGAAAAAGAGAAAAAATATGAATCGGATGTAGCACAAGGAGGAAATAATGTATCGGGAGGACAAAAACAACGGCTTGCGATTGCCAGGGCGATTGCAAAGAATCCTCAAATTTATGTGTTTGATGATAGTTTTTCTGCACTTGACTACAAAACGGATGTGGCACTCCGCAAGGCACTTCGTGACAGGGTAAGCGGTGCCACGGTGATTATTGTTGCACAAAGAATCAGTACCATTATGCATGCTGATAAAATTTTGGTTTTAGAAGATGGAAAAATCGTTGGTCAGGGAACACATCAGGAGCTTTTGAAGCAGAATGAGGTGTATCAGCAGATAGCGGCATCTCAATTGTCACAGAAGGATTTGGAAGGGAAGGTGTGCTGATATATGGCATCAGGGGAAATAAAATATAAACAGCAAAGAAGAGGACCGCATGGTCCGGGACCGGCAGGACCAGCAGAAAAAGCAAAAGATTTTAAGGGCGCTTTAAAAAAGCTGCTTAAGTATATTTCAAGATACCATGCGGCACTGGTGATCGTTGCCTTTTTTACGGCAGCATCTACGGTTTTTACTATTATAGGACCTAAAGTATTAGGTAAAGCAACTACAGAGATTTTTAATGGTCTGGTGGGCAAGCTTCAGGGAGGAACAGGAATTGATTTTGACCGTATTGGTCATATCATACTTATCATGGTGGGTTTATATCTGGTTTCCATGGTTATGGGATATATGCAGGGGCTTGTTATGACAGGCATAGTTCAGAAACTGGCATTTAAAATGCGGGGAGAGATTTCAGAAAAAATTAACCGTCTTCCAATGAATTATTATGATAAACACAGTTTTGGTGACGTGCTTTCCCGAATTACAAATGATGTGGATACATTGACGCAGGGATTGAATCAGTCAGTAACGCAGCTTATATCGGCTGCGGCAACATTGGTTGGTATTCTGGTTATGATGCTCAGCATTTCGCCTCTGATGACTTTGATCGCATTGCTATTGCTTCCGGTATCTGCTGTGGGTATCATGATGATCGTAAAACACTCACAAAAATATTTTGTGGATCAGCAGAATTATCTCGGTGATGTAAATGGAAAAATTGAGGAGAATTTCGGCGGGCATAATGTGGTAAAGCTGTTTACACGGGAAGAAATTGTTCTTAAAGAATTTAATGAAACAAATGAAAAATTGTATACTTCAGCGTGGAAATCACAGTTTATTTCAGGTCTGGCACAGCCGGTAATGATTTTCGTGGGAAATCTCGGCTATGTCGGAGTGGTAATTCTGGGTGGCTATCTGAGTGTGAAAGGAACGATAGAGGTTGGAGATATCCAGTCTTTTATCCAGTATGTAAAACAGTTTACCCAGCCAATCCAGCAGGTGGCACAGGTTTCCAATATGTTACAGTCTACCATGGCAGCAGCAGAGAGGGTTTTTGAGTTCCTTGGAGAAGAAGAAGAAGTTCTTCTGGCGCAACACCATACAGATAAGAAAATGGAAGATGTACAAGGAAATATCACTTTCTCTCATGTATGTTTTGGATATTACCCGGATAAGATCATATTAAAGGATTTTTCGGCAGAGGTGAAAGAAGGACAGAAAATAGCGATTGTAGGACCTACAGGAGCAGGAAAGACCACACTGGTAAAACTGTTGATGAGGTTTTATGATTTGAATGCCGGAGATATTTTTATAGACGGTATCAATGTAAAGGAATTTGATAAAACAGAGATTAGAAATGCTTTTGGAATGGTATTACAGGATACATGGCTGTTTAAAGGGACTATTATGGAAAATATCCGTTATGGGAGACTGGATGCAACAGATGAAGAGGTTATTGCTGCTGCCAGGGCTGCACATGCACATCATTTTATCCAGACACTGCCAGGTGGTTATGAGATGGAATTAAATGAAGAAGCGACAAATGTATCTCAGGGGCAAAAGCAGCTGCTTACTATAGCAAGGGCAATCCTTGCTAATAAAAAACTTTTAATCTTAGATGAGGCAACGTCTTCTGTAGATACCAGAACGGAAGTACGGATTCAAAAAGCGATGGATAATCTGATGAAGGGAAGGACCAGTTTTATCATAGCACACAGACTTTCAACAATTCGTGATGCAGATATTATTTTTGTTATGAAAGATGGGGATATTATTGAACAGGGCAGCCATGACCAGCTTATGGCTGTAAACGGATTTTATGCGGAACTTTATAATTCCCAGTTTGAAGAGACAGCTTAATAAAACTTTTGGTGATAGGGTATTGCATTCATGTCAAAATTTCGGTATGATGTCATTGAATTTTGATTCAAAGGAGGATGCTTATCAGAATGAAACAGATATCGTTAGAGACAGAGTTGAAAAATAATACATACCCTGGGCGAGGTATTGTTATCGGCAGATCGGAAGATGGGACAAAAGCAGTTACCGCTTATTTTATCATGGGAAGAAGCTCCAATAGCCGTAACCGTGTGTTTGTTACAGAGGGGGAAGGAATCCGGACGGAGGCTTTTGATCCCGCAAAGCTGGAGGATCCGAGCCTGATCATCTATGCACCTGTCCGGGTGCTGGGGAATAAAACCATTGTGACTAATGGAGATCAGACAGATACGGTTTATGAAGGATTGGATGAGGAATTAACTTTTGAGCAGTCTTTAAGAAAAAGGGAATTTGAACCGGATGGACCCAATTATACACCACGTATCTCAGGAGTGATGCATGTTGCAAATGGGCAGTATACATATTCCATGTCAATTTTGAAGAGTAATCAGGGTGATGCAGACTCCTGTAATCGTTATACCTTTTCTTATGAAAATCCCAAAGCAGGACAAGGACGTTTTATTCATACATATGCAAGAAATGAAGAACCGCTTCCGAGTTTTGAAGGTGAGCCTAAATGGGTGGATATCAAAGGGGATATAGACAGTTTTACCGATATGATATGGAACAGCCTGAATGAAGAGAATAAAGTATCCTTGTTTGTCAGGTTTATTGATATCTGTTCAGGAGAATATGAGACAAGAATCATAAATAAAAATCAGTGATGTGAATATAGATATGTAAGCATAGGATTAGGAGGAAAAGAATGAACGAGATTCAATTAAAATATGGATGTAATCCAAATCAGAAACCGTCAAGGATATATATGGAGGATGGCAGTGAACTGCCTGTCACAGTATTAAATGGCAAACCGGGTTATATTAATTTTCTGGATGCATTTAACGGCTGGCAGCTTGTAAAAGAATTAAAAGAGGCAACGGGTCTTCCTGCTGCGACCTCCTTTAAACATGTATCTCCTGCCGGAGCCGCAGTGGGCCTTCCGTTAGATGATACGTTAGCTAAGATTTACTGGGTGGATGATCTGGGAGAATTATCGCCGCTTGCCTGTGCTTATGCAAGAGCCAGAGGTGCGGACAGAATGTCTTCTTTTGGCGATTTTATTGCGTTATCTGATGTCTGTGATGCCGATACTGCAAGGCTGATCAAACGGGAAGTTTCCGATGGCGTGATTGCACCAGGATACACAGAAGAAGCTTTGGAGTTATTAAAGGCAAAGAAAAAAGGTGGATATAATGTGATTCAGATTGATCCGGATTATGTACCGGAACAGCTGGAACGCAAGCAGGTATATGGAATTACTTTTGAACAGGGAAGAAATGAACTGAATATTGATGCCGAACTGTTATCTAATATAGTAACGAGGTGTAAAGAGATTCCGGAGTCAGCATTGATCGACATCAAGATAGCCTTGATTACTTTGAAGTATACACAGTCAAATTCCGTATGCTATGTTAAGGCAGGACAGGCTATTGGCATTGGTGCAGGTCAGCAGTCGAGAATCCATTGTACCAGACTGGCAGGACAGAAGGCAGATAACTGGTATCTGCGTCAGGCACCTCAGGTCTTAGGGCTACAGTTTGTAGATGGCTTGGGACGTGCCGACCGTGATAATGCTATTGATGTTTATATTGGAGACGAGTATGAAGATGTGCTGCGGGAAGGGGAATGGCAGAAGCGTTTTAAGGTGAAACCTGCAGTATTTACCAGAGAAGAGAAAAGAGCATGGCTTGATGGCAATAAGGATGTAACCTTAGGATCGGATGCATTTTTCCCATTTTCAGATAATATTGAAAGAGCGCATAAAAGTGGTGTTAAGTATATTGCACAGCCGGGCGGTTCTGTCCGGGATGACCTTGTTATTGAGTGCTGTGACCAGTATGATATGGTTATGGCATTTACGGGAATACGGTTATTCCATCATTAAAAAGGAGTGTATTTAATAATAGACAAATGCCTATAATCTTGCTGGATTGCATTTACAGAAGCTATAAAAAGTGGTATGATATAGCTAATTATTTATTTCCGCGAGCAACGAGCCAAAGCCATGTTTCATGACCTTGGCGACTGCCGCGGGGTTTTTGATTACTCTTCAAATTAAGATGATGATACGTATATCGTATTAAGGGAGGTTTTTATGAACGTAAAAATTGAACAGTGGATGAATTGGATACTCTTTGATGAATTAATGGATGGCAAGATCAATGCACCCAAGCATCTGTTAGGTAATCATGATTATGGAGAAGGTCAGATGATTACTGCATTCAAACCGCATTCTGCAAGCTGTAAAGTAATTGCACCCACAGGCAAAACGGAATACGAGATGGAGAAAGTGGATGACAGAGGATTTTATGCATTGTATCTTCCCAAGAAAAAATTTTCCGGAAGTAAATACCGTCTGGTAACAAATTATCAGGATGGTTCTACTGTTGTTTCTGCGGATCCTTACAGCTTTGAAAGCCAGATTGGTTCTATGGATATATATTTGTTTTCGGAAGGAAATCATTGGGATATCTATAAAAAATTAGGTGCACATCCTATGAAGATCGATGGTGTGTCAGGTACGTATTTTGCAGTCTGGGCACCCCATGCAAGAAGGGTTTCTGTGGTAGGCGATTTTAATATGTGGGATGGTGCTCTTCATCCTATGCATATGATGGGTACATCGGGAATCTATGAGTTGTTTATTCCGGATGTGGGAGAAGATGCGGTATATAAGTTTAATATATTAACACGTTTTGGAGAAGACATCTATAAAGCAGATCCTTTTGGAAACTGTTGTCAGTTCCGTCCCGATAATGCGAATGTGGTAAAGGACATTACAAAATACCGGTGGAAGGATACAGCGTGGATTGAAAATCGTAAAAAAGTTTCCAGAACGGATGCTATGCGAAAGCCGATGGCAATCTATGAGTTACATCTGGGTTCCTGGAAAAAGAAGGTAGAGGACAGTGACAACGGATTTTTTAGTTATCGTGAGCTTGCCCATATGGTTGCAGAGTATGTAAAAGAGATGGGGTATACACATATCGAATTAATGGGTATTGCAGAGTATCCTTTTGACGGTTCGTGGGGATATCAGGTGACCAATTATTATGCCCCTACCAGAAGATATGGGGATCCGGAAGATTTTATGTATTTTGTTGATTATATGCATAAGAATGGAATCAGTGTGATTCTAGACTGGGTACCGGCACATTTCCCAAGGGATGCACATGGTTTAGGTAAGTTTGATGGTATGCCTTTATTTGAGCATCCTGATTCCAGAAGAGGGGAGCATCCTGACTGGGGGACTTATATATTTGATTTCGGAAGGAATGAGGTGTCCAATTTCCTGATTGCAAATGCTGTTTTCTGGGCAAGAGAGTATCATGTGGATGCACTTCGTGTGGATGCGGTTGCTTCCATGTTATATCTTGATTATGGTAAGCAGGATGGTAACTGGCTGCCAAATGAAGATGGTGGTAATGAGAATTATGATGCCATTAAGCTGTTAATGAAGCTGAATAAGACCATTGAGGAACTGGAGCCTGGTGTATTTGTCATAGCAGAGGAATCTACTTCCTGGGCAGGTGTTACCGCACCGGTGACAATGGATGGTCTGGGATTTCTGTTCAAATGGAATATGGGCTGGATGAATGATTTTTTGGAATATATGAAGTTAGATCCATATTTCAGACAGTTTAACCATAATCGCCTGACCTTTAGTCTGATGTATGCGTATTCCGAAAACTTTATTTTAGTTATCTCACATGATGAGGTTGTACATCTGAAATGTTCTATGCTCAATAAGATGCCAGGACTTCATGATGATAAGTTTGCAAATCTTCGTACGGCTTATGGATTTATGTATGGACATCCAGGGAAAAAGCTGTTATTTATGGGTCAGGAGTTTGCTCAGCTTAGAGAATGGAGTGAGGCAAGAAGCCTTGACTGGTTCCTGATGGAAGGAGAAGATGCAAAGAGTCACAAAGGTATTCAGAATTATGTAAAAGCATTGAATACATTATATCATGACTATGATGCGATGTACTATAATGATCAGGATCAGATGGGATTTGAATGGATTAGCTGCGATGATCCGCAAAGCAGTATCATTTCCTTTATCCGCCGTGGCTCTACTGCCAAAGACCAATTGTTGTTTGTATGTAATTTTACACCAGTAGACAGGAATGGTTTCATTGTAGGAGTTCCTTGTTCTGGTAACTATACGGAGATTCTGAATTCAGATGCAGTAGAATTTGGAGGACAGGGAAGATTAAATGCAGAGCCGATCAAGGCATCGAATGAGCCATGGAATGGGAAAAAGCATTCTATTGCGATGCATCTGCCACCTTTGTCAGTTACTGTATTTAAGTATGATTATAAAGAAGATACACCAAAGAAAACAGCAGCAAAGTCAGTCTCGAAAAGCGGTAAAACTGCAAAAGCCGGAAAGAAGACGACACCAAAAAAATAGCAAGTAGTAGCAAATGGGTTAAATTAGTAAAATTCATGAATGTTTTGGACTGATTTAACCCTTTTTAAAAATGTAAAATATTTAAGAAAAGGAGAAATGAATATGGGGAACGAGAGTAAAAGAAAAAAGCTTACCAGAGCAGTTTCAGAATTACGAAAAGAGGATTACTCTAAAGAACCTGAATTAAATAGTATTTACCACAGACTGTCAGACGGAAGAAAACAGTTTGCAGAGATATTTGAGAAAAATATTAAGGCAGTTATGCAGATTAGTTCACTTGACCTGATGATGCAGCATCAGACAGAGAGAATTATGGATATATCAATGGATGTAGCAAGAGCTACCGAAACTATTTTCGGCAGTGCAGGTGGCAGCTCCAGCAATCAGCATGAGGAGCTGACAAATACTATTGTTGAAGTCTCCACGCAGACGCAGGAGGTATATGAAAAGATCGAGCAGAGTCAGGGAGAGCTCACTATGATTAAAGAGCTTTCTAATCAGACCATTAAGGTATCGGGAGAAATGCAGAAAGATCTGGATGAACTTCTGGCAGTTATTAATCAGATGAATAATGTTGTTGCCGGAATTGACGATATTTCCATGCAGACAAATTTACTGGCATTAAATGCTTCTATTGAGGCTGCAAGAGCAGGTACTGCCGGAAAGGGATTTGCAGTTGTGGCAAATGAGATTCGCGGATTGGCAGAAGAGACCCAGAAACTGACCCAGAGTATGGGGGATCTTGTAGACAGCATAAAGGGTGCATCCCAAAAGAGTGTGAAGAGTGCAGGCAGTACCATTGATGCACTTGGCACAATGACGGAAAAGATTGAAAATATATGGGAGTTAAACAGTGAAAACCAAAATAATGTTTCTAAAGTAAATGATTCGGTTAGTTCTATTGCATCTGTAAGTGAGGAAATCACTGGCTCCATGACAAAAATGGAGAATCAGCTGCGGGATAGCACTGACTTTATGCAAAATGTCAGCCAGGATTTGAAAAAGGCGGCAGAACCGGTTGTTGACATCGAAAAAACATTGGATGAAACAGTGAAGCAGATGGGAACCATGACAGAGGATGCGTTTTTTCATTTGGAAAATTCAGAATTTGCTTCTTACGTGAATAATGCGATTTCAGCTCATCATACATGGCTGTCTAATTTGGAAAAAATGGTGAGGCAAAAGCAAGTAATGCCGTTACAGTTAGATTCTTCAAAATGTGGGTTTGGACATTTTTATTATGCACTGACACCAAAAATACCGGGTATTCTTCCAATATGGAATGCACTGGGTGCTAAGCACAAGAAGTTCCATAAGTTTGGCGGAGATGTAATAGAGGCCTTGAATTGTGAAGACTATTTCCGGGCAGAGCAAATTTATGGGGAAGCAGAGCATTATTCCAAGGAATTGATTGCTGATTTGGAAAATATGCTGCAAATCGCAAAAAGCGGAACTGAAGGGAAAAGAATCGAATATCCCCAGTAATTTGATTATAGAAAAAATTTCTTGAAAGCTAATGTCCTTTGTGCTACACTTGTAAACGTTGTGTACAAATTATTATGGAAAGCATTGAAAGTGTAAAGGAAGAAGTATTATGCAGATTTCAAGAGAAGATATTCGTAATGTAGCGATAATTGCCCATGTAGATCATGGTAAAACAACCTTAGTGGATGAACTTTTAAAACAAAGCGGTGTTTTTAGGGAGAATCAGGAAGTGGCAGAGCGTGTCATGGATTCCAATGATATCGAAAGGGAACGGGGAATCACGATTCTTTCTAAAAATACGGCAGTAGATTATAAGGGAACAAAGATTAATATCATTGATACACCAGGTCATGCGGATTTTGGTGGAGAGGTGGAACGTGTTCTTAAAATGGTAAACGGTGTGATTCTTGTAGTAGATGCCTTTGAAGGGGCCATGCCGCAGACCAAATTTGTATTAAAAAAGGCACTGGAATTAAGTCTTCATGTAATCGTATGTGTAAACAAAATTGACCGTCCGGAAGCAAGAGTAGAGGAAGTAGAAGAAGAAGTTCTGGAACTTTTGCTTGATCTGGAAGCGACAGATGAACAGCTTGACTGCCCGTTTGTATATGCGTCTGCAAAGGATGGTGTGGCAAAGACTGGTATGGATGAAGAAGCGGTGGATATGTCGCCTCTTTTTGAGACTATTATTGACTATATTCCTGCTCCGACAGGGGATCCTGATGCGGATACCCAGGTATTAATCTCTACCATTGATTATAATGAGTACGTCGGGCGCATCGGTGTGGGGAAGGTTGATAATGGAATTCTTAAGCTCAATCAGGAGGTTCTCTTAGTGAATGCTCATGATGAGAGCAAGTGTAAAAAAGTTAAGATTGGAAAGCTGTATGAATTTGAGGGACTGAATAAGGTAGAAACAAAAGAAGCCGGAATTGGTGCAATTGTGGCGATTTCCGGTATCGCAGATATTCATATTGGGGATACATTATGTTCTGTGGATAATCCGCAGCCGATTCCTTTCCAGAAGATATCCGAGCCGACAATTTCCATGAATTTTATGGTTAATGATTCGCCTCTTGCCGGAAAAGAGGGTAAATTTGTAACGTCCAGACATTTAAGGGACAGATTGTTCCGAGAACTGAATACAGATGTTTCTTTGCGTGTGGAAGAAACAGAGGGGACGGATACTTATAAGGTATCGGGACGTGGAGAACTGCATTTGTCTGTATTGATTGAAAATATGCGTCGTGAAGGATATGAATTTGCAGTAAGCAAGGCAGAAGTTATTTATAAGACAGATGAAAAGGGCAAGAAATTGGAGCCCATGGAGACTGCCTACATTGATGTACCAGAGGAGTTTTCCGGGACGATCATCAGTATGTTAAATGAGCGTAAGGGAGAATTACAGGCAATGACGCCTGCCCATGACGGAACGGTGCGTTTGGAATTTCATATTCCAGCCAGAGGATTGATAGGTTTCAGGGGTGATTTTATGACTTCTACTAAGGGAACTGGAATTATCAATACGATTTTTGATGACTATGGTCCTTATAAGGGAGACATGACTTATAGAAATCAGGGTTCCCTGATTGCATTTGAGACGGGAACGACTATCACATATGGTCTTTATAATGCACAGGACAGGGGAACACTGTTTATCGGACCGGGAGAGCAGGTATACGCAGGAATGGTAATCGGACAGACGGGAAAGGCAGAGGATATTGAAATTAATGTGTGTAAGGCAAAGCATTTGACGAATACCCGGTCTTCGGGAGCAGATGATGCATTAAAGCTGACGCCTCCAAGAATTTTAAGTCTGGAGCAGGCTTTAGAGTTCATTGATACGGATGAGCTTTTGGAGATTACACCGGAACATATCCGTATCCGGAAAAAGATTTTAGATCCGACTTTGAGAAAGCGTTCCAGAATTAATAAATAATGAACAGATTTATCAGCTGAAAGGGATAGACGGATTTGCGGTCATCAATCACAGTTTATGTGGTTGATGGCTTTTTTTTTTTGGTAATAAATGTTATACTAAAAAAGATTGTGTGAATTACGCATTAGACAGGATAGTTTTATATCAAATTGGTTAAAAATAAAGGACAGAGTAGAATGAGAAGCAAAGAGAATAAAAAGGGAAACAGCAAAAGTCTTAGAAAAGAGCAGCTTGCCTGGGATAAATTAGATAATACAGCAAATCTGTTTCCGGTGATTGCAACAGAGGATATGACAAATGTGTACCGGATTTCTGTCACTCTGACAGAAGAGATTGACCGGGTTCTCTTACAAGAGGCATTAAACCGGATTCTGCCGCAGTTTTCGGTATTTCGTATGCGTCTTAGAATGGGCATATTCTGGTATTATTTTGAGGAAAATACACGTCCGGCACCTATTGTAAGGGAGGAATATTCCCATCCGGGTGCTTATATTGATAAGAGCAGAAATAACCATTATATGTTTAGGGTGACATATTTTAAATGCCGCATTAATCTGGAGGTTTTCCATGCACTGACGGACGGAGCCGGCGGAATCACTTTTTTAAAGGAGCTGGTATACCAGTATCTTCGCCTGAAATATCCGGATATTTTGAAAGAGGATAAGGATAAGATATCTTCCGGCATTTTTTTGGACAAGGAAGACAGTTATGTGAAGAATTTCAAAAAAGGACATGCCAAGGTCTATAAATCGGAAAAGGCACTGACCTTAAATGGAGAGAGGCTTCCAGGTGATGAGATGGGAGTCGTACACGGATATTTTCCGGTTGATGAGTTAAAAGCTGCTGCTAAGAAGCATGGTGTGACGATAAATCAGTATCTGGTGGGAGTGTTTATTTATGCGGTATATAAGGAATATTTGAAGGAACAGCCTTCCAGAATTCCCGTCAGATGCTGCGTTCCGGTTAATTTAAGACCATATTATGATTCCCATACAATGAAAAATTTCTTTGCCATGGTGTTTGCCACCTTTAAGCCCGAAAAAGAAAAGTATACATTTTCGGAGGTCTTAGAGATTGTGGCAGAGGATTTGAAGAAACAGATTACACCAGAGAATTTGAATAATATTATGTCTTATAATGTGTCCAATGAGAAGAACTGGATTTTGCGTGCAGTACCTCTTGTGGTTAAGAACTTTGTTATGAAACAGGTATACGGGGTTTCTGCCAGGGCAACCTCCGCTACGGTGACCAATATAGGCAATATTGAATTAAAGGAACCATATAAGCAGTATGTGGAACATTTTTATGTGACATTATCTATGTCCAAGGGCCAGAACATGAAAGGTGGTATCTGTTCTTATAACGGAATGCTGACTTTTACGTTTAGTTCCGTATTAATGGATTTATCGATCCAGAAAAGTTTTTTTCAAATCATTGCAAAAGACGGAGTTTTAGTTGCAATAGAAAGTAATGGTGCCTATTATGAATAAATGCAGACATTGTAATATCGTAATCTATGATAATATTGAGGTTTGCCCACTGTGCCATAGTGTTTTGGATGAAATAACGCAAGAAGAGAAAGCACAAATGGATAAAATTCTGGGAGCAGGAGCCCCATATCCGGATGTGCGCAAGCGTACAAAACGTCTTCATTTCGTTATGCGTCTGATTTTGTTTTTGTTTATTCTTGCAGAAATCGGTCTGGTTATCATTAATTATTTTACAACCCGCGGGTTCTGGTGGTCGGGAATCAGTGGAGTGGCGATGATATATATCTATTTGTCCATGGTGTATTGGATTAAACATGATGCCGGATATGCCGCCAAAATAGGTCTTCAGCTTACACTTACCATGATACTGCTGTTTGGAATTGATTATTTTACCGGAATGACAGGCTGGTCATTAAAATGGGCAATTCCCGGAGTAATTTTGTTTGGGGACGCTATCGTGTTTTTTCTTATGATGTTAAACAGACAGCATTGGTACAGTTATACTTTATTACTTTTGATGATCGCAATATTCAGCGTAGGAATTATCAGTTTATATTTTCTGGGGAAAATTACCAATGTGATGCTGCCGGTAACCTGTACGGCCGTAACGGGAGTGTATCTTTTAGGAACGATCATATTTGGCGACAGGGAGCTTGCAAGAGAATTGAAACGCAGATTCCATGTATAAAATAAAAATAAGAAGGATAGAACAGATGGAGCGAAAAACGAGTATCAGGGGTAGAACTGCAAGGAAGATGGTGCGTCTGGCTAATCATTTTCCCCTGTTCGGTAATAAGGCACAAAACGGAGAAATTCGCATGAAACTCAGCGAAAGAGAAAAAATATGGGAATGTCCGGCACATTTGCAGCTGGAAGTAATCGGGATGGAGAACTTTAGGATGGAGCTGCTAAAGAAAAGAGACAACAGGAATGGATTACCAGATAATGCATCAGGTGGAGTAGAAAGTGCCGGTGGAATTATTTTGCAGCTTCACGGAGGGGGATATTATGGAAAGCTTCATAATACATACCGTGACATGGCAGGACTTTATAATGAGATAAGCAATGGAATGGATGTATTGAGTATAGATTACCGTGTAGCACCGGAATATCCGTTTCCTGCGGCGTTAGAGGATGCAGTTGCAGCGTATCAATGGGTGCTGGATCAGGGATATAATACGGAAAAACTGTTTGTGGCAGGCGATTCCGCAGGCGGTGGTCTGGCACTTTCCCTTTGCCTGTATTTGAGAAATCATGGACTGAAGCTTCCAGCAGGGATTATCACTATGTCTGCATGGACAGATCTTACCAAAAGCGGGGAGTCATACGAAGAAAATTTTGATATTGATCCGATCTTTGGGGGGACAAAAGACAGCCTTGTATATAAAGAGGGCTATTATAAAGGGGAAAATCCGGAAAATCCATATATTTCTCCGATAAACGGAGATTTCAGCGGATTTCCTCCAATGCTTATGCAGGTTGGAGAATATGAGATGCTTTTAAGTGATACATTAGAAGTGGTAAAAAAAGCAAGGGAAAAAGGTGTGCTGGTAAAGGAGCATGTGTATGGGGGAATGTTCCATGTATTCCAGATGGGCTTGCTTTTGTATCCCGAAGCAAAGGAAGCATGGGTAGAAGCAGGAAGATTTATCCGTAAATTATCCAAAGAAAGAAGGACAGCACAATAGGAATTACCACAAAATTCGGAATTAAGGATAGATGAAATAGGAGCAGTAAATATGTATAAGATTACTAATTATTTAAGAGAATATAAAAAGGAAAGTATTATTGCACCGTTATTTAAAATGTTGGAGGCAAGTTTTGAATTGTTTGTACCACTTGTGATGGCGGCCATTGTAGATATAGGGATTAAAGAGCAAAACAATGCGTATATTATAAGAATGGGTGCTGTTTTGATTCTGCTTGGCATAGTGGGTCTGGTTTGTTCCATAACGGCCCAGTATTTTGCGGCAAAAGCTTCTGTAGGTTTTGGGAAAAGCGTAAGAAGGGATTTATTTGCCCACATCAATTCTTTGTCCTATACAGAGATCGATCAGGCAGGAACTTCTACATTGATTACGAGAATGACCAACGATATCAATCAGCTTCAGTCTGGTGTGAATATGTTTTTGCGTCTGTTTTTAAGATCGCCTTTTATAGTGGTAGGTGCCATGGTGATGGCATTCACGGTAGATATAAAAGCAGCACTGGTATTTGTTTTAGCAATTCCGCTGTTATCTGTAGTGGTTTTTGGAATTATGCTGTATTCCATACCACTTTATCAGAAGGTACAAAAAGCTTTGGACCACGTACTTTTGATGACCAGAGAAAATCTTGTAGGGGCAAGGGTGATTCGTGCTTTTTGCAGACAGGAGGATGAAAAACAGGATTACAGGGAGGGCAGTGATGTTCTGATGCAGATGCAGACTTTTGTGGGTAAGATTTCTGCAATGATGAATCCTGTAACATATATTATTGTAAATGCAGCGATTATTGCCATTATCTGGATTGGAGGGGTACAGGTAAGTATCGGAAATCTTACTCAGGGAGAGGTGATTGCCCTGGTAAACTATATGTCGCAGATTCTGGTGGAACTGGTGAAGCTTGCGAATCTGATTATTCTGCTGACCAAGGCAGCAGCCTGTTCCAAACGTGTGGGAGAAGTATTTGCTATGTCTGCATCTGTCGTAGAGCACCCTACCGGAGTGGATTTGAAGCCGACGGAGAATAAGGTAGAGTTTAGAAATGTAACATTTACCTATCAGGGAGCGAAAGAGCCAGTATTAAAAGATGTTTCCTTTACAGTAAAAAAAGGACAGACGATAGGAATCATCGGAGGAACCGGGTGTGGAAAATCTACGCTGGTGAATCTGATTCCCCGGTTTTATGATGTGACAGAGGGTGACGTTTTTGTGGATCAGGTAAATGTAAAGAATTATTCTTTCCATCAGCTTAGGGACAGGATTGGTGTTGTACCGCAAAAAGCAGTGTTGTTTAACGGAACTATTGCAGATAATCTCCGGTGGGGAAAAGAAGATGCGACTGAACAGGAAATGGAAAATGCAATTCAGATCGCTCAGGGGAAAGATGTGATTGCCAGTAAGAAAGACGGTCTGGAAGAAATAATACTGCAAGGCGGAAAAAATCTTTCCGGCGGGCAGAGACAGCGTCTGACAATCGCAAGAGCGCTGATAAGGCAACCGGAAATTTTAATTCTGGATGATTCCGCATCGGCTCTTGATTTTGCGACGGATGCAAAGTTGCGAAAGGCGATTAAAGAACAGACAAAGGGAATGACTGTATTTATTGTATCCCAAAGAGCGGCGACCATCAAGCAGGCTGATCAGATTATTGTTCTGGAGGATGGTGCTGTGGCAGGGATTGGAATCCATGAAGAATTGATGAAAAAATGTGACGTTTATCAGGAAATTGTGAAATCCCAGGATGATACTGCAAAGGAAAAAAAGGAGGAGAAAGAGGATGGCAGATAAGGAATCATTTTCAAAGGAAAGTCAGAAAAACACCATAAAACGGGTTTTTGCTTTTATCAGACCATACCGGGGATATGTCTGGCTCTCACTCTTCTTTGCGTTTATAACGGTAGTGACAACTCTCTATGCACCGATTGTGACGGGAGATGCCATAGATATGATCATAGATGAAGGAATGGTAGATTTCACAGGTTTAAAGCCTTTATTGATGAAATTTGCGGTGGTTGTTCTTGTCACAGCTATTACCCAGTGGCTTATGAGCCTATGCAATAACCGAATTACCTATCAGGTAGTGAATGATATCCGTACGCAGGTATTTGAGAGAATCAATCATTTGCCGCTAAAATATATAGACAGTAAACAATATGGTGAAGTAGTATCCCGGATCATAAATGATGTGGATCAGTTCTCGGAGGGTCTGTTGATGGGCTTTACGCAGCTGTTTACAGGTATCATTACAATATTGGGAACCCTGCTCTTCATGCTGTCCATTAACTTAAGGATTACTATTGTGGTGGTGCTGATCACACCGGTTTCATTGTTTGTCGCAAGCTTTATAGCAAAAAAGACCTATCATATGTTTCGGCTTCAGTCTGAAAGCAGGGGGGATATGACGGCATTAGTAGATGAAATGATTGGAAATCAGAAGATTGTGCAGGCGTTTGGTTATGAGGATGATGCCATGCGGCGTTTTGACAAAATTAATGGAGAACTTTCAAAGTACAGTCTGCGGGCAATTTTCTTTTCTTCCATTACCAATCCAGCGACCCGTTTTGTGAATGGATTAGTATATGCAGGAGTGGGAATTGTGGGAGCTTTTGCAGCGGTAAAGGGTGGAATTACCGTTGGTCAGCTTTCTTGTTTTTTGAGCTATGCCAATCAATATACAAAACCTTTTAATGAGATTTCCGGCGTTATTACTGAAGTCCAGAATGCAATTGCCTGTGCGGCAAGGGTATTCGAACTGATGGATGAGCCGGTAGAGGAATCGGATATGGAGGACAGCAGGGTTCTTACGAGAGAAGAGGTAGAACAGGCAAGCAGCATTACATTAAATCATGTGGTTTTTTCTTATGATAAGGAAAAACCGTTGATAAGGGATCTAAATCTTAATGTAAAAAAGGGGCAGCGCGTTGCAATTGTGGGTCCTACCGGTTGCGGGAAATCTACGTTAATTAATCTTTTGATGCGTTTTTATGATATTGACAGCGGAAGTATTGCTATTAACGGAACCAGTATCTATAAAATTACGCGAGACAGCCTCCGGGGAAATTATGGTATGGTATTGCAGGAGACATGGTTAAAATCAGGTACGATTGCAGAAAATATTGCTTATGGAAGACCTAATGCATCCATGGAAGAAATAATGGATGCCGCAAAGGCATGCCATGCACATAGTTTTATTAAACGAATGCCGCAGGGATACCATACGGTGATTGGTGAGGATGGTGGAAATCTTTCCCAGGGGCAGAAACAGCTTTTGTGTATTGCAAGGGTAATGCTGGAACTTCCACCTATGCTGATTTTGGATGAGGCGACATCATCTATTGATACCCGTACAGAAATCAGGGTGCAAAATGCTTTTGCACGTTTGATGGAAGGAAGGACAAGCTTTGTGGTGGCACACAGGCTTTCTACAATAAAAGAAGCAGATGTGATTCTGGTAATGAAGGATGGGGATATCATTGAACAGGGAAATCATGAAAACCTTTTGAATAAGGGCGGATTTTATGCGGAATTATATAATAGTCAATACAAGGTATCGTAAGAGAACAAGAGGATGAAATCTTAAAATATTGTGAAGAGTCTTGCTTTTTTTTGAAAGCATGGTATATTAGCATAGGAATTGCATTAAGAAAAGAGTATAGAGAAGAAGACTATGAAGAATTTGATAAAAAATATAAGAGATAAAGTGAATACGGTAAAAAATGGTGTCAGGAGAGTATGGAAAGCGGCAGGAGCACCTTTTCGTAAACTGGCAGACAGGAAAGGCATACAGACGGTAATCAAAGTGATCAGAATACCGTTTGTAGGATATCTGCTGTTAGCATGTATACTGAATTTTGTTTTAGAAGTGCTAAGCAGGCATTCTTTTGTAAAGGCATTTAATTTTATCGGGGAGTCCCCATTGGTTTTCCTGTATAATGCAGTTATTATTTTTGTAACCCTTTCACTGGTTTTGTTTGCGAAACGAAAGGTTTTTGCAACGGTATTTGTTTGTGCGGCCTGGGTTATTTCTGCATTTGCAAACTGGATTGTACTTTGCTTTCGTACGACACCGTTTTCTGCTATTGATGTTTTAATGATTCGAAATGTCATGACTATGCTGGACAAGTATATGACTAAGTTCCAGATTGGGTTAAGTATTGTAGGAATCTGCCTGCTGGTCGCTTTGCTGGTATACTTATATATCAGGCTTCCAAAGTCAGAACATAAGAGAAATCCATTCAGGGCATCTGCATATGTCTGTATGTGTATTGTTTTGACAGTAACGCTGACAAAAGTTGCCGTGGAAACGCAGACTGTATCGGATAATTTTGGAAATCTCGCATATGCTTATAATGATTATGGATTTGCATATTGTTTTTCCAACAGTATTATTGACGTTGGTATCAGTAAACCTAAGGAATACGATGAACAGCTTGTCAAGGATATTACAGATGGTCTTGAATATGATAAGAGTGAGGTTGTTTTACTGACAAAAGAAGAAGCAGAGCAGCAGGAGAAGTCCGTGACAACTGAGGCAGGAAATGAAGTACAGGGAGAAAACGGGCATACAAGTGAAGATGCTGATGTGATAGATCATTCTACAGATGTATCAAAAGATACTGATCAGGTAAAACAGAATCATATTGGGAAAGAAGATGTTTCCTATTACAAAAATGAAAAGGCAACAAAAGAACATCCCAATATCATTGTGATTCAGCTGGAGTCTATTTTTGATACGGTATACATGAAGGATTTCTATGCGTCAGAGAATCCGATGCCGACTTTTGTTAAATTGAAACGGAAGTATTCTTCGGGTCTGTTCAGGGTGCCGGCAGTTGGTGCAGGTACTGCCAATACAGAGTTTGAGGTTCAGACAGGGATGAGCACGCAGTTTTTTGGTGCAGGTGAATATCCGTTTAAAACGGTTATGCGGGATACCACCTGTGACAGTATGGCTTATGATTTAAAGCGTTTGGGATATGCAACAGCGGGATTCCACAATAATGATGCGACTTTTTATGAGAGATATGTGGATTATTCCAACCTTGGATTCGATTCTTTTTCCGGTATGGAGCATATGTATCTGCTTAATTATACACCAAGAGGATGGGCAAAAGATAATGTACTGGATGATATTATGATAGAGTGCATGAATCAGACAGAGGGCAGGGATTATATAACGACAATTACTGTGCAGGCACATGGAAGATATCCTAAAAAATATACAAAAACACTTACGGATTTAACCTGCCATTTTGAAGGAAAGTATGAGGGAGATTTAGAAAAGCAGGCAGCATGGCAGTACTATATCAATATGTGCAAAGAAACAGATAATATGATTGCAGATTTAATCGAGCAGATAGAGAAGATGGGAGAGCCAACTGTTGTGTTTATGTATGGAGATCATCTGCCAAGTCTGAATCTTGAGGAGGAAGACCTGGAGGGGATTGATTTATATCAGACAGAATGGGTTATGTGGGATAACATTGGTTTGGAAGCGGAAAAAAAGGATCTGGCTGCTTATCAGGCAAGTACGTATATATTTAACCGTCTTGGATTAGAAGGTGGATTAATGCAGAATTTCCATAACAAGTATATGAACAGTAAGGATCAGGAGTATTATCTGGATAAAATGGAGTTGTTGGAATATGATACGCTTTATGGAAATAATTATGCATTTGATGGTAAAAATCCATTTCCACAGACGGATATGAAAATGGGAATTCGTGACATTACAGTGGAAAGATACGAAGTTTGGAAAAATGAAATCCGGGTTTATGGAGAAGGATTTAATGAATTTTCGGGAGTCTATGTGGATGGTAAATCAGTAGAAACAAAATGGATGAATTACAGGACGCTGACGATACCGCTGGATGCTTTGGAAGGCGGCAGAGAATTATATGTTGCCCAGGCAGGAGACGATCATGTAGTATTATCAATGAGCAACACGATTCAGATTAATCAGGAAGAAGATACGGAGGCAACAGATACACAGGCAGAGACAACACAGGGTTCTGTAAAAGGGAAATAAGAAGTGTAAAGACAGGTTTATAAAGTGAAAAAGAGAAGAATAATCAGGATAATAAGTAGAATTTGTTTTGGAATTTATATGGCACTTTTGGTATATTTTTTACTTTTGAGCGACGGATTTGGCAGGATGGATGGGTATAGCCAGTATCGGTATAATCTGATACCCTTTCGGGAAATTGTCAGGTTTATTAAGTATTGGGAGTATATCGATTTTTTTAGTGTAGTGGTGAATCTGTTAGGAAATGTGGTTGCTTTTATGCCTTTTGGTGCATTGATCAGATGGGTGATCGACCGGAAGATACGGTGGTTTCAGGCAGTAGGGTATACATTTTTATTCAGTTTATGTGTAGAATTGCTGCAATTGGTTGCCAAAGTGGGAGTGTTTGATGTGGATGATCTGATTTTAAATACTCTGGGAGGATTACTGGGATTTATTGTATACTATCTGTTGCTATTGATTAACAGAAGGAGTGAGAGGAATGATTAAGGATAGTGCTTACAGCGTAAAGAGCGTCAGTACAGATGCAGTAATAGCCTGTATATTGGCTGGAATTTCGCTATGCTGTATGTTGGGGGCATTGCTGATATCTTATCTTTATGATGGAAAAGGTCCAGCAGCAGTAGGACTGTTGGGAATAGGGAGTCTGATTCTGGCGGTTTTAGGGATCATATTTACAGTTTATGCATGGAAATCAGAGGACGGTGGTCTGTTAATGAAAAGAATTGCAGGGGTTTTAAATACAATTCCATTATTGGTTGCAGTGATATTTTATATTTGGGGCTGGATGTAAGAACTTATTTTATTGCTCCGCTGTTTGCGACGGAGTATTTGACTTTTGATAGATAAGCAGGTGGATAAAAATGCAGAATGGGGAAAGACTAACAAAGGATGAAGAACGGCTGCAAAAACAGCTGGATTTCATATTGGAATTGGACAGGTTAAAGTATATTGAGAGACAGTCTTATGTTGCAGATGCAAGCCGCCATGAGAACGATGCGGAACATTCCTGGCATCTGGCATTAATGGCGATGCTGCTTAGCGAGTATGCCAATGAAGAAGTGAATGTACTGCATGTGATAAAAATGGTATTGATTCATGATGCTGTGGAAATTGATGCAGGGGATACTTATGCATATGATGCAGAGGGGAATGAGACCAAAAGGGCAAGAGAGGAGAAGGCAGCAGATCGTATTTTTAATATACTGCCAGAGGATCAGGCAGGAGAAATGCGAAAGATATGGGAAGAGTTTGAGGCCGGAATTACACCAGAAGCGAAATTTGCTGCGGCGCTTGACCATATACAGCCTATTATGTTAAATGATATTACCGGCGGCAGGGCATGGAGAGAGCACGGGGTGGCAATGTACCAGGTGATCGACCGGAATTCTGACACCCATCTGGGTTCAGAGACGCTTTGGAGACATACAAAGTCTCTGGTTGAAAAGAACAGGGATTTGGGCAATTTGAAGAATGAATAGAAAAGAGGAATAAGTTTGGGATATCGTGAATTGTTAAAGGAAGAAAATGAAAGTGTATCAGAGCGGTATGAACTGGCAATGGGAAGAATTTTGACATTCTTGGAGGGAGATACCCGGATAGAAGAACCGTATCTGGATTATTTTCATAAAACTGCCGGTTTTGTTAAAATGATGGATGAATTAAAAAAGCACGTGGATACAGAGGACATGAGAAATTCTTCCTTTGAGGAAATGCAGGAATATAACCGGACTTTATATAGTGATATCCTTAACGATGGTGGTGCTTATGAAAAGAGTTACGGAAATCCTGCCTATGCAGTAAAAAAGCTTGGTAATGACTATGGTCAGATGCTTTGTTTCTTATATACACAGCTGCGTGGAGATATCATTTATGCTGTTGAACAACGTTTATTTGATATGACCATTCATGCAGAATTATTTGTGGAAGTGCTCTGCCTTTTTGAAGAAGGTATTCCCGCAGTAAAAGAGTTAAGGGAAATATTATATTATTTTGTAAGCGATTATGCTGATAAGACAATTGATTACAGGACGGCAGAACTGCTGGATCCTTCGCTTACATTTGCTGTTGATATTATTATGAACAGCGATTTGACTGATTTACGGTATCTGTTCCAATATGGGGAATATATTACAGAAAATGAAATCCGTCTGGCTCATTTTTTAAGCAGTATGCCAGAAACACAAATAGAGGAGATGGCATATACTTATACACATGGCTATGAAGAAGGATTTAAGATTGCCGGAATTGACCTTAGCAGAAAAAGAACTGTAAATATCCGGTATGCTATCGGGCAGGAACGTATGATAAAGGCTGCTATCAGACAGTTTGAAAAAATGGGACTTACACCGGTTATCTGTCGTGTGCCGGTTTCTAAGATTTATAAGGGATCAGGCTATAAAGGAACAGCAGCAAATAAGCAGTATGAGTATGATCATCGTATGGATGAAGCTCTGTTTTTGGATAAAGCATTTGTGGAGCGGAAAACATCATTACTTAGGAATGCATATGAAAGAAGAAAAGTACTTGCCGCAGAATATGCAGGTCCTGCTGTAGTGGAGGTTTTTGGTGAAAATCCTTTTGAGCCGGTTAATAAGCAGGAAAATTTGAAATTGTCGGAACAGCAGCAGAAGCTGTCTGTTACAGCAGCTTCTGAAAGTGCAAAAATTGTGAATGAATATATTCCCCAAAGCGAATATAGCTTTACCATCATTGCTTATCCGGTTCCGGAAATTGGGGAGAATTTTGAAGAGATTTTTGCAAAGATTGTTGAAGTGAATACATTAAATAATGAGGTGTATAAGCAGGTTCAGCAGATTATCATTGACGAACTGGACAAGGCAGTCGAGGTTAGAGTCCTTGGCGGAGGGACCAATAAAACAGATATGACGGTTCAGATGCATGATCTGGAGAATCCGGACAAGGAGACCAATTTTGAAAACTGTACCGCAGATGTAAATATACCGGTGGGGGAAGTATTTACTTCTCCAAAACTTGCAGGAACAAAAGGGACATTAAATGTATCTGAAGTCTATCTGAATGAATTGAAATTTAAAAATCTGATGCTTACTTTTGAGAATGGTAAGATTATAGATTATACATGTGACAATTTTGAGACAGAAGCGGAAAACCAGTCATATATTAAGGAAAATGTGCTGTTTAACAGGGATACTCTTCCGATTGGAGAGTTTGCCATCGGCACCAATACCACAGCTTATGTAATGGCAAACGCATATGACATTGTGTATAAACTGCCGATTTTGATTGTGGAGAAAATGGGTCCCCATTTCGCAGTGGGAGATACCTGTTACAGCCATAGTGAAGAAATACGTTTGTTTAATCCGGATGGCAAGGAGATTGTGGCAAAAGACAATGAATGTTCCCTGCTTCGTCATAGCGAAGAGGAGCAGGCTTATTTTAACTGTCATACGGATATCACAATTCCTTATGATGAGATTGCAGCGATTATCAGTGTGCATAAGGATGGAACGGAGATTCCTGTTATAGAAAACGGAAGATTTGTCTTGGAAGGCTGTGATATTTTAAATGAGCCATTCAAAAAATAAAGAAGCTGTCGTAATAATTTCTTAATGTGGCAGCCCCTTTGTTTTATCGTTAACATCTAATTTTCCATATCCAGTAGTTTGTGTATTGCGGAATGGTAGTATTTATGGGTGCGGTATTTGAGAACAAGCTCTCTTTCTTCGGCGGACAGAACAAGGGGGGCTTGTTCTAAGCTTCCTTCATAACCCAGCGATTCTAATATATTATTGATTTGATAAATTTTACATAATATTAAAAGCATATCTGCGGAAGGCTGGTTTTGACTGTTTTCCCAGCCATAAATTGTTTTGGGGGAAATAGATACAGAGTAGTCGGTTTTCAACTGGTTGACAACCTGCTGCACAGAATAATGGCGTGATTTCCTGTAATATCTTAACATTCTTCCAAGATTAGGGTTCTTCATAATTATCTCCATTTCTTTATTATATATGTTTTCTGTACTTTATCTTATAGTAACTGTTTTTTTCTGTCAATAAATTTACTTCGAAATTTAGAAAAATGAATTGTATTTCTACGAAAAATAGAATATAATGATAGAAATTAACAGTGTATTCTATTATATGTAGAAGAGGGAGGAATCATTCTTATGAAAGCAGAAAATTATTTGTTACAGCACATATTAGATCATAATATTTCATTAGTGAAGATAGAAGATGATATTGGAATTAATTTAAATGGTGTGGTTTCCAAAGGAAAAGAACTTTCCGCAGATGAATTTATGACTTTATGTGTTTATCTTGGAGTATCGGCAGATGAAGTGAAAAACAAAGTATTATAATAGGTTAAAATGTGTTGATCATTGATGTGACTGTTCAGAAATAAATTATTCTGGGCAGTTGTTTTTTTGAATCCAGAAAACTGGTAAAAAGATATGTTACCGTCTGCTGCCTGCATAGATCCGGCTGCAAACGGTAACATAGTTAGAATTTAGAAGTGTTAAGAATTAAGTAATTACTTGTGTTATATTATATTAAAGCGTTTTATGAATTACAATGGATGAAATATGAAAAAGCATGAAAAAATATTTGTTTTTTTGAAATAAGTATGAATTTATGCACTATATTTATGTTCAAATATTCAAAAATTTGAAAAATAGCGAGTTTTTTATTGTACTGAAAGAAGGACAGCAAATAGTGTAAGATGACATTAACCTGATAAGTTAGGATTTATAACTAAGAGACTGTATCAAACAGGAGGGATGTCATATGGTTAGATTTGTTAACAAAACACGTATTTGCACTAAGCAGCAGAATCATCATATTTTTTTAATTTTTATTCTTTTGATTTACATAACTTCAAGGATAGAATATGTATATGCACAGGAATATGCGCTGCCTGAAGAAGTTTTAGTGGTAAAGAATGAGCAAAAGATGATTCAAAAATTGCAAAAGAGTATCAGGAATCATGAGAACTGCATCAGTTTTTACTATCCGGGAATTGCAAAAGATTTCAAAAAATATCAGAAAAAGAAGAATGCATATTCAGAATTTTTTGACAAGCTTGCTAAAAGGGATGGATATATGACAGGTATCATTTCAGGTGCATGTATTACAGTTCGTGGGATACAGGTGCAATATGTAACGTTTCAGTTCGGATATCTCACAACAAAGAAACAGGAACGGTATATTGATAAAAAGGTCCGATCTATCGTTAAAAAAATCGGAAAAGGAAGCAGTGCATACAAAGCCAGAGCGGCGCATGATTATCTGATTGAGCATATACAGTATGACAGTAATTATTTTAATCCATACCATGCATTTTCAAAGGGAAGAGGAATGTGTATGTCTTATGCTCTGGCATATCAAAGGATTTTGCAGGAGATGGGTATACCGTGCATTTATGTAAAGGGGATTAATCACGCATGGAATATGGTAAAAATAGGAAAATATTGGTATAACGTAGATGTGACATGGGATGACAATGGGAAAAGGTATCGGTATTTTCTTAAATCTGATTCGGATTTTCCGGGACACAAACGACCAAGGTCAAAATGGCTGGAATCTCTTTGTAAGGCAAAAACTTCATATTTTGGAAGAAAATAAGGAAATATATGATCTGTATTTTGAAGAAGCACTTGCAAATGATTCCTATGGGCATCGAGCCAAGCGTGCGTGCCTGCACATTTAGCGACTGCTGCGAGGGTCACATACCCCACTGCCTGGCAGCGTTGCAAGCTTGATGCCCCGTTGATTACAGCAAGGTTGTTGACTTGAAATGTCTGTGGTCTTATGCTACAATGTGTTTCGATTGAGAACATTATTATGAATGAATAACAAGGAGGATGAATGTGTGATTAAGTTATATGAAGGTGGTGCTTATCTTGTAAATGGTACAGATATCATTGAAGATGGTGCCAATCAGGAAGAGATTTTAAAGAGTAAAATAGGAAGTGTGGTTTCTAAGGAAGAAGCAGCAAAAAATACGATTGCATATGATATTCTGAAAGCCCATAATACATCTGATAATATGGACAAGCTTCAGATCAAATTTGATAAATTAACTTCACATGATATTACTTTTGTTGGTATTATCCAGACAGCCAGAGCATCAGGTCTTGAGGAATTTCCAATTCCTTATGTTCTGACTAACTGCCACAATTCATTATGTGCGGTGGGCGGGACAATTAATGAAGATGACCATATGTTTGGTCTGACCTGTGCTAAAAAATATGGCGGGGTCTATGTTCCTCCACATCAGGCAGTTATTCATCAGTATGCAAGAGAGATGCTGGCAGAATGTGGTGCTATGATATTAGGTTCGGATTCCCATACCCGTTACGGAGCACTTGGTACCATGGCCATTGGAGAAGGCGGTGGAGAACTTGTAAAGCAGCTCTTATGTCAGACCTATGATGTAAAGATGCCAGGTGTAGTAGGTATTTATCTGGATGGTAAACCGGAAGCAGGGGTTGGTCCTCAGGACGTTGCACTTGCTATTATCGGAGCGGTGTTTGCAAATGGTTATGTAAAGAATAAAGTGATGGAATTTGTAGGTCCGGGAGTAGATCATTTAAGTGCGGATTATAGAATTGGAATTGATGTCATGACGACAGAGACAACCTGTTTATCTTCTATCTGGAAGACTGATAGTGAGATAAAGGAATTCTACGATATTCATGGCAGAAGTGACAGCTACAGGGAATTGAATCCTGGTGCAGTTGCTTATTATGACGGGATGGTTTATGTGGATTTAAGCAAGGTGAAACCTATGATAGCCATGCCGTTCCATCCAAGCAATACGTACACGATTGAAGAGCTGAATGCAAATCTTATGGATATTTTAGAGGATTGTGAGAAGCGTGCACTGGTGAGCTTAGATGGAAAGGTAGATTTTACATTAAAGGATAAAGTGCGTAATGGCAGATTATATGTAGATCAGGGTATTATTGCAGGCTGTGCCGGGGGTGGATTTGAAAATATCTGTGCTGCCGCTGACATTTTAAAAGGTGCAAGCATTGGTGCGGATGAGTTTACCCTTAGTGTGTATCCTGCGTCTACTCCGATTTATATGGAACTGGCTAAGAATGGCAGATTAGCAGATCTGATTGCGACAGGTGCGATTGTAAAGACGGCTTTTTGCGGACCTTGTTTTGGTGCTGGTGATACGCCTGCCAATAATGCATTTTCAATCCGTCATTCAACCAGAAATTTCCCGAACCGTGAAGGTTCTAAGGTTCAGAACGGACAGATTTCTTCCGTGGCGTTAATGGATGCCCGTTCCATTGCAGCAACCGCAGCAAATAAAGGATATCTGACTGCTGCTACAGATGTAGATGTGAATTTTGGTAACCCTAAATATTTCTTTGACCAGACAATATATGAGAATCGTATTTACAATGGTGTTGGAAAAGCAGATCCAACAGTGGAGATTAAATTTGGTCCTAATATTAAAGACTGGCCAGCTATGGTAGCATTAACCGATAATTTGATTTTAAAGGTTGCATCCGTTATTAATGATCCGGTTACAACTACGGATGAATTGATTCCTTCAGGGGAAACTTCTTCATATCGTTCCAATCCTTTGGGGCTGGCTGAGTTTACATTATCACGCAAAGATCCGGAGTATGTTGGAAGAGCAAAGGCAGTTCAGGTGATTGAAAAGGCAAGAGAAGAAGATCAGTGCATATGTGATTTCGCACCGGAAATGAAACCGGTTATGGAAACGATTAAAGGGAAGTTTTCGGAAGTAAATCATAATAATACCGGTATTGGTTCCACTATTTTTGCAGTTAAGCCGGGGGATGGTTCTGCCAGAGAGCAGGCGGCTTCCTGTCAGAAGGTGCTTGGTGGATGGGCTAATATAGCAAAGGAGTATGCGACCAAGAGATATCGTTCGAATCTGATTAACTGGGGAATGCTTCCGTTTCTGATGCCAGAGGATTATGCATTTGAGATTGATGATTATATCTTTATTCCGGATATCGCCAAAGCTGTTAAGGAAAAGAATGATGATATCAAAGCATATGTGGTAAATAAAGATATGAAAGAGTTAACCTTCCATTTGGGGGATTTAACGGATGATGAAAGAGAGATTATCTTAAAAGGATGTCTTATTAATTATAACCGCAGATAAAAATGTACTAAGGGAGCCTTCAGGCTCCCTTTTAAATTCTTGTTTATCTTAGTAAGGGGGACGCTTTCAACATGAGGGGGTGGTGGAGTCCGCTGTGGAGATATCACAGGATTCACGTTCCGTCCCCGCTTCCGCTCCATCTCATGCGTAACGGTACATAAGCTGCCAGCCCGCATTTTATGCGGACTGCCAGCTAAGTACCGACGGATGAGACAGTCCTACACTTAGAATCCTATGATATCCCCACAGCTTAGACTTTTCAAAGGCTCATGTTGAAAGCTGTTTTTTTGGTAGA
>CAJUFL010000001.1 GCA_910585605.1 uncultured Lachnospiraceae bacterium | reverse complement strand
TCTCTTGAAAATCTTTTCAGAATTTTCAGGGTTGTTTTGTTGTTCATTCTTCATTTAGTTTTCATTGTTCTTTCCTTTGCTGCTGTGCTTTTATCAGCGCCGCAACAGATAGCATCTTATCACAACCAATATCCTGTGTCAAGCACTTTTTAATAAAAAATTAAGATATTTTTTAAAAACGGAGAAAGAGGGATTTGAACCCTCGCGCCGCGCAAACGACCTACACCCTTAGCAGGGGCGCCTCTTCAGCCACTTGAGTATTTCTCCATGCCTAAATTAATATTATATTAAGTTGTAACGCTTGATTATAGTATCAAATCAAATTGTTTTTGTCAATAGCTTTTTTCCCTTTTTTTCCTTAGTTTTAGGGCTTTTTTAGTTATGCACAATTTTTAAAAAGTTATCCCCATATAAGTAACAATTTATCAACAATTACTATTATGGGGATCCTATTTTTGTTATTTTATTTCCATTTTATACTGTAAGAACCTGATGAAGTTTTTGTCTTACTTTCTACTTTTAAATAATATGTTCCCTCTGGAAATGCCGCTGTTGTTCCAAAAGTAGTGGCTGGATATTTTAGTACATATTTCTTCTTATATATTGCAGATGCCTCTCCATCTATTACAATCGGACTTTTATTAATCTTCTTACCACTTGCATTGCAAATATATATCTGCAAATTTTTACCATTATTCTGTAACATATGAGATTGTATTGTAATAGAAAGTTTTTGTTTTTTTGTAACCTTCAATTTATACCAGGATACCGTTGTTGTTCCGGCAGGTACTAAAGTCTTTATATATTTATCTTTTGCTAAAGTTCTTGCCCTACCTCTTAAATCTCCATTGGTAGATGATATAAAGTCAATCTGATACTTTAAATTATTTATTGTGGTTGTTCCTGAAATTGTATTTTCCGGTTTCCACATCTTTATGTAATAGAATCTCTTTGATTGTACCCCGATCCCACTCAACGCTTTTTTATTCATTAAAATATTCTTGGAAACAGCTTTCTTTTTACTGTTTAAATATTTTACAGTTATACCATCATCTGTATCACACATAAAATGTAAAATTCCCGGTTGGCTGACCTTTACTTTTAATAAAATTGGATTCTTTTCTTTATTGAATGACGCATTTGTAAATATATAATTATATTTCTTAGCATATTTTAATGTACCAAATTCTTTTGAAACCGCTTTATAAGAAATCTTATAAGTTACACCCTCTGTTCCTTTGATTCTTAAATAATATATTTTGTTATTTTCTACTTTATGTAAAACTGTTTTATTATGTGGAATCGCTACATCTGATGCAATAATTTCTTTATTCTCATCGCAAATATCAATAACAAGTTCTTTTTTATTAGAGGTTTTCGCAGAAATCTGCAAATAACTTACTTTAGCAGCCTTAATCTGATAATAATTATAATCCTCTGCTCCAGCATAAGTCCCTTGTGCTGTTTTTCCGCTTTTTAGCGTATATTCCTGTGCATGCACATTCACACACGGTAAAAATAAAAGGCATAAAAAAAATAATATTGCTTTATATTTCATGTTCTGTTCTCCTAAAATGAATAATCTACTTTATCTTTTTATATAAAATAAAGTTGGTACATAAGCACCAACTTTATTATAACACAGATTTTGTATTTAACAATTATTATATATATTAATTTTAACGGTAAACAACTCTAATATAAAATCCTGAACTATTTGAACCTTTATCCATAGGCTTGGTAGAATTATTTTTCTTGCCTTTATATTTTACTCCGTTTGCCTGTACATATACATAATAATTTGTATATCTTTTTAACTTTTTAGTGATCGTATAAGTCGTCTTTTTGGTAGTTCCGATTTTCTTGAAACTCTTACCATTATTGGAAGACAGATAAATCGTATAATTTTTTGCTCCTGTCACCTTATTAAATGTAAGCTTTACTTTATTACCCACCATCTTCTTACTCTTAATAGTTGGTCTTGGAATAATAACTTTTTCAGCAGAATAAGCACTATAAACCTTTTGCTGATTCTCATCATATACATACGATCTTACTTTAAATTTGAATCCCTGTGTCTTCAGCTTGGAATTATTCACAATTAACATTACTTTATTATCCTTTGTTCCAAAATCTGAATCATAAGAATTATAAGCCGTATTCTTATCAATAACAGCAATTGACTTATTCTTCAATGTTGTAACAGTTACCTCAAATCCAAAATCAATGTAAGCTGAGCTATAATTAGGTAAATTATTATCCAAATTCCAAACTAAGCCTACTTTACTTCCCTCCTGAGAATAGATACCAAGTCCACCCGGAGTAGCTGGTGTAACAACAGCAGCATTTGCTTTTACTGCTGGTGTCAGTACAAAAACAAATAATAATGCTGTTAAAATCATTTTAACATGTTTCTTCATTTTTTAAATCCTCCTTAATAAATAAATTTCATATCATTCTTTATTATATTACTTTTTATTTATATTAGCAATTAATACTTTTTATTTTTTTAACATTGCTCTTTTATTAACGAGTATAATTTGCTGTCTGGTCTGGAATACGAACCTGTGTTGTACATGTTCTATATTTTTTGCCTTAATCAAAAGTCCAGTTCAATTTTTTCTGTTTTACTTCATAGGTATAATGTCTACCGCTTGTATAAGTGATTTTTCCAACTTTTTTCTTACCTACAATATAAATAAAATATTTTTTCTTTTTGCTAAACTTCTTACCCTTTAACTTGGATACAGTAAGTGATCCTTTTGACTTACTCAGGGATTTTACTTTCTTATAACCTGTTTTTTCTTTTGTAGACACATACACATCATAACCGGTCATACCATCAATCTTTTCCCATGAAATCTTTAATTTATTGCCACTAACATAGGCTTTTTTAACCATAGGCTGTGTAAACAGATAAGCTGTATCTGACCATTCGCCATATATTTTTTGTCCATTTATTGTAACATATGCACGAACTTGTAGTTTATATAATTTATTATTTTTTACACTGCTAAATCTACCTTCACTACTTGAGGTATCATCTGTTTTTAATACTTTATTTTTATTATCTCTAACTACATACTCATATCTCGTTGTACCTACTGAACCTTGGGCATTCCATTTAAAAGCAACACTTTTTGCATAATACCACCATTTTGACTGATTAACACCTGTAACCTTACCTGGAACAGTCGTAATCTCCTCGTAACCAACTGAACCCTCGTAAGTTCTGTTACTTCTTGACACATATTTATATCTGACATATGCGTAATAACTTGTACCTTCCGTTAAACCAGAAAAAGTATAGCTGGTAGTTGTTGCCGGAAGTGTAATCGCTTTCGACTCTGCCTGAGTTCTGGCTGTCTGCATATCCGCACCAATTCCTACATAATATTCTATTGCAGAATCCTGAGCCGGCCAGGTAATCGTTACAGAATTCTTATCCTGAGCCGCCTGTGTAACTGTTGCTGCAACGGAAGTGATTCCCGTTACATAAAATGCCATTGCCATCACAAAAATGGCAATAAACCCTTTCATAGATTTTTTCATAATATCTCTCCTTTTTACATTATATAATATTTTGCCAAGTACCTACACTTTAATAATACATACTTTGTTCACTATTACAATGGAATATATGTGAAATCATTAAAAATAGCAATTTAACCAAAAAAATTAATCAATTTTACTATATTATTTTTATTTTTTATCCGCTATTCTAGCACCAAAAAAACAGTTTTTGCAAATATTTACTGTTCTTCCAAATTATTCCTATAAGACGTTACAGCAGTTTCATATAAATTATTACCACAACTATCAATTACAACAATAACTGGAAAGTTTTCTACTTCCATTTTTCGGATTGCTTCCGTACCCAGATCTTCATAAGCAATTATCTCCGACTTTTTGATACATTTGGACAAAAGTGCGCCAGCTCCGCCCACTGCAGCAAAATAAACCGCCTTGTTTTTTACAATTGCATCTATCACCTCCTGATTTCTTTTCCCTTTTCCAATCATACCATTTAGACCGTTTTCCAATAAAAAAGGTGTATATTTATCCATCCTGCTTGACGTGGTTGGTCCGGCAGAACCGATTACCTGTCCCTCTTTTGCAGGAGTTGGTCCCAGGTAATAAATAATATTATCCTCCAAACTAAAAGGAATTTCTTTTCCTTCCAACATGGTCTCATACATTCTCTTATGTGCTGCATCCCTGGCAGAATAAATAGTTCCCGATATGTATACATAATCTCCTGCATGCAGGGTAATCAATTCTTCTTTTTTTATGGGCGCACTGATTTTTCTTTCCATCTCTTTTCTCCGTTTCCATTTAAGAACATTATTGTAATACGGTTATTTGTATTTTTATTTTAACGTACTGATCTGTTGATATTTCATAAAATTATATAATATATATGTTTATCTGCAAAGTGCACTTTCAATGGTATAGTGGCATCTGTGGTTATAAAGAGCCTATTTTCATTTTCTGCATAAATTATAATACTCTCGTCACATGCCGGTTTACATGACAGCACATATTGACTGCTACCGGAAGACCTGCAATATGAGTAGCGTAAGTCTCGATATTCACAGCAATTGCCGTTGTTTTTCCTCCAAGCCCTCCCGGACCGATTCCAGAATCATTAATCCTGGCAAGCAGCTCTTTCTCCATCTCCCTGATATGTGGTAAATCAGAACCCTTATTTACATTACGGGTCAATGCTTTTTTTGCCATAATCGCAGCTTTTTCAAAGTCACCCCCTATTCCCACTCCGACAACAACAGGAGGGCAGGCATTGGGACCCGCATCCATTACTGCCTGCAAAACTGCTTCTTTTACACCTTGCGCTCCGTCTGCCGGCTTTAACATAAAAACCCGGCTCATATTTTCAGAACCAAATCCCTTTGGAGCAATCAATATTTCTAATTTATCTCCAGGTACGATATCATAATGAATGACAGCTGGCGTATTATCCTTTGTATTTTCACGAAGCAATGGATCTCCCACAACAGATTTACGAAGATATCCTTCTTCATACCCCTGCCGTACTCCTTCATTAACAGCATCTGTCAGATTCCTACCTTCAATATGTAAATCCTGCCCCAGTCTGATAAAGAAAACAGCCATCCCCGTATCCTGACAGATAGGAATCTCTTCTTTTCCTGCAATCTCCATATTTTCAATCAGCTGCCCTAAAATCTGTTTTCCCAATTCTCCGTTTTCAGACTCCTCTGCATTTTTGATTGCATCTGCCATATCCTTTGACAGATGCAGATTCGCTTCTATACACATCTCCTTGACATTTTTTATAATATCATCTGTATGAATTGTTCTCATTATGTCCTCCTGCTTCCAATAGACTGCTTCTTACAAATTGTATAAACTGCTATATTTTCTTAAGATATAAATGCTTCTTCTTTATTCTTAAATAATAATTCAAATATCTTTTTTCCTACTCCGTCATCATTATTCGAAGGTATTACTTCTTTTGCCTTTTTTCTGATTTCCGGTTCTGCATTGGCGGGAGCAAAAGCATTCGGAAATAATTCAAACATAGAAAAATCATTCAATCCATCACCAAATACTGCAACTTCCTCTTTGGCGATCCCCATCTTTTCAATTGCCTTTAACAGACCATAACCTTTCTGGGCATTTTTACTGTTAATTTCAATATTTTCCGGATAAGAAGATAAAATAGATAAATCCGGAAACCGTTCTACCAATTCTGTCCTGTTTTTTGTATTATATTCCCTATCCGGATTAAATACAATAATTTTACGGATTTCAAGTTCTTTTGCAAACATATCTTCTAAAGTATCATTTCTTGTCAATGACTGCTGAAACACACTGCTTTTTCCTAATTCCACTGCTTCTTCAAAAGAAAGAGTATGACTGCGGTCAAGGCACATCATCCGCCATCCCATATTTTCTTCCATCATTTTTTTAGTACCGCAAAACTGAGGACCTTTATTTGTCATATATTCTGGAAAATATCCCTGCCTGTTTAGCATGTCGGCAAGTTCCGGTATTTTTTCATAATCAATATTAATGGTATTGATAATATGATTCTGCTCATCCCTTACTTCCGCTCCGTTTAACAGAATCAGCCCGCAATGCAGATCATATTGCTTAACAGTAGGTGCAATCGTATCGACACTTCTTCCTGTAGCAATCATAAAACGAACATTTTGTTTCTCTGCTTCCCTGATAGCTGCCAGATTCATAGGAGATATTTCCTGATTAGAATTAAATAAAGTTCCATCCATATCAGATACAATCAATTTAATCATAACATATTCCTTTCCCGGATTTTAAACGAATTTATATAATATTTTATTATATAATGTTTCCTTCCGAATTAACAATAAATCAATAATAAACTCTCCTTTGGCATTTATCAATAGTTTTTTAGAGGTTATGCTAACGTTTTTCATTTACATAGGTTTCCACTCTGTTTTGAATAATTTTCACAGTATCATCTAAATTTTTTTCTCCCGCAAAATAATAAGCTGCTTCCTCCTGAATAATACTATTTACAATCTCATTATGATGATATACCCTTTTTGTATGATTGATCAAATCCATAAACATATTTATTTCCTCTTGATCAGCCGGTGCAATATCCACTACAATATCTCCCCAGTCTATACTGGATTTAATTGGAGTAACTTCTTGTCCTAATTCATCTGTATAAGTTTCTGTCGTCATTGCCCGTTTGATCTTCATATCAAGACAATCCTTTCTTAGAGGTATGCAGGAATTATATTCATCAAATTTTCCCTGATATTCCTTCGTCATAAAAGTACGAATAAATTCCCACGCACCTTCCTTTACTTTAGATTTACTATAGATACCGATCGGACTCTTTATTTCAAAATAAGATTTTCCTTCATCCCTGCCTGGAAATCCAATATAAACAAGATTTCCATTAAATAACTGTTTATCTATCAATATATCCTCAATGTTTGTGATATACCTTAATGAAAGTGATATTTTCTCATCATGAATCAATCTTTCAGAAGTTAAATAATCTTCATTATATTCTGTCTCCTCATTGCTGCTGCTATTACAGATTTCAAGAATATCCTTGAAATCCTGGCTATCAAAGCTGCATTTTCCTGTCTGATAATCTATAAAATCAGAAGAACCACCTCTTAAAAAGGTATCCAGTAAATCTGATTTACTTACCGGACCAAAAGCTTCCGTCCCATTATTCTTTATAATTTCCTTTAAATCGTGAAAAGTCCATTTGCTATTTTTATTTACAATCTTAGAATTTGCTGCAAGCGTATTCATATAAAAAAGCGGTGGATAATAATAGATTTTTCCGTCTTTCTTAATTGCTTCTAATACGGAATCAACCATATCACTTGTATTTATTTCAGAATCCTTTTCAAAATAAGGAGTCAGGTCTTCTAATAATCCTTTTGCTGCATATTGTTCATAAGGAAGTTCATCCATAAAAATAATATCTGGAAAATTACCCGCAGCAATATCGGCATTGATCTTTACTTCCGGATCTTCCTCATCATAATAATCTTTAATCTCTATCTTATATTTTTTATTTTTTTTATTAAATTCTATTGCATGGTTTTTAATTTCCTGACCGCCAGACATAAATCCCACTGTAATTACCCAATTATCCACATCTACAGAATGATCTGCTTTAACATATTTTACAATCTTTGACAAATTACCAGTTTCATCAAAAGAATACCCTAACATTTCTTCCTCTCCGATTGGAATAATACTGTCACTAAAACCCGGATTAATATTCGAATCAAAGAAATCCATAACTTTTATACTGCTTTTATCAATAGTATTATATCCGTAAATTCCATCATCATACTTATAGTAAAAATCATATTCTTTTCCATCCAGTAAATCATAAACATCCTGAGAATCTATATTATAAGTTTCTCCCCATTGTTCTTCTTCTATATCTAATTCTATTACCACTGTACTATTTGCCTGATTAACTCCTCCGCATATTATTTTACCATCCTTTGAGAATGCGAGGCCACGGGCCAATGATATATCACCTTTTATTGTATGAATAAGCTTATAATTCTCATCCAGTACTTTGACCTCATTTTCTACAGAAATAATCATTCTGTCCTCAGAATCCAGAAGAAAGCTATTAACATGGGATTCTCCTGTAGCCTTCAGGTTTTCAGTAATATCTTCATTTTCCAATTCCCTGCCATTTTCATCTATCTTTAAAATTGTAAAATTAGAGCTCCCTGTTTTATTATCAAATGTTGAAACAGCAAGCAGGATTTCCTGTGAACTATTTACCATAATATCATAAATACCTTGATTTTCATTGATTTCAAAAGTATATATTTCCTTTAATCCTTCTCCATTCTGATCAGCCTTATACAAATTTAAAACAGATTTATATTCCTGCACTTCTTCTCCTTCATTATCTTGTGTAGAAGATTGTTCAGCAATAAAATAAATCTTATCTTCTTTTATCCTAAATATAGTGATTTTTCCTTTTATATTTTCTAAATGTATATCCTTTTCTTCATATATCACTCCATTTGCAGGTTTTTTTTCATGATTTTCTTCTTTTTTTTCATTTTGACCCTGTTGCTCCTGATTTTTCCCACAAGAAGCGATAGATAAAATCATAGATATCATCATAATTATTGTCATTGCTTTTCCATACATTTTTCTCCCCATAATATATACCCTCCTTTTTACCAGCGAATACTTCTCAAATACAGCACTTTTTACTGCACTCGTTTGGATATTTAAGAGTTTATATCATATTTGTTACAAAAATGTATCAAAGTCTTATTAGCCTCCTTTGAATAACAAATTTTATATCGGAAAATTGGTTACCCGGAAGCTGTCAAAGACATGCTCTGCATTGATAATACCATATCCCCATACTTCATTCGGATAGTTGATATTCGGGTTACGGATTGCATTTTTTATAAAAAAATTCTTAATCTGCATAGCAAAAAATACATTTACACTATAATTTTCTATATTCCATTGTAAAAAAAGTGCCATAATTCCGGCACTATGGGCAGCAGCCACTGAAGTACCAGATTTTGTCACAAAATTATTCCTGCGTCCCGGTCCCATAATATTCACTCCAGGTGCCGTTAAATCCGGCTTCATCTGTATTCTGGAATAATATCCTCTGCTTGCCTCTGAATATATACTTCCGTTTAAATGATTATAGGCTGTCATCGTCATGACCAGCTCAGAATTTCCCGGAATTGTAATGGTATTGTCAGGATCTGCTTTTAAAAAATAAGTCTCTGGTCTTAGAAACTGACGAAGGGGCATCCACATATTAAAAGATTTGGGATTATTCCCTTCTGCATATACGATAAAACGCCATATTCCCGGTGTAGGATTTGTTATACGTATAAAAATTAGTTCATCACCAGAAAAGGTTTCTATTAATTGATATGCCACGTAAATGGTTGATTTTGCAATCGGAAGCCATACCAGTTCTTCCTGTCCGAATCTTGGCAAAACCCGCTCAATCTGGTCACCCTGTGGAGATACAATGCCAATTGAAAAAGTGGTTGGTGCATCTCCCCAAAATTCCATTGTAAGAACCTCCTGCCCCTCATCTACATTAATTTCAACCTGCTGGGTTCCTGTATCCTCATCCATTTGTCCGGAATAATGAAGCCTCTCACTTCCTTCATTTCCTGCGGAAACACTCACCATAATTCCTACATTTTCCAATATATAATCCAGATATCTCTCTAAAAAAGTCAATCCGAGATGTCCTCCATTACTACTTCCCATACCGATAAAAATAGAAAGTGGCATCTTTCTTAATCTGGCATATTCCACTAAATAATCAACCGCATATATGATATCCGATTCCTGATAGGCTGGTATATCTTCCGGTATCCCAAAATATTCCCTCAAATAATTTTTCGTTTCCTTTACTTTTACGACTGCAATCTCTGCCTCTGTTGCCACTCCGGTAAAATCATTTTCAAGATTTACTCCTCCCGCTGCAATTCCTGACATAAATGTACCATGTCCGTCATCATCATTAGAAGGCACGATATCGTATGGATTTTCACTTTGCAATGCAGCATTAATCTGTGTTTTTGAAAAAGCAGTTCCGTAATAAGGAACCGGAACTTCATTGCTTCTCTCCAGATTTCTGATTGTCTGATCCCATATAACACCGATTCGTGAATTTCCGTTTGTATCCAAAAATAAAGGATTCGTATAATCAATTCCAGTATCGATTATACCAACTATAACATTTTTACCCCTTAATCCAAGATTATTTGGGTTTTGTATCTGTTTTACTCCTATCGCTTCCATATTAGAGGAATCCATTAATCCATATAATTTAGGAATATAAGAATAAGGAACAGATTCCAGATTTGTGAGATATTCAGGGGTACGTGGAACATGAATCAGTGCAATTTTTTCTTTTATAATATTGATGCATCCTCCTTCGTATATTTTTCTGGATTCCCTGTCATCTTGCTGATAGTTAATAATAAAATCTGAAAAATCATTGCTATATATCATTTCTTCACAAGTCATAATAGATACCTCATTCTTTTAATGCTATATTTATTATATAAAAAAGCAGCAGATTATGTTCTGCTGCTTAAAGAAGTATGACTGTTTTTTAAAAGCAATGTGTATTTTAATCATCACAATATTTTTTTATAATCGTTTCAAAGTCTTCTCTCACTTCGGTAAAAGCTTTTAATAACTTGGACGAAAACGCTCCGCTTTGACCATTGATGATCATCTGAAAAGCTTTATCTGTTTCATATGCCGCTTTATAAACCCGCTTTGAAGTAAGGGCGTCATATACATCCACCAGTGAAACAATTTGTGCTGCAATACTGATTTCTTCCCCTTTCAGACCATCTGGATAACCATTTCCATCATATTTTTCATGATGATGTCTGGCTATATCATAAGCATACTCACATAGCACTTCATTATCCAGATTAATCAGTTTTTCTATAATTTCTGCACCCTTCGTCGTATGAGATTTGATAACCTCATATTCATCATCATTCAATTTACCCGCTTTCAATATAATATTATCTGGAATTACGATTTTACCAATATCATGCAGGGAAGATGCCCATCTGATGATTTCGATTTTCTCTTCTGTAAGTGCATACTCCGGATACAGCTTCATTACACTTGTTCCAAGACAAATAGATAATTCCCGAATTCTTTTTATATGCTGTTCCGATTCCAGATTCCTGAATTCTACAATATTACTTAACGAATTAATAATTACTTCATTCATATGTTTTTGCTTTTCCGTCAGCTTTTTTAACATTTCATTTTGTTTTTTCAGCTTTTCAGTCTGATTCTTCACTGTAACTTCAAGCTGCATTTTATACTGGAATACTTCAACTACATTATCTACCAGTTGTCTGACAATACCAGAATGAAACGGTTTTTTAATATAACTTACCATACCGCATTCATATCCTTTTTTCTCATATTCCGCCGTTTTTTCACTTGTGATCATGATAAAAGGAATTCTCGTCAAAAACTTCTTTTCACCTAACCGTTGCATTACTTGAAAATTATCCTTTACTGGTATCATAAGATTTACCAGGACAACCGCAATAGACGTTGCATGTTCTCTTAATATTTTAAGTCCTTCCCTTTCATCTGAAGCTCCTAAAACTTTATATTTATCCTGAAATATCTCAGCTAGTTTTTTGCGGCTTTCCACATCATCTTCAAAAATTAAAATCGTATCACGTGCCATTCCCACCCTTACCTCCTTCTCCTATTTATAATCTGACCATTACAACACTATTATTTTTTAGCTTAAATATAATTCTGCTTACATGTGTTGAAAGCATATATTTTATGGTATTAATCTCAATACTGCTTCCTTCATATGCGTTGCCTCTTACAATAACTGCTTTCATATCCTGATCAGTAATATTGGCCAGCTTAGATACATCTGCATCCAGATCAGCTAATTCATGATCTTTAGTTACAATCGCAGCATTCAGTTTTTTGACCAGTTCCATTGCCTGTTCTTTATCCGGGGGAAGATTTTTCAAAATCTTATTCCATTTTTCTTCAAGCATTGATAATTCACTTAAAATCTGATCTCTCTTCTTTGCAAACATAGCCTGTTTTCTATGGTAAAGCTCATTTTTTCCTATTTCCAGATATGTTTTTATATGAGATTTGTTTCCCAGGTTATAAGTATCTACACCCATTACTGCACAGACCCTGCCACCGAGAAGCATACCTTTACTGCCGGAAACAATCACTTTTCCCATCGTATTAATATTACTGTTCATAATATAGTTTGCTTTCACGTTACCTTCTGCATCAATATTAGCAGCTTCAAAAAAACTGCCGGAAACTTCTCCTTTTGCCTCAATAAAACAGTCATGCTTGGAACAGCTTCCCTTTTTTATCATAATATTACCACCGGCAATCAACCTGCCCGCTTCTACATTATGCTCAACAATAATATCCCCTGTTGCTTCAATATGACCACCTGAATAAACACTTCCGACTACATAAACGGAACCATCCACCTCCAGTTTGCCTGTGACGGCTGTGACATCCTCACGCACGACGATCATATTTGAAATAATAATCTGACCGTTTATATATTCAAACTTTCCATTCATTTTTGAAAAATACGTTACTCCGTCAGAATCAATGATGAATCCTTTTCCTTTTAACGGCTTCTTTTCGATACCGTTATTAGCGTGAAGTACTTCTCCAAAAATATTCTGACCATCTGTTCCTTTCTGGGCAGGATGATATACAGCAATTTTTTCTCCTTCATCCACCATCTCAAAAGCTTCTATATTGACATAATCAACACCTCCGTCAGGGAGCGGTGCTGGAATACGGGGCAGATCAAGCCGGACAAAAAATTCATACCAGCCATTCTCACCGGTCTTGGCAGGCGTTCCTTCTGCAATCAATATTTTCTCATTCATTCTTCTTTGCTTAATCATATCGATAATGGCTTCCTCTTTGATTCCGATCGTAATTCCACGTGTTGCAAGTGCTTCATGAATGTCTTCTTCTGTAACTATATTACCTGCAATCCATGGAATAAATGCAAAAGCTTTTGTTCCGTCATCCTCTACAAAAATACTGAATTCTTTCTTAGCTATAGATCTAATATTTATACCCAGTTTATCAGCAACAGGATGATTTGCTGTTTTATCCTTTAAAAGAGCTTCCCGCTTTTTCTTCATATCCGTACTGGAAAAAATCAGTTTGGCATAAGATTTTACATCCAACCCTGCTTCTAACCCAAGACGGATTTCCTGCATCTGCCAATGATTAAATAAACAATTTGTATAAACAGAAACCTTTAGCTTTTTTTCCAGTCCAAGGCGGATTTCCTGCATCTGCATCCAATTATATTTGGAATCAGCATATACAGAAACATCCAGTCCTTCATATAAACCTATTCTAATTTCATAAATCTGCTGAACATACATATCATCAGTCAGCCATGTGTCAATAGGAAGATCATCTTCCAAAGCCAGCCTGATCTGTTCCAATTCATCATCTACAAATCCTCTGTTTAGATAAGGAATAAGATCATTGGAAGAATAAAAAGAAAGTCTGACCTGCTTCATAGTTTCATAACTATAAGAAGGATCAGCATATATAGAAACATCTACTTTATCCTTCATACCCATTCGAATCTGTTCCATTTGAAGCCAGTTAAATTCTGGATTAGAATAAAGAGAAACATCTAATCCTTCTTCTTTTCCAAGAAGAATTTCCTGATTCTGTTCTTTCATATATTCCGAATTTTCTTTCATAGTAAAATCGGATTTTTGAAACGAAACCTGATTTTTATACATATGAATACCAGCCTTTCACATTATAGTCTAGTTCATTATATTATACTATGCTAAGAAATAAAAATCTACTGAATAATTCTTCAGTCTCTATGTATTTAATGGTAAAAAAAAGATTGCCGCACCAAAATAATAAAACTTTCATGCGACAATCCTTATAAAGATCATATAATTATTGTTTTTCTTCCTTTTCTTCTTGCGCCTGTTCTGCCTCGAATTCCGCAATACTGTCCTCAGGGGACTTATCACGGACTTTTGCGATGGAAGCAACTGTTATATCATTTGCTTCATCCATCTTCATCAGCTTCACTCCGGAAGTAATTCTTCCAAGCTCCGAAATGGAATCACATTCTAAACGAATCACGATACCTTCTGTAGAAATCAGCATAATCTCATTATCATCATTTACTGCTTTCATTCCTATTACATTACCTGTCTTAGAATTGATCTTATAACATTTTACACCTTTTCCGCCACGTCTTTGAGGTGTAAATTCTTCCATGGAGGTACGTTTTCCCATACCCTTTTCGGATACGATCAACAAAGCATCTCCCTGGGTATCCATCTGCATACCAATAATCTCATCACCCGGTGATAAATTCATGCCGATTACACCCTGAGAAGTTCTTCCGGTACTTCTCACATCTGTCTCATTAAACCGGATACACATACCAAGCTTGGTCACCATAATAATATCCTTGGTATTATCTGTAGCCTTTACTTCAATCAGTTCATCCCCATCCTTTAATGTAATGGCAGCAAGTCCTGATTTACGGACATTGGCATAATCCATAATTGGAGTTTTCTTTACAATACCATTCTTTGTTACCATAAAGAGATATTTTCCTTCTTCATACTTCTTAAGAGCGATCACCGCTGTAATCTTTTCACCCGGATTTAATTGAAGAAGGTTTACAATTGCTGTACCCCTTGTAGTTCTGGCTGATTCCGGAATTTCATATGCTTTCATACGATATACCTTACCACTATTGGTAAAGAACATCAGATAATGATGGGTAGTGGTCATAAACAAATCTTCTATAAAATCATCTTCTATAGTCTGCATACCCTTGATTCCTTTACCACCCCGATGCTGTGCCCTAAAATTATCCACTGTCATTCTCTTGATATATCCAAGCTTTGTCATGGTAATTACCGTATTTTCTTTTTTGATCAGATCCTCAATGGTAATATCATCATCATCAAATCCGATTGCAGTTCTTCTGTCATCACCATATTTGGTAGCAATAATTAAAATTTCTTCTTTGATAACACCTAATAACTTATGTTCATCTGCAAGAATAGCCTTTAATTCTGCAATTCGTTCCATTAATTCCCTGTATTCTGCTTCTAATTTTTCTCTTTCCAGACCGGTAAGAGCACGCAGACGCATATCTACGATTGCCTGAGCCTGGGCATCTGAAAGCTTAAATTCTTTAATTAAATTTTCTTTTGCCTGACCAACATTTTTAGAAGCACGGATAATCTCAATTACACGGTCAATATTATCAAGTGCAATCAATAAACCTTCCAAAATATGGGCACGTTCTTCTGCCTTATTTAACTCAAATCTGGTACGTCTGGTAATAACTTCTTTTTGGTGATCCAGATAATGCTTTAACATTTCTAAGATATTCAATACCTTTGGTTCACCATTTACCAATGCAAGCATGATCACACCAAAACTATCCTGCAATTGTGTATGCTTATAAAGCTGATTCAGAATAACATTTGCATTGGTATCACGTTTTAATTCAATGGCAATCCGCATACCTTCTCTGGAAGATTCATCACGAAGCTCGGAAATCCCTTCAATCTTTTTATCCTTTACCAGATTTGCAATATTCTGGATTAATCTTGCTTTATTTACCATATAAGGAAGTTCTGTTACCACTATTCTCTGTTTACCGTTCGACATCGGCTCAATATCCGTAACTGAACGAATTTTAATTTTACCACGTCCGGTACGGTACGCATCTTCTATTCCCTGGCGACCTAAAATAGTAGCACCTGTAGGAAAATCCGGACCTTTAACGATTTCTAAGATTTCTTCAACTTCAGTTTCCCTGTCTTCTAATATGTAATTATCAATAATCTTTACAACTGCTTGAATAATTTCTCTCAAATTATGAGGCGGAATATTAGTTGCCATACCTACTGCAATACCGCCTGTACCATTTACCAGAAGATTCGGATATCTGGAAGGAAGTACCACAGGCTCTTTTTCCGTCTCATCAAAGTTTGGTGCAAAGTCAACGGTATCTTTATTGATATCCGCTAACATTTCCATGGAAATCTTAGAAAGTCTTGCCTCAGTATAACGCATTGCAGCAGCACTGTCTCCATCCACGGAACCAAAATTACCATGCCCGTCTACTAATGGATATCTGGTATTCCACTCCTGTGCCAGTTTAACCAGTGCATCATAAATGGAACTGTCTCCATGCGGATGATACTTACCCATAGTATCACCGACAATACGGGCACATTTACGATGAGGCTTGTCCGGACCGTTATTTAATTCAATCATAGAATATAAAATTCTTCTTTGTACCGGTTTCAAACCGTCTCTTACATCCGGTAAAGCACGAGAAGCGATAACACTCATGGCATAATCTATATAATAATTTTCCATGGTTCTTTTCAGATCGACTTCATTTACTTTATCAAAAATATTATCTTCCATTCCTTACTCCTTCTATTTTGTTTAAATACTAAGCGTCCCCTTACATCAAATATCCAGATTTTTTACAAACTTTGCATTTTCTTCGATAAACTCACGTCTCGGTTCCACCTTATCTCCCATTAATGTATTAAAGGTTAAATCAATTTCTGCTTCATTATCATCTTCAATTGCCACACGAAGTAAAATTCTGCTCTCAGGATCCATTGTAGTCTCCCAAAGCTGGGAAGCATCCATTTCTCCAAGACCTTTATAACGTTGTATTTTATTATTTTGATCTCTTCCGATTTCCTTTAAAATATTATCCAATTCCTCATCATTATAGGCATACCATACTTTTTTGTTTTTCTCCAGTTTATAAAGAGGCGGCTGTGCCAGATAAACATATCCCTGACGAATCAAATCCGGCATAAACCGATAGAAGAAAGTAAGCAGTAATGTTGCAATATGAGCACCATCCACGTCCGCATCCGTCATAATGATAATCTTATGATAACGAAGCTTGGTAATATCAAAATTCTCATGAATACCAGTACCAAAGGCAGTAATCATTGCCTTAATTTCTTCATTTCCTAATATCTTATCAATTCTTGCCTTTTCTACATTTAATATTTTACCACGAAGTGGAAGAATTGCCTGAGTAGCACGGGAACGGGCTGTTTTTGCAGAACCGCCGGCAGAATCTCCCTCCACGATATATATTTCACAATTTTCCGGATTCTTATCGGAACAATCTGCCAATTTACCTGGCAATGCCATGGAATCACTTAAAGTAGATTTTCTTGCCACATCCCTTGCCTTACGCGCTGCAATTCTTGCTCTTTGTGCCTGAATCGCTTTATTTACAATAATCTTGGCAACCTTTGGATTGAGTTCCAGAAAATAAGTAAGCTGTTCAGAAACAACGCTATCTACAGCTGTCCTTGCCTCAGAGTTACCAAGCTTAATCTTCGTCTGGCTTTCAAACTGGGGATCTCCTATCTTAATACTGACAATAGCAGCAAGACCTTCCCTTAAATCGTCACCTGATAAATTATCTTCGTTATCTTTAAGTAATTTGTTATTTCTTGCATAATCATTAAATACCTTTGTAATAGCAGAACGGAAACCTGTCAAATGTGTACCACCTTCAATGGTACCGATATTATTTACAAAAGTATAAACAGACTCACTATAAGAATTATTGTGCTGCAAAGCAACTTCTACTACAACTCCGTCCTTTTCCCCTTCACAATAAATAATCTTATCATATAATGGATCTTTATGACGATTGATATATTCTACAAATTCATTAATACCTCCTTCATAGTGAAATTCTCTTTCTTTTTCTTTTCCGGCACGTTTATCACTTAATATAATTTTAAGTCCCTTTGTCAAAAATGCCATTTCACGAAGTCTTGTCCGTAATGTATCAAAATCAAATTCAAGAGTTTCAAAAATTGTATCATCCGGCATAAATGTTACCTTTGTTCCACGTCTTCTGGTATTACCGGTAACTTCCAATGGATGAATTACCTTTCCCTTTTCATAACGCTGTTTATGAACCTTACCATCACGACAGATTTCAACTTCCAGCCAGTCTGAAAGAGCATTTACAACAGAAGCTCCTACTCCGTGAAGACCACCGGCCACTTTATATCCACCACCGCCAAATTTTCCTCCGGCATGAAGCATTGTAAAAACAACATCTACCGCAGGAATTCCCGCTTTTTCTTGAATTCCAGTAGGAATACCACGTCCGTTATCTATAACTGTAACAGAATTATCTTTATTGATCATAACTGTAATTTCGTTACAAAATCCTGCTAAAGCTTCATCTACTGCATTATCTACAATCTCATATACCAGGTGATGCAAACCTTTTTCAGAGGTTGTACCAATATACATACCAGGTCTTTTACGAACTGCTTCCAAACCTTCTAAGATTTGAATCTGTTCGGCACCATATTCCTGCTCATCTTTCTTTCCCATTTTTTTCCTCCTAATAATTCATCCATAAAAATTAATTTATATATAAAACGAAATAATACTGAAGTTTTTATATAAAGCCAAATTTCTTACTTTGAACTTATATTAAAAATATCAACTGTTCCGTTTGTTACCTTGTAAATTCTATTAATATGAAGTCTTGATTTTATAAAATCATCATATCCTGTACAAGTTACAATAGTTTGTATATCTTTTATATTATCCAACAGGTAATTTCTTCGGTTACTATCCAATTCACTCATTACATCATCTAATAATAAGATCGGAGTATCATGAATCATGGACTTGACTATTTCTATTTCTGCTAATTTTAAAGAAAGAGCCGCAGTCCTTTGTTGTCCCTGAGAACCGAATTTTCTTACATCAATTCCGTTAATATAAAAACACATATCATCCCTGTGTGGTCCTACCTGTGTAGACTGATATTTCAAATCCATATCTCGTTTATGAAACATCATATTTTCATAGTCATCGATACTGACATTTTTTTCATATCCAATTTCAATAGATTCTTTTCCACCAGTTAAATGATAATGTATTTCTTTTACAATTTGATTGAGATTCCTAATAAAAGATTCTCTTTCTTCTATAATGCATTTTCCATATTTTATAAGATACATATCCCACATATCTAACGTATCTTTAAGATTGGTATTAAAAGATATTTGCTTAAGTAAAGAATTTCTCTGATTCAGAGCCTTATTATAATTGACATAATTATAATAATATAATTTGTTAAGCTGACAGAGTTCAAGATTAATGAATCTTCTTCTTTCAGAAGGAGCATTCTTTATAATACTCAAATCCTCCGGAGAAAAAAATATCATATGGATAATTCCAAATAATTCCCCACTCTTTTTAATACTTTGTCCATCCACTGCAACTCCTTTATTTTTATTTTTACGAAGATGCATATCAATCCGATGGCCAACATCATTTTTTGTAAGATGAAGCCTTATATGTGATTCTTCTTCTCCAAATTGTATAATATCCCTGTCTTTGCTGCCCCTATGAGACTTTGTTGTACCTGATATGTAAATTGCTTCCAAAATGTTGGTTTTTCCCTGGGCATTATCTCCATAAAGAATTGTAATTCCCTCATCAAATGTGATTGATAAATCATTATAATTCCTATAATGATTAAGTTCTAGTGAATTAATATACATAATATCATACCTTATAAACCAACCTGCTCCTGCTTATCTTTCATCAAAACGAATTTACTTAACAACCTTAATCTGCTCTCCATTAAATGTAACTATCATACCATCATACAATTTTCTACGGTATCTGGATTCTATTTCCCCATCAACCTTTACCAGACCTTCATCAATCACTTCTTTTGCCATTGCACCGGATTCCACCAGATTCATAGCTTTTAAAAGCTGTATTAAATTAATAAATTCGTCTTTTTCTCTTAATTTTAATTCTTCCATAACCATTCTCCTAAGCTGCAATACTTACAGGTAAAATAAGATAAATATAGCTATTATCCTCATTTCTTATAAAGCACGGAGATTTGGCATTTACCATATACACATCTACTTCTTCATCATCAATTACCCTTAATGCATCCATAAGAAATTTGGGATTAAATCCAATTTTTAAATCTTTTCCTTCTTTTTTTATTTCAATCTCTTCATTCATGGATCCAAGAGAAGAATCTATTTTTAAATAAATATTAGAACTCTCTATATTCATTATAATTGGTTTTTTATCTGATTCTTTTATGAAAAGAGAAGATCTGTCAATACAATCCAGAAATTCTTTTTTGTTGATAGTAAATTTAGTTTCGTAATCATTAGATAACATTTGTTCAATTCTATAAAATTCACCTTCTAACAGACGGGATACCACCTTTGTCTGTTCAAATTCAAATAATATGTGTTTATCCGTTACATAAAGACGAATTTCATCTTCCACACCACCAGTGAGAATTTTACTGACATCATTTAAAGTCTTTCCGGGTACAATAACTTTCATACCTTCAAAACTTTCTTTTAACTGCACTTTTCTGATAGATATACGGTGTCCATCTAAAGATACTACCTTAAGAACATCTCCATTTACTTCAAATAATTCTCCTGTCATGATCTTAGTATTTTCCTGATCTGAAATACTGAAAATAGTCTGACGGATAACTTCCTTTAAAGTAAACTGTGAAAGACTGATATATTTATTTTTTTCAACTTCAGGAAGATAATTGAAATCATCACCGGAAGTTCCTGGTATATTAAATTTGGATCGCTCACAACGAATATTAGCCTGACAATTAGCATTGGTTTCGATTATGATCTCACTTTCAGGAAGTTTTCTTACAATATCATTTAGAAGCTTCGCATCCAATGCAATTTTACCGGCCTCTGTAATTGTTCCTTCTATAACAGTTTCTATACCTAATTCAATATCATTAGCAATCAAACGGATTTCACTGAGACTGGATTCAATTAAGATACATTGGAGGTTTGTCATTGTACTTTTTGTAGATACTGCTTTTGAAACAATATTAATACCATTCATTAATGATGATTTCGTACAGCTTATTTTCATTGTGTAAAACTCCTTTCGGTGTAAAACAGGCGGAATGCCATTTTACAAATAATTAATAATATTTAGTAGTAATAGTAATAGGGGATGTGGATTTGTGTAAATCCCCTTAAAAGTCCTTTTTTTCATATAAAAAGAGTGTTTATAACTGTGTATGTATTCTATTGAAAAATTGTTTAAGGATTGTTTAAAATAAATATGAATCTGAAAAGAATATTTATTATCAAGTTCCTTTTAAAAAGTTTTTAACATGATAAGAACAGCTTATCCACAAAGAGAATATATTAAATACGTTGTGCTGTGGATAATATGTTATTTAATATTAAACTTCTTTTCTATGGTTTCGATTGTTAACTTCATGTTAGGGTCTTTTTCTATTAAGGTTTTTATTTTATCAACACCGTTTAATACAGTAGAATGATCTCTTCCGCCAACAGCAGCTCCAATCTGCTGCAGGGAATAATGTTCTATATATTTTCTGCATAAATACATGACAACCTGTCTTGCTGTAGCGATATCCTGACTCCGTTTGGAAGAAGTAATATCATCATAAGGAATATTCATATGGTCAGATACAATTTTGATAATTAAATCTGGTGTGATTTCTTTTTGTGAGTCCTTGGAAATCAGATCCTTTAATATATCTTCTGCATCTTCAACAGTAAGGTCACGTTCTCCTTTTTTATTTTCGAGCTTTGAATAAACGCTGATTTTATTCAAAGCTCCTTCTAGTTCTCTGATATTGGATACAACATTTTGTGCAATATAATCTAATATTTCATCAGAAATAAAAATATGATCCAGTTCTGCTTTTCTTTTTAATATAGCCATACGGGTTTCATAATCCGGAGCATGAATGTCTACTGGAACGCCCCATTCCAATCTGGTCCTCATTCTTTCTTCCAAAGTTTCTATCTCCTTTGGAGGTTTGTCTGAGGATATGATAATCTGTTTATTAGAGTTGTATAAGTCATTAAATGTATTAAAAAATTCAGTCTGTGTAGAATCCTTTCCTATTACAAACTGGATATCATCAATTAACAGTACATCCAGATTACGGTATTTGGCTCTTAATTCTTCATTTTTATTGTTACGGATTGCTTCAATAACCTCATTGGTAAAGGTTTCGCTCGATACATATAAAACCTTTAAATCAGGATTATGGGTAATGATATGATGGGCAATTGCCTGCATTAAATGAGTTTTACCAAGTCCTGCACCTCCATAAACAAATAATGGATTGTAAGCAGAAGAAGGTTCCTCTGCAACTGCGACACAGGCCGCATGGGCATGACGGTTATTGTCACCTATTACAAAAGTATCAAATGTGTATTTTGGATTCAGATTGCTTTTTTCTAAAGAAAGTTTGATATGACCGTCTATAGAATTATTAGATTCTTCTTTAGAAGGAAGTTCTTCTCCTTCTACGCAAAAGAGTATTTCATATGGTTTATTCAAAGTTGCTTCAATTGCAGACTGCAAATAAATATCATACATTTTCTTTTCTATAAATTCGATTCCTCTTTTTCCAAGTTTTTTATCCATGGCAAATATGATAGTAGTATCTGTTACCTCTTGTATGGAAAGGGCACGAATCCATGTATTGATCATCATGTGTGATACATCATATTCTATTTCTAAAAGGTTTAATATATTATCCCATTGTTTTATTAAAGTTTCTTTCATAATTGAAAATTCCTTCCTTGTAAGCATACGCATACTCATTAATAATACAATAAAATTCGTTTTTTTTCAAGGAAAAAGAGGGATTAATAAATTGTGGAAAACTTTAATCTGTGATTAGAAATATGAAAAAATGGGGAAAATTTAATAAAATCCACAGGAAAAAAGGTTAGTTATCCACAAGTTATTCACTTTTTGTGGATAACATTATGTAAACACAAAAAAAATAGTGAAAAATAAAAGCTTCTATACTATATATTGTATATGAAAGTAATTAGAAGAAAAAACAAAAGAATTGCTTGACTTACAAGGGGTTTTTAAATATAATGGGATAGATGTTTTCAAAAAGAAGGAGGTGTATTTGAAAATGAAGATGACATTTCAGCCTAAGAAAAGACAAAGATCTAAGGTTCATGGTTTTAGAAAAAGAATGAGCACATCAAATGGTAGAAAAGTGTTGGCCGCAAGACGTGCTAAAGGTAGAAAGCGTTTATCAGCATAGGTCACAGGTTTGTGACCTTTTTCTTTGTCAGGGATCATTAAAAAATGAAACAATTTATTTCTTTGAAGAACAGTTTAGAATTTGGAAATGTATATAAACAGGGTAAATCCTACGCAAACAAATACCTTGTTATGTATATAACAGACAATAATTTGGAGATTAACAGACTTGGGATATCTGTTAGTAAGAAAGTAGGCAATAGTATTGTCAGACATCGTATCACCAGATTGATTAGGGAAGTTTACCGCTTACAGCAACATAATCTCATAAAAGGAAAAGATATTGTAGTGGTAGCAAGGGTTAATTCTAAAGGTCGTAATTATTGGGATATGGAAAGTGCATTTCTCCATTTGGCTAAGCTGCATCATATATATATATTCTAGGGAAAATGCACGATATAAGGTGTAATTTTGAACATTATTAAATATATTCTCATTCACTTAATACAATTTTATAAGAAATTTTTATCACCTTTAAAAGGACATGCAACCTGTAAATATTTTCCGTCCTGTTCCTCTTATGCAATAGAAGCAATAGAGATTCATGGAGTATTAAAAGGAAGTATGCTTGCTGTCTGGAGAATTTTACGTTGTAATCCTTTTTCAAAGGGTGGTTATGATCCGGTTCCACAAAAAAAATCTTAAGGAGGACTTAATCGTTGATGTTTTTAACAGCACAGGGAGGTATTTTAGGACCCTTCGCCTGGATATTTGGTAAATTACTTGATTTTATTTATAATATATTGGCTGGGAGTAATGGAATTGCAAATCTGGGTATTTGTATTATTTTGTTTACTATTATAGTAAAATTGATTTTATTTCCGCTTTCATTTAAACAACAGAAATCTACAAAAATTAATATGGTGATTCAGCCTGAGATACAAAAAATCCAGAAAAAATATAAAGATAGAAAAGATCAGGAATCCATGTTAAAGCAGCAGCAGGAATTACAGGCTGTTTATGATAAATATGGAACTTCCATGACAAGTGGATGTCTTCCTACTTTAATTCAATTTCCGATCATACTTGCTTTATACCGTGTGATTCAGAATATTCCGGCTTATGTTGGAAAAATTAAGGATATGTATTCTCCCATTGCAGAAGGTGTCATGATAAGTAAGGGAGATGATATACAGCAGTTTTTAACTGAATTTATAGATGAGAATAAAATCAGTGGTGCCAGTTATGCAATTAGAAATTTTAAAGATTTGGCTGACATTAGTATTAATAATGTAATAGATGTAATATCCAATTTCGGAGTATCTCATTTAAATATGTTGTTAGATACTCTTGGACTTACTGGTGATTTATCTGCAAATGTAGATAAAATTGACCAGATTCATTCTTTTATACTTGGAATTAATATTTCGGAGGCTCCTGGTTATAAATTAAGCTGGGCACTTTTGATACCGATTTCTTCTGCATTGTTTAATTATATGTCTATGAAATTTACTTCCGGTGCCCAACAGGGTGATCAGACTACAAATACGATGATGAAGAGTATGCAGATTACAATGCCTCTTATGTCAATTTTTGTTTGTATTTCTTTACCGGCAGGTATTGGTATTTACTGGTCAATCAGTGCATTGATTTCACTTTTGACACAGCTGATCATTAATTTCTATTATGATCATACGGATATGGATGCTATTTTGCAAAAACAAATGGAAAAAGCAGCCGAAAAGCGTAAGAAAAAAGGAAATAAGAAATCATTTATGGAAAGAATGATGGATCAGTCTGCGGAGGCTCAGGAAGAACTTCAAAAACGTGAAGCAATGAGAAGAAATTCTGCTGCATCATTAAAAAATTATGTTCCTTCCGAAGAAGCAAAAAAAGCTTCTGATAGCAGACAAAATAAACAATATAAAGATGGCAGTATAGGTGCAAAAGCAAATATAATGTTAAATTATTATAATGATAATAACGGAAAAAAGGAGGAAAAATAAAATGAGTTACATGGAATTTAAGGGAAAAACAGTAGAAGAAGCAGTTACAGCAGCATCAGTGGAGCTTGGGATTATTAGTTCGGAATTGGAATATGAAGTAATTGATAAAGGTTCTTCCGGATTTTTAGGTATTGGTGCAAAACCTGCTGTCATAAAAGCGAAGAAGACAGAACAGGAAAAAACAATAGTAGATAAAACAAAGGAATATCTTGATGTATTATTTAAGGCAATGGATATTGAAACAGAAATTTCTATTGACTATAATGAAGAGAGTAATAATATGAATATCAATTTGGAAGGTCCGGAAATGGGTATTTTGATCGGTAAAAGAGGACAGACTCTGGATGCATTGCAGTATCTGATCAGTTTATTTGTAAATAAGGAAAGCGAAGCTTATATCCGTGTAAAATTAGATACAGAAAATTATCGGGCAAGAAGAAAAGATACATTAGAAAATCTGGCAAAAAATATTGCATTTAAGGTTAAGAGAAGCAGAAGAAGTGTTACACTGGAACCAATGAATCCTTATGAGAGAAGAATTATTCATTCAGCACTTCAAAATGATAAATATGTTGCTACCAGAAGCGAAGGAGAAGAGCCTTACCGTAAGGTAGTTGTATATTTGAAAAAATAGGAATGTTACTATGATATAAAGAAAAGCAGCTGTATTAAATAATTTTATTACAGCTGTTTTTTTTATGATTTATTTTTTATTTATTATTTATGGATAATAATTTCTATACACTTTATAAAAAGTAGAGTATAATAAATTTTGATTCAGAAGATAATGAAAGAAGTAAAATTGGTAGGTGATTATGATAAAATGTTTAATGAAATAGATTCTATTACAATTGATATTTATGAAAAGAGGAATATAGAATGATTAATATTTCAGATACCATTGCAGCAGTGGCAACGGGAATGAATCAGGGTGGAATTGGCATCATCCGGGTAAGTGGGAAGCAGGCTATAGAAATAGCAGATTCTATTTTTATACCAAATAAAAAGGGAAAAGAGATTAGGAATCTTTCTTCTTATACAGCTGCTTATGGCAATATAATAGAAAATACTGGTTTGGAAAAGAACAATAATATAGAAAAAGTAATTGATGAAGTGATTGTTTTGGTCATGAGAGCACCTTCTACTTATACAAAGGAAGATGTGGTAGAAATCAATTGTCATGGCGGCACACAGGTTATGAAGCAGATTCTTCATTTATTATTGAGAAATGGAGCAAGACTGGCCGAACCCGGTGAATTTACAAAACGTGCTTTTTTAAATGGCAGGATTGATTTATCCCAGGCAGAGTCTGTTATGGATTTGGTTTCCGCTAAAAGTGATCTGGCAGTAAAAACAGCATTATCCCAGTTGAAAGGAAGTTTGAAAGAAAAAATTGAGAATCTGCGGGGAAAATTGATTCATAATATTGCTTATATAGAGTCTGCTTTAGATGATCCGGAGCATTATGATCTGGATGGATTTTCAGATACCTTAGATGAATTGCTTATGGAAATGGAGAAGGAAATCTCTCATTTAATTCAGACTGCTGAAGATGGAAAAATAATGAAAGAAGGTATCCATACCGTTATTCTCGGTAAACCAAATGCAGGAAAGTCTTCTATATTAAATGTAATGATAGGAAAAGAACGTGCTATAGTAACAGATATTGCCGGAACTACCAGAGATACTTTAGAAGAATTTATTTCTATTCATGGGATTCCTTTAAATATTGTGGATACTGCGGGTATCAGGAATACAGATGATGTAGTAGAAAAAATTGGTGTGGATAAATCTATAGAAGCCATGGAAGAAGCCGATTTGATCTTATTTATTATTGATGCTTCTGTTACACTGGATGAAAATGATTTTCAGATTATGGATAAAATTCAGGATAAACAGGTTATTATTTTACGGAATAAATCTGATTTAGATTATGTGGTAAAAAAGGAGGAAATTTTATCACGTTTAGATAAGCCGATTATTGATATCAGTGCAAAAGAACAGACAGGATTTGAAGATTTTTACAAATTATTAAATGATATGTTTTTTCATGGTTCCCTCTCTTATAATGATGAAGTGTATATTACCAATATGCGGCATAAGGAAGCTCTTGAAGAATCCCTTAGAAGTATCCAATTGGTGAGAAAAAGTATAGCGGATGATATGCCGGAAGATTTTTATTCCATAGATATGATGGCAGCCTATGAGAGACTTGGATATATTATTGGCGAAGCTGTAGAGGATGATCTAGTAGATACGATTTTCAGGGAATTTTGTATGGGAAAATAGAAAGTATAGGATGCTTTTGAAATTAAAAAAACAATGTATGGTAAAAAACGGTTAGAAGAAAGCCGTGCTAATATACGAAGGGATTTAGATAATTTTCTCTCCATTGTAAATAAAATATTGCAAAAGGATAGGTTATTCCATGTGTAATATATTGATAAAAACAATGAAAAAATAGATTTGAGAAACGTGGTAATAAAGGAGAGGATTAAAAAATATATGAGGATTTACGAATCAGATAAAAAGAAAGAAAATACAGAAATTGATAAAATAAAGGATACAAAATGTCCTAATTGTTCAGGAATTATGAAGCTGGATACTCCTTCTTCCAGTCTGATTTGTCTATATTTCTAATATTCGGTAAAAATAGCTTATTATGATACAGAAGTAATAGAAGAAGATATTTTGCATAAACAGATGAATCGCAATAATCAGGATTTTGAAAAAAGGGTAATTGTGTGTAAATCCTGTGGTGCACAGTCTTTTATCAATTCATCAAAAATAATATTGATTTGTGAATTTTGTGGTTCTAGCCAGTTGATTCAAAAAAATGAAGATGCATTAGAACCAGATGGTGTTATTCCTTTTAAAATAGGACAGGAAGATTTAAAAAATTATATTAAAAAATGGCTGAATAAGAAGAAGCTGTGCTCCTCTTCCTTTAAAAATAAATTTCAAATATCTGATGTACGTGGAATATATATTCCATATTGGACATTTGATGCAAAAATCCAGAGTACATATTGGATTCAGACTTTATCTTTAATTTTTTTGATTGATGTGCAATTGTGAATCTTTCTATTTCCAAGAGGTTACCTTACATATGAATAATATCACAATTTTCTATACACTAATAGGAAATTAGAGTATAATAAGTAAGATTTAATGGACAAATACAGGATATTCAGTAAAGAATATAGATAGAGCAAATCAGGTAATCATTGTTGCAGAGAAAAGCTGGTTATCAATCTGGAGGCAGAAATTATGAATACAATAGAAGAAACATATGATGCAGTTGTGGTAGGTGCCGGTCATGCCGGTTGTGAAGCTGCATTGGCATTGGCAAGAATGGGACAGGAAACAATTATTTTTACAGTCAGTATGGATAGTGTGGCAATGATGCCCTGTAATCCGAATATCGGAGGATCATCAAAAGGTCATTTGGTAAGGGAAGTGGATGCCCTTGGCGGTGAGATGGGAAAAAATATAGATAAGACTTATATTCAGTCTAAAATGTTAAACCGTTCTAAGGGACCTGCCGTGCATTCTCTTCGTGCCCAGGCAGATAAGGCAGAGTATACCCGTAATATGCGGATGACGATGGAGAATACAGAACATTTGACGTTACGGCAGGCAGAGGTTTCTGAGCTGATTATAGAAAATATATCAAATGCAGATAATGAAGTAGTAGAAAATAATATTGTAGAAGAGAATACAGATGGTCTAAAAAAATCTGGGAATAATGTAAAACAGAAGATTTGCGGAGTCCGTACCAAATCAGGTGCTTCTTATTATGCAAAAACAGTAATTCTTTGTACAGGTGTGTATTTAAATGCCAGATGCATCTATGGAGATGTGGTGAATCATACTGGTCCTAATGGATTATCTGCTGCTACGTATTTATCAGATTCTATGTTAAATGCAGGAATTCCACTTCGTCGGTTTAAGACGGGAACACCTGCCAGAATTGATAAAAGAAGTATTGATTTTTCAAAGATGGAGGAGCAAAAAGGAGATGAAACGATAGTTCCATTTTCTTTTACAAATACGGAAGAAGGTATTAAAAGAGAACAGATCAGTTGTTTTCTTACTTATACCAATGAGAAGACTCATATGATCATAAGAGATAATATTGACCGTTCTCCGTTATTTTCCGGTGCTATTGAGGGAACCGGACCAAGATATTGTCCTTCCATAGAAGATAAGGTGATGAAATTTGCAGATAAGGACAGACATCAGGTGTTTGTGGAACCGGAGGGAGAATTCACTAATGAAATGTACATTGGAGGAATGAGTTCTTCTTTGCCGGAGGATGTACAGTATGCCATGTACCGCAGTGTACCAGGATTAGAAAATGCGAGAATTGTAAGGAATGCATATGCGATAGAATATGATTGTATCAGTGCCCTGCTGTTAAAGCCATCTTTGGAATTTAAAGAAGTAGAGGGATTATTTAGTGCCGGGCAGATGAACGGAAGCTCCGGATATGAGGAAGCGGCAGCACAAGGGTTAATGGCAGGAATTAATGCAGCAAGAAAATTACAGGGAAAGGAACCTGTAGTTTTGGATCGTTCGGAAGGATATATCGGTGTATTGATTGATGATCTGGTGACAAAGGAAACAAAGGAGCCTTACCGCATGATGACTTCCCGTGCAGAATACCGTCTGCTGCTTAGACAGGATAATGCGGATTTAAGACTTACAGAGATTGGATATGAGATTGGTCTGATAGAGGAAGAAAGGTATCAACATTTTTGTAAGAAGAGGGAACTGATTGAAAAAGAAGTTGCAAGATTATCAGAAACGATGGTGGGTGCAAATAAGGGAGTACAGACTTTTTTAGAGGAAAATGGAAGCACCATATTGAAAACAGCAGCATCTCTGGCAGATTTAATCAAGCGTCCGGAGCTTAGCTATGAACTGGTTGCACCTTTGGATGCAGAGAGGGAAACTTTAATGGAAATGCCTCTTTATAGAGAATCATTTACAAAGGATGTGGCAGAACAGATTAATATTGAGTTAAAATATGACGGATATATCAGGCGTCAGCGTTCTCAGGTGGAGCATTTTAAGAAACTGGAGAAAAAGAGAATTCCTTTGGATATTGATTATAATAATGTGCATAATTTAAGAAAAGAAGCAAGACAGAAGTTAAATGAAATCCGGCCGGAAAATATCGGGCAGGCTTCCAGAATATCAGGTGTATCACCCGCAGATATTTCTGTGTTGATGATTTATTTGAATGTGTAGATAATATAGTTATAAACTATAATAAATTGTGCTGATGCACAAGCAGGTCATCAATTTATTTTGAAAATTGGTGATATATGATGGAATACATTATTGACTGTAATTATAGATTAATGATTTTGAGGTGATTATTTGCTGAAGGAGAGTAACAGGATAGAATTTAAAGAAAAATTGAATGATAAACTTGAAAAAGAAATAGTTGCATTTTTAAATAATCAGGAAGGCGGAATTTTATATATAGGAATAGATGATAATGGAAATCCTGTAAGAAACGAAAATTTAGATGAAATGCAATTGAAAATAGCGGATCGAATAAAAAATAATATACTTCCATCTCCTTTAGGATTATTTGATATTGTTATAGAAGATATAAATAATATATCCATAATTAAAATTTTGATATCCAGTGGTCTTGAAAAACCTTATTATATAAGAAATAAAGGAATGTCTCCAAATGGTTGTTATATGCGTATTGGTTCATCAACTCAGCCAATGAGTACCACATTGATAGATGAATATTATGCAAAACGTATCCATACTACTTTAAGAAATGTATCTTCGCCAAGACAAGATTTAACTTTTGCTCAATTAAAAATTTATTATCAGGAACGGGGATTGAAGTTAAATGATAATTTTGCAAATAGTTTAGAATTGTTAACATCTGATGGAAAATATAATTATGTTGCATACTTGTTAGCTGATGAAAATGCTGTTTCTATCAAAGTGGCAAAATATGAGGGCATAGATAAAGTAAATTTGATAGAAAATGAAGAATACGGATATTGTTCTTTGATAAAAGCAACAAATAATGTTTTAGAAAAAATGAGAATTGAAAATGTGACAAAGACAAAGATTACCAGTACAAAAAGGATAGAAAAAAATCTGGTGGAACCTTTGCCTTTAAGGGAAGCTTTGATAAATGCAATTGTCCATAATGATTTTTCTAAAGAAATACCGCCTGTTTTTGAAATTTTCAGTGATCGCATTATTTTGACATCTTATGGTGGTTTAATTCCTGGTCAAAGTGAAAAAGATTTTTTCAGCTGTAGCAGTATGCCACGTAATCGTGAATTAATGAGAGTATTTAAAGATTTGGGATTAGTGGAACAGTTGGGGTCAGGTATGAGTCGTATTCTAAATTCATATGAAAAAGATATATTTGAAATATCAGATCATTTTATAAAAGTGGTCTTTCCTATAATGGAAAATGATAAAAAAATAAGTTCTAAAAATGGCGATGAAAATGGCGATGAAAATGGCGATGAAAATGGCGATGAAAATAGAGTATTAAATATAATGAAGAAAAACCCAGAAATGACGGCAAAACAAATGAGTATGAGTTTGGAAATAAGTACCCGGAAAATAAGTCGTATTGTGAAACAATTAAAAGATACAGGTAAAATTGAAAGAATAGGATCTGACAGAAAGGGATACTGGAAAATAAATAAAGGAGATGATTAGAAAATGAATATTCGAAGAGCAGAAGAAAAAGATATGAATGGTATTAATCATCTGCTTTGTCAGGTATTGATGGTACATCATAATGGAAGACCGGATTTATTTAAAAAAGATGTGAAAAAGTATACAGATCAGGAATTATCAGATATTATTCATGATGATACCAGACCGATTTTTGTGGGTGTAGATGAGAATGAGAAAGTGCTTGGATATGCATTTTGTGTTTTTCAACAGCATATAGAAGATAATATTTTAACGGATATTAAGACTTTATATATAGATGATTTGTGTGTGGATGAGCAAATAAGAGGAAAGCATATCGGAAGACAGATTTATGAATATGTTTTGGCATTTGCAAAAGAGCAGGGTTTTTATAATGTGACATTAAATGTATGGAGCTGTAATCCGGTTGCAATGAAGTTTTATGAGAACTGTGGTCTTGTGCCATATAAGATAGGAATGGAAAAAATATTATAGTGTATATATTGGTATACTGATGAATAGTGATTAAAACAGGGAGAAAATATGAACCGACTTATAGAAAAAGCAGCAAAATTTAACATTGAGTTATCAGAGGAGCAAATTCAGCAATTTCAGACCTATTATGAAATGCTGGTAGAGACCAATAAAGTAATGAATCTCACAGCAATTACTGAAATAGAAGAGGTGATTACCAAGCATTTTATAGATTCTCTTGCATTAGTTGAAGTGTATCCACAGCTCAGAGAAGAGAAGTCTGAATTATCTGTTCTGGATCTGGGCACTGGGGCAGGATTTCCTGGGCTTCCTATTAAGATCGTTTTTCCACATTTGCATATTGTATTAATGGATTCCTTAAATAAACGTGTGAAATTCTTGCAATCAGTGATTGATAAGTTGGGGTTATGTGATATTCATGCGATTCATGGAAGAGCTGAAGAGGCCGCAAGAAATGCAGCTTATCGGGAAAGCTTTGATTTGTGTGTTAGCAGGGCAGTAGCGAATCTCGCTACTTTGAGTGAATACTGTATGCCTTTTATAAAGCTTGGAGGAAAATTTATTTCTTATAAGTCAGCGGATATAGAAGAAGAAGTGAATGATGCAAAAAAAGCCATTGCTGTTTTAGGAGGAAAATTGAATACAGTTAAAAATGTAACATTGCCAGATTCAGATATTGAAAGATCATTTGTATTTATTGAGAAGAAAAAAAATACACCAAAAACATATCCCAGAAAAGCAGGAACTGCCCAAAAAGAGCCCATTCATTAATTATGATTTAGTAGATGAAAATTCGATTTAATTATTTGAGCCAATCATTTTATCAGTGTGATATATTCACTGGTATGATTGGCTCTAAATAGTTATAGTATTACGATGCATTTTTCTTTTGTTTTCTTTTTTCCCTGCGTTTGATTCTTAATTCATTCTGACGGTTTTTAATTTTTTCAAATTCTTTTCTTGATATCTTTTCTACCGTTTTTATTACAAAGATATTTCCATCCTTTGCTGTTTTAAAACGGATTTTTCCACAGATCAAACCATGTGTCCAGCATTTTCCAACACAAACCTGAGTAGATGGATTGTTGACAAACCATTTAATCTTCTTGGATAATTTTTTGTTGCATTTATGGCAATGGAGAGAAGTAATGTTTTTATCATTTAATGCTTCGCTTTTATTTTTAAAAGTACGTGTAATATATTCACTATAATTGATATGCTGTGAAGTAATTTCTTCTTCTTCACAGGTTGGATAATGATAATAATCAATACTATACATATCAGAAAGTTTTTTCCGATTCATCTCCTGAAAAACTTTTGCCGTATAATAAGCATCATTTTTTGCACAATGAAAAGGTTCTTCAATTGGAATATGAAGATCCGTTACTGCCTTTTCCAAACTTGGCATCTGTGTCTTATCACCCAGATGATTAATTGCATAGATTTCCTGAATATTATAAAATTTTAAAGGAAATGAAAATTTTTTTAAATAGTAAAAATCCATATTTTGTTGGAGATAAGTTAAATCCTGTGAACCCCAAGTGCAAAAAATATAATCTTCACCACACCATTTTTTAAATTCACGAAATACAACATCAAATGGACGACCGGTTCGAAGAAGAGCTTCATCATAATTTAATATCTCACGTATTCTGGATTGTAGCTTACGGTATATTCGTGGCTTAATGATGCTTCCGTACTGGTCAACAATATTAAATTTGTGATCAAGTTTAGTAGCACCAATTTCGATTACTTCAAATGGAAGCCGGGGATTTTCTCCAGTCTGACCAGAAGCACATTGATTCCACTCTAAATCCATTACAATATAATTCATATAGATCCTTCTAACTTATATATTCACCGATAAAAATTAGTTTGCCCGCATTCTTCTAACTTTATCTGTACTGTCGTTATAATAATTGTCTAATATTTTATTTATTTCTTCTAAGATTTCTATGCTTTCTCTGGAAGCACTGGTAGTAGTACCGTTTAACTGAACAAGTAGCTTGGTAATACGGTCAGAACTGCTGAGAGTTTTACTATTGCTTTCCTGAGCTTTTTTAACAATAATTTTAGTACAAAGCTTCTGTTGTTCAATTAAATCTTCATTAAGACGTTTATTCTCTTCTTTTAATTGTTCAATCTGTTCTAATAAAGCATTGCTTTGTTTGATGTTTGTTGTCTCTTCTCTTTTTGCAACGGAGTAGATACCTTTTTCAACTTTTACAAGCTCTGTTTGTTTATCAATAGATATTTCTGAAATTTCATCAATTTTCCTGACAATACTGTCTACTAAGAAATATGTATCTGCTAATGCAATGAGACCGAATACTATAATCAATTCAGTCATCTGTGGTGTATTTAGAATTAAATACAGGACAACCAGTATGGAAGCCACAAAACCAACGGCACTAAATGTTAAATTGGATTTTTTTATCTTCATATAATACCCCCAATGATTATAAAAAATAATAAAATACAAATGCACCCGGCGGGAATCGAACCCACAACTATTCTTTAGGAGAGAATTGTTATATCCGTTTAACTACGGGTACAAAAATTATTATGAAAAATCTATCTGTCCTTGTAGCCAGATGATTCCTCTAAAACGTCTTCCGATTTTTGGTTCTCCTTCTAAATCTAAAGCGTTTATAGCAACATCAATAGTAATGCCATTACAGACCACAGTAAGATTATACACCATTTCGTCGGAAAATTCATTAGTAATTTGTTCAAATTTTTTAATTTTTCCTAAAATTGTATAATGTTCGTTATCCATACCGTATGGCATAAAGTAAGTTTCAATTACAGTAAATAAATCTTCATCTTTAATACGTTTGGTAATTAAAGAATAAGTATCCATATCTTCTAAAGTAAGATTTTCTAAAGCATCCATATCACCTGATTTTGCTTTTGCAATCAGTTTATGTCTTTCTTTATTACTGATAGGTTGTTTGTCATATGGAAAAGTATTATGTTCCAGATGTACTCCATATAAAATCCGTCCATGCAAAGAAAGAGCTCCAAATTTTACTTTCTTTGGGTTTTTGAAATATTCGTTTGACCATGTGCTTTTTACATAATCAGAAATATTTTGTAAAGCATAAATAATAGTATAGCCTAAATGATAGTCTTCAGATATTCCGGAATAAGCTTCTTTATCTATATGTGGTTCCAGAATAATTTCCGGCTGAATAGTTGTATGGCTTCCTTTACAATAGGGGAAGGAATGATCAATCGTCAGATTACCTTCTTTATCATTTTCAGCTATAATTGTGAGACCCAAATTTCCACCTACAGATTTATCAATCTGAATAAATGTTGTTTCTGCTCCGATCATAACCTGTTTTTTCGCAGATGAATTATTTATTGCAGCAGCTATTAATTTATCCTGTTCGCTTTTATTTTTTATTTTGCTGAAACCAATAGCTCTTAAATAACTATGCATGTTATACTCCTTTATAGTTATCTTGTTGTATTAATATTAAAACTCTAATATCCGATTTCGGGTTTTCTTTCTTCTCGTTCTTTTGCGGCTTCTTTGGAACCTTCTTTTCCCATGGCAACATTAAGTGCAATTCTTTCTTCTTCTGATAAAATGTAATAAGATTCCTCGTTAGTTACTTCCTTACAATACGTAAAGCAGCCCTCTCTGCTGTGCATAGAAGTAATGATAATACCATCATGGTTTTCAGTCAAGAGTGCAAGTGAAAAACTTAACTTTCCTGACATTTCCTTGAATGCGTCATACTTTACCAGACCAATTTTGCAAAAGGTTGTGAGAAATTTATCATTGATGATATCAATATCTTTATTTTGCTGTTTTTCATTTTTTACAATTTGTTTAATTTCTGAAAAACGCTTCAACATAACCTGTTCTAAATTAGCAGCTTCTTTACCGGTAGTAAAATGCGAGATACGTTTATTTAATTTATTGTATTTGAAAATAATTGTAAGTATCCATAAAAATTGAAGGAAAACAAATACAATTAATATTACTACTACTAAATCTGTACTAATTCCAATAGAATCAAATATATCTGTTCCCATTTATTCATCCTCTGTTTTTTCTTAATCTATTTCGGATTATTCTTGCAAATAAGTGCCAAATAGTTTTGTTTATACAAATGCTATTGGGTATTCGATGATTTGTAATGTTTTATGCTTGAATAGAGTAGATTAATTCCATAATGTGTTCAAGTTCATCTTTTGAAAAGTATTCAATTTCAATCTTTCCTTTTTCATTGTTTTTTGCTTTTACAGTAGTCTTTGCTCCAAGCTTATATTTGAAGTTTTCTTCAAGTTCTTTGTATAGGAAAGACAGGTCTTCTTGTGTAGAAGCAACTTCTTCTTTTTGGGGATTCGCTAAATCTATAAGTATTTTTTTGACAAGTTTTTCTGTTTCTCTTACAGATAATCTTTCATCAAATACTTTACAGGCAGTATCATACTGAAGTTCTTTATCCTCAATTGGAAGTAAAGCTCTTGCATGTCCGTTTGATAATTTTTCATCAATAACCATTTCCTGTACAGGTTCTGATAATTTAAGAAGACGTAAAATATTGGTGATAGCACTTCTACTTTTAGAAACCCGTTCCGCTACATCATCTTGTTTTAAATGAAATTCTTCTATTAATTTCTTATATGCCTGAGCTTCTTCAATAGGATTTAGGTCTTCTCTTTGAATATTTTCAATTAACCCAATTTCTAAGATTTGTTGTTCTGTATAATCTTTTACTACAACGGGAACTTCTTTCAATCCTGCCTTCATGGCAGCGCGCCAGCGTCTTTCTCCCGATACTAGAAGATAGTAATTATCTTTTTTGGTAACAACCAAAGGTTCTATAATACCATGCTGGTTAATAGAATCAGCTAATTCTTGAAGAGCATCTTCATTAAACTGCTTTCTCGGCTGCTCCTTATTAATTTCAATATCTTTTATTTTTAAAGTCATTTCTGTAGGGACTTCTTTTACAACTTCTTTGATGATTTCTTTTACTTCATCTGTGTTGGATTTATTTGCTGCCTTATTTTTTCTGGTTTGGGAAGTACTGACTCCAAGCATTGTGTCCAAACCATTCCCTAATCCCTTTTTTTGCATTTGATATCCTCCTAATGTTTCACATGAAACATTTTGCTCTGCTCTTATAACATAAACCAGTTTTATACATATATATTTGTGATTACTTCGTCAGCCAATAGTCGGTAACTTTCGGCTCCTGCACTTCTTGAATCGTAAGTTGTTATAGGGACTCCATGACTAGGGGCTTCTGCTAATCTGACATTTCTTGGTATAATTGTTTTGTATACATTTTGTTTTAAATTCTCTTTTACATTTTCCACTACTTGTAGGGAAAGGTTTGTTCGGGAATCATACATTGTGAAAACAACACCTTCAATTTTCAAATCTTTGTTAAGTTTTTGTTGAATTAATTCAATTGTATATATCAATTGGGATAGACCGTCCAAGGCAAAAAATTCACATTGAATCGGAACCAAAACCGTATTAGCAGCTGTCATAGAATTGATCGTAAGCATTCCTAATGCGGGGGGGCAATCAATGATTACAAAATCAAACTTGTCCTGAATTTTCCTCAGCTGATTCTTAACAATATATTGCATATCAGGTTCTCCAATAAATTCAACTTCTGCACCGGCTAAATATCGGTTGGAAGGCAGGAGATTAAGTCCTGGTACAACATTAATTAACATAGCTTCACCAATATTACAATTCTCACACATAACATCATAAATGGTATAATCTAATTCATCTTTATTAATACCAAAGCCTGTTGTTAAATGTCCTTGTGGGTCCATGTCCACTGCAAGAGTTTTAAATCCTTTTTCAGCAAGACAGGCAGCTAAGTTAATGGATGTTGTTGTTTTACCAACACCACCTTTTTGATTTGCAATTGCAATAATTCTTCCCATTTGTATTTACTTCCTTTACTGTTAACATTAAGCAGTCATTTATTTTTATATCCGTTTTCTCTACATTTTAATATTTTATCATATTTCATGAAAATAGAAAAGACGATATCTAGTAAAATAAAATAATTAAAACACTATTTATTGATTTTAAAATAAAAAGTAAAAATATTATCTGAAAAATGGTACAGTTAAAATAGGGATGTTTCATGTGAAACATTTTGATTTGTGAAATATTTACTTCTGAAATACAGCTTCTATTGATATTTTAATTACATAATGAAAATTTTATAATTTGATATAAATGGAATAGATTATGATTATTAAAAAATATTTGATTGGGTATCAAAAACAAAAATTTCTGTTAGGAAAATGATAATATATTCAAAATATTATTTTGCTAATTAGATCAATTATATTGGATAGCAGCTTTTCTTAATAAGAGATTGTCTGTTATAAAAAGAAATTGCAAAATTCTCTTTTCTGAAATATTGTTGTGCAATATAAACAAATTTCCACATAGGGCATGAGGGGATATACTTTATATCAGGCTTGAATATACTCTGCCCAAAATTCAGGTATTGTACTGCTTATTATTCATATGACACAAGCAGGCGTAAGGTATTAAAATATGATATTTTAAGTACCAGTGATTCTAATATCCTGCTTGTAAATGGTATATTATACTGCTTAATTAAATTTTAGAAGTAGAAGTTTTGTAATAATAGAGTTTTTTATAAAAGAAGAGGAGAGTATAAATTATGAATAACTACTGGTTTGTGCTCGGATAAAAGTATATAAAAATATCAATGTTTCACATGAAACATTGATATTTTGAAAATTTGTATGTGAAAAGTTTAAGATTATTTTTTATATACAACTTTTCCACTGCAAATGGTATATTGAATTTCACCGGTTAATGTTTCATCTTTGAATGGTGAATTGCTGGATTTAGAACAAAAATCATTTACTTTATAAGTATTTTCATTAAATATAATTAAGTCAGCCGGTCCTCCTTCAGCTAAATATCCACAGTCAAGATGATACATAGCAGCAGGATTTGTGGTCATTTTTTCTAAATATTTCATATAAGACAAATAACCGGTTTTCACCAGATTGGTAACGCCTAATGAGAAAGCAGTTTCTAATCCGATAATACCGCTGGGTGCTTCCGTAATCGCTTTTTCTTTTTCTTCTATACTATGGGGAGCGTGATCCGTTGCAATAATATCAATAGTATTGTCTTTTAATCCCTGAATAATAGCCTGTCTGTCTTTTTCTGTTCGAAGAGGAGGATTCATTTTAGCCATAGTACCATGTTTTATAACATCTTCCTCTGTCAGAGAAAAATGATGTGGAGTTGCCTCTGCATGGATATTAATAGCCTGGGCAACTTCCATTGGTATGATTTGTGTAATAGAATCATTAAAAAGAGATTGTTCGGTAATATCCGTAATATCTTCTTTTGACTTTGGAAGTGGAAGGGAAAGATGATTTTTGGCGATCATTTCTAATTTTTTCTGGCGAACTAGTTCCACACCTTCCTTTGTACTAATATGCTGAATATTAATTGGAGCATCCAATTTGCCGGCAAGAGATAAGTCTCTGTATATCAGATCAATTTCAGCCGCTCTTGGGGAACCCTCAATTTCATAATATTCGGAAGCTTTACCATGGTTAATTCCATTATTGGATATAAGATCAGGATTTTCTTCATGAAAACTCAATGGTACGTTTAGCTCTTTTGCTTTTCTCATTGCAAGGGTAACCATTTCTTCATCCATCATGGGAATACCGTCATCAGTAAATCCTACAGCTCCATTTTTCTTTAGAGTCTGCATATCCGTTAATTCTTTTCCTTGTAACCCTTTTGTGATAGAAGCGCAGGTTAAAACATGAATATCCGTTTCTTCTCCTTTCGATATAACGTATTGCAGAGTATCAGGGTTATCTACAGTTGGCTTAGTGTTTGCCATAAGGATCACTGTTGTAAATCCTCCTTTTGCTGCTGCCTTTGCACCGGTAAAAATATCCTCTTTATAAGTAAATCCGGGATCGCGAAAATGTACATGAACATCTACAAGCCCTGGTGCTATCATCATATTATCTGCATAAATAACCTCTAAATTATTACGTTCTTCTTCTGATAAATCCACTTCCACAATAAAAGAATCAATGCGTTTGATTTTATCATGTTGTATAAGAATGTCATAAATGCCATTTCTGCCAGTATAGGGATCGATGATATAGCCATTTTTAATCAGAATCATGTTGAATCCTCCTTATATTTTATCTGTTTTACAAATAAAGTGTTAATATGCATTTGGGATAATTGCATACTTTTTTAGTATTATGTCTAAGTTTATCATATTTTAATAGAATCAACAATGAAATATAAAAAATTAACTGTAGTTAATAAAAAAATACTGTCCGGTGTATCTATCTGTTATGATAATTCTCTTTAAAATAGAAATAGTAAAATAGAAATTATGATATTTTTAAAAAATAATTAATATAATATGATAGAATTGTTTTTTGTAACAGAATTTATATTTTTTTTATTAAAATAATAAAATATCTTTAAAATATCAAAAATATCAAATAATTTTTAATATATAACCAATAATTTAATTGACAATAAGAATAAATAGGTGTAATATATACTATATAGTAAATTTTAGGTTTGTAAAATATGAGAGGAGTAGAAATTATATAACCGGAGGAAAATTGTAAAGAGAGGGGATATGCATATGGTAAAGTTCAAAAAACAGACAGCTCGTATGTTAACGGCAGTTATGCTGATAACATTGATGGGAGTGCCAGCTGGTAACGTTAAGGCAGAAGGAGTAATGCAGGAATATGTTGTCATGGTTGAAAACGACAGTGGATACAGCAAGGTAGAAATGTTTTCTTCCGAGACAGAGGAAGTACCGTCAGAAGACAATCATTTTGTAGTAGCACAGCTTACAGAGAGAGAAGCCATAAAGCTGGAACGGGATAAAGATATTGCATTCGTAGAGGAAAATATTATATTGGAGGGATGTGATTTTGAAGACGATTCATTTGAGGATTTCTTTGCTCCGGGTGTAATCTTTGAAGATGACGCCCAGATGAAACAATTCCTTAAGGAGATCAGGGAGACAGAGAACGGTTCCGTTTCGGCAGATGAACAGTGGAATATTGATGTCATAAATGCAAATGGCGGGGAATATGAAAAAGTAACAGACGCAGTCAGGGTTGCGATTCTGGATACAGGTGTGACGGCGACAGAGGATATTGATGTGGCGGGAAGAGTCAACCTGATTCCAGGAGAAGAGGATGTCAATCCGCTTTATGAAGATGTATCCGGTCATGGAACCAGTGTTGCCAGTGTAATCGGTGCAAAAAATAACGGCATCGGTGTAACCGGTATTAACCCCAATGCTGAGTTGTATTCGGTGAAAGTTCTGGATGATGAGAAAAAAGCGTCATTAAGCAGGGTCATTGAAGGAATATACTGGTGTATGGACCGTGATATCGATATTATCAATATGAGTTTTGGAACCATGGTAAGGTCAGAGATACTGGAGCAGGTGATTAAGGAAGCAGATGAAAAAGGTATTTTAATGGTTTCTGCTGCCGGCAACCAGGGTGGGGAAGCCGGCACGAGCACTGTAGAATACCCGGCGGCATATGAAGAAGTAATCGCAGTGGGGGCAATGAATCCTCAGGGAAAAACAAGTGAAATCAGTTCTATGGGAGAAGAGGTTGATCTGATGGCTCCAGGTGAAACCGTACCAGCTGCCGGATATTATGATGAAATCATCAAAACGGAGGGAACCAGTATGGCGGCTCCCCATGTTACAGGTGCTGCATCTGTTTTATGGGCAAAGGATAAAAGTAAGTCCGGCAGATTTATCAGGGAATTGTTAAAAGTCAGCGCCAGACCCATGGAAGATCAGGCTATGCAGGGAAGCGGATTGATAGATCTGAATTATGCACTTTCCATATATGATGAATTTGCAGCAGGGTATAAAGAAAATACATCGCAGGAATATCTGGTAAAGGAAAATACAGGGGAAATACCGGCTTATACTGATGAAGAGGTGGAAGCAAGCTGGCACTGGGGAGATCATCAAAGTGCTGTAGGTGGGTATGACCAGACAAGTGCATCGGCATTAAGTGTGATAAAAGAGGGAGCGAAAATACCGGATATAGTTTCATACTTGAAATATAATAACGGAACAACGGATAGTTTTCATGGGCATTATAATTATGTAGCAAATTATATATATGTAATGCGTATGGCAAGAATTTGTTTTAATTCCGGTATGTCAGAAGCACTTAGCCAGGCAAAATATCCATGTACTGATGATGGAGAAAAACAGATTTATAATGGTATAGTAAAATTAAATAAAAATTGGAGTTCTGTGCTGTCAGGATATACGGTTAATGATAAGAATAAGGCAAGAATATTAGTTGGAATTGCAACACATATCGCTATGGATGTGTATGCACATAAAGCCTATATAAAAGATGCTAACGGTGATTGGATGAAGCATATTTCAGGTGATTCTAAACAGGATGATACCACGTATGTACCATGCAGATATACATGTGCAAAAAAGATTGCCTATGACATTGTAGATGTCTGGCATTTCGGAATGTCACCAAGTGCGGAAGAATTCCATATGAGTGTCCATGATAAGAATAAATTTAAGCTGCTTGGATTTTATAAAAAGGTTTCCCAAGCAGATCCTGTCACATATAATAAATATAGTACATGGTTTAAGGAAAGAACCACTCAGAAAAATGTACTTGAAGGAATTTAGTAATTATATCGATAAGAAAGGATGTTGTCTATGAAAATGAAAAAATATATATGGGGATTCCTGTTTATGGCAGTCCTGTTATCCCTTTCGGGGATAGGCACTTTGCAAGTGGAAGCGGCAAAAAAGGAAAAACAGAGTAAATATTTTATGGCAGAAGATATATACTATAAAATTATTGCAAAGGATCGGGTAGCAGCCTGCGGGCTCAAGTTAAAGAAAGATAAAAAGCAGATTCATGATTTATGGAAATCCGATACGTTATGGATTCCTCCTCATGTTATCTATAAGGGAAAAAAGTATAAGGTGACCGAAATGGCAGATTATACCTACCGTTCCCATGACGGACCACCGGAATGGGATTCTGAGGAGTACGTATATGGACAGGCGGAAGGAATCAATCTGCCGGCATATCGTTTATATCACTATGTTGATTTTCCTAATCTTAGACTTGATGATTGGGATTTTTGTGAATTTCAACGTGCAGATAATATAAAAACGGTCATCCTGCCAGATACATTGACTTATATTGGGGAGGGCGCATTTTGCAGATGGCCTAAGCTGAAAAAGGTAGTTTTTGCAAAAAAATATAAAAAACTGACCATCGGAATCAATGCATTTGCGGGTTTAAAATGGAAGAGCATTACATTTCCGGAAGGCACTTATGAATTAAAGCGGTGTGCGGCGGGCTCCATACCGGAGATTACAATTCCGTCTACCGTTAAAAAAATTGGAGCTGAGGTAGTCAATGCAGATACCAAAAAGGTTACTATCAGTAAGAAAAATAAAAAATTTAAAATGAAGGATGGTATCCTGTATTCCTATGATGAGAAGCAGCTTTTGGGTGCATCCGCCAATGTGAAAAGTTCTGTTTCCATATCAAAAAAGACAAGGAGCATTGCTAAAAACGCATTTGCACGGACAAATGTAAAACAGGTGAATTTAAGAAACCAGATTAAGAGTATTCCTAAGGGTGCATTTGCATACTGCAAAAAGCTGGAAAAGGTGTCCGGAACCAATGCAGTCACTAAAATTGATTATGCTGCCTTTACGAAATGTAAGAAGTTAAAGACAATCGGTAAAGTGCCAAAGTTAAAACATATTGCAAGGGCTGCATTTTGGCAGAATAAGAAACTGAAGATACATTTATCTTCTACCATAAAAGATATAGAGGAGTACGCTTTTGGCTGTAAGGAATATGCATGCAGGATAAGGGTATCCGTAGCGGCAGGAAATCCGTACTTTTTTGTAAAAGACGGTGTTTTGATTAAAAAGGATGGAGAGGAACAGACTCTTCTGATTCAGACGGGTATAAAGGAAAAAGAGGGTCTGACAATCCTTCCCGAGGGGATTACGAATATTCCGGTTGCGGTAAGTATCCTGAATGGAGATGGGATCATTTTCCCCACAACATTAAAGCAGCAGGATGGGAAGGTATTTGCTGAAGCAGCACCGGTGGTCTATCAGACAATGGAGCCTCCAGATTTTGGAAAATATTATAGTTTGTCAGAAGATAAGGCAACCATTTATGTGCCGAAGGGAGCTGCAATAGACACATATAAAAAGATGATTTCAGATGTATACAATAATAAAGACGATTCCAGTATATATATCTGGAAAGAAGAAGGTGGTCAGTTGAAGATCATGGAAATACCGGAAAAAGATAACAACGAGAGTTTTTGGAAATAATATCATATGACAGAAAAAAGTTCGAAACCTATGGTTTTAAATAGGTTTTCGGACTTTTTTTAGGATAAATTCATTGACAGTGTATAACCTACAGTATATACTAAAACTAAAAGAAATGATTATATGCGGGCATGCATTTTCATTATCCATACAGCGTTCAATCTGTTGAATATGTTGCCAGAGATTTATAAATGGGGAGGGAATTGTGAAAAAACCGGATTATAATGAGAACACAAATGCAGACTTTATAGAAGAAAGTTTTAATTCTATAAAACAAAGAGAAGAAGAATGGAATGATATTATAGAATCTCTGGCTGATCTGTATTATGGAATATATATTATAGATTTACATAAAGGTAAGATAAATTCTGCTCGTATATTGGATAAAGCAGAGGATACAGACATGATAGAGTGGGACGCTCTTTTGCTAAAAATAGCAGACCAGTACTATCATCCAAGCTGTAGGGAAGAGATGCTGCAAAAGTATTGTCTTTCTTCTTTAAGGAATTCTCTGGAAAAAGGGGAGAAAAAGACAGAATTTCTTGGCCGCAGGATGATTGATAACAGATATCAGTATGTGTCGGTAATCGCTTATTTCCATGAAAATAAAAACAGGCGATATGTAGTGTTATCTATACAGAATATAGATGAATATATCCGTCGGGAATTAAACCGCAATCGTAATGACAGCAGGATGGCGGCCATTATAAAGTTTCGATATGATACCATGAGCACTGTATATCTGGATACCGGTATGTGTGAACGGATTTATCTGGACAGTGCCAATGATCTGAATAATATTAATATAGAAAAATATAATTATTTTTTTCAGGCTGATTTGGAAGGTGTGATCAAAGAAGATTATGAGGAATTTCGGAAGAATCTTTCCTTGGAAAATCTGCGTAAAAGAGCTAATAGAGTAGATAGCTATGAAGAGTTTATATGGCAGTATCAGGTGAGGGGGCCGTTTGTCATCTGGGTGGAATCACATGTGATTTTCCAGCGTCTGGGAGAACAGGTTATCGTAAATATATTAAGTAAGGATGTTACCAGGAAAAAATTAAAGGAGATGGCAGATGAAAAGGATAAGAAGGAGAGATACTCTATTAATAATAGTCTGAACCATCTGTTTTTTGCTACTTATTATGTGGATTTGGAAGCAAATATTTTTCGTATGCTGATTCAGAAGGAAGAAGTGGGAAGCATTCTTGGAGTTGAGACCAATTTCAGAGAAGCGATCCGCACCTATGCCTCAAACTTTGTACACCCAAAGGATCGGAAGGAATATCTGGAAAAAATGGATTACCAGAATCTGTTAAATACGCTAAGTCCTGAACATCCCAAAATTACAATGGAATACTGTAAAATTAAGAAAAATAATGAAGGTATGATAGAAAAAGATGGATGGGTATATGCCACTATAGTTTTAACGGAAACTAAGGACGGAAAACCTATCAAGGCATTGTATGTGGCACAGGATGTAACGGAGATCAAGCAAAAAGAGGAAGAAGAACATAGAATTTTACAGGAGGCATGTGAGGCGGCAATGCATGCCAATGCGTCTAAAAGTGATTTCCTGTCCAGAATGAGCCATGATATTCGAACTCCTATGAATGGAATCATTGGCATGACGGAGATGGCAAAGAGGAATCTGGATGACAGAGAGAAGGTAGATAACTGTTTGAAAAAGATTACGGTTTCCAGTAAGCATTTGCTTTCCCTGATCAATAAGGTTCTAGATATGAGTAAAATTGAATCCGGTAAATTTGGCTTGACAGAGGAGAGGTTCCATTTGCCTGAACTTATAGAGAATCTTGTTACCATGGTACAGCCATCAGTTGATGCAAAGCAGCATAATCTGAAGGTCAACAGCTTAAAAGTAGAACATGAAAATGTAATCGGGGATGCTATGAGGCTTCAGCAGGTGTTTATGAATATTCTTGGAAATGCAGTAAAATACACACCGCCTGGTGGAAATCTGGAGATGGAAATATCAGAAAAACCGTCGAAGATACACGGGTATGGATGCTATGAATTTATATTTAAGGATAATGGGATTGGTATGTCCAAAGAATATTTGGAAAAAATATATGAACCGTTCAGTCGGGCAGAGGATTCCCGCGTCAGTAAAGTAGAGGGAAGCGGTCTTGGCATGACGATTGCAATGAATATCGTAAGCATGATGAATGGAAATATCAGTGTGCAGAGCAAGGAAGGGGAAGGTTCCCAGTTTACGATTACAGTATTTTTAAAATTGCCGGATGCTGTGATTCAGGATACGGAACTGGCAGAAGAAAACAGCAGGCAGGAAGCATTTGAAAAAGGTAAGTTCTCAAAGGAAAATTTTTCCGGAAAAAGGATTCTTTTGGTTGAGGATAATGATCTGAACAGGGAAATTGCTACCGAGATTATAGGAAGCACAGGTATTATAGTGGAGAGTGCTGAGAACGGAAAACTGGCAGTGGAGAAATTCAAAAAAATGGGAGAGTGGTATTATGATCTGATTTTTATGGATATCCAGATGCCGGTGATGAACGGATATGAAGCTTCTATGGCAATTAGAAATACCGGTCAGGCAGATGCCGAAAAGATACCGATTATTGCTATGACGGCCAATGCTTTTACGGATGATATCATTAAGGGTAAGCAGTCGGGAATGAATGAACATATTACAAAACCGCTGGATATTAAAAAATTAATGGAATGTATGAAGTATTGGTTTGAAAACCGTGAATATCAATAATTGAGAATTATATTCTGTCCAGGTATCTGGACATTTGTTTGGTACGAAGGAAAGTGCAGACTAAAAGGGCTGCCGTATTCAGAAAATTTTTTTTTGCTATGCAGTTTCAACAAAAATAAGCAGAAGTTAAACAACGTATTATAGCGTTCTTTGTTGAAACTGTGTAGCTAAGAGTAAAACATGAATACGGCAGCCCTTTTATTATCTTTACTACATTTGTTCCGGACACTGGATACCTAACAAATCCAGTGCATCTTTTAGTGTATTTTTAGTTAAAGCAACCAGTTTTACCCTTGCATTCCGCAAGTCTGTATCTTCCACATTTACACGGCAGGCATTATAGAATCTGGAAAAACTCTGTGCAACATCCATGGCAAATCGTGCTACCACAGAAGGCTCATATTTTTCAGCTGCATCCATAACTACCTGCGGAAAACGGTTGATTTCTTTTAATAAGGCGACAGCTTCATCATCTAATAATAAACCGCAGTTAATATCTGCATTTTCATCATAGGAGACAGCACGAAGAATGCTGGCACAGCGGACATAGGTATACTGTACATAAGGACCGGTCTCACCGTCAAAGTTTAAAACCTTGTCCCATTTAAAGGAAACATCTTTGATTCTCTGGTTATATAAATCGTGGAATAAAATAGCACCTACGCCCACAATCTTTGCAACCTCATCCTTGTCCTCAAGATTCGGATTCTTTTCTTCAATGGTTTTCTTTACTTTATCAATTGCTTCTAACAGAATATCTTCCGCATATATGATATTACCGCTTCTGGTGGAAAGCTTGGCACCTTCTAAACTTACCAGTCCGTATGGGATATGTACCAGACTGTCTTTTGCCCAATCATTTCCCAGTAATTCCATTACCTTAAACACCTGTGCAAAATGAAGCTTCTGCTCCTGACCGGTAACATAGAGACATTTTTCAAAATCATAGGTTTCCTTCCGATAATATACAGCAGCCAGGTCACGGGTTGCGTAGATAGAGCTTCCGTCCTTTTTCATGATCAGACAGGGTGCCATATTATATTCTTCCAAATCAACGATTCTGGCACCTTCACTTTCTTCCAGCAGATTTGCATTTTGTAATTTCTCTATTACGGCAGCAGTCTTATCCCGGTAAAAGCTCTCACCTGTATAATGGTCGAATTCCATTCCCAGTAACTCGTAGGTTCCTTTATATTCTTTTAGACTGATATCTACAAACCATCTCCAGATTTCCAAAGCTTCTTCATTGCCGTGTTCCATTTTTGTAAACCATGCGCGTGCTTCATCATTCAGGGCATCGTTCTTATCAGCCTCTTCGTGGAATTTTACATAGAGGCGCATCAACTCTGCTACGCCATTTTCTTCAACGGCTTCCCGGCTTCCCCATGCTTTGTAAGCAACGATCAGTTTGCCAAACTGAGTACCCCAGTCACCTAAATGGTTGATACGTTCCACGTGATATCCTAATTTGCTGTAAATTTTATAAAGGGAGTTACCAATGATCGTTGTGCGGAGATGCCCTACATGGAAATTCTTAGCTACATTAGGAGAGGAATAATCGATACAGATGGTTTTTCCTTTGCCGGCAGCAGAGGAACCAAAGTTTGCAGTATCGGCACGTTCCAACATGGATTTTACAAACATTTCTTTCTTTAAAAAGAAGTTCAGGTAAGCCCCTTTTACTTCCAATTTATCAATGATATCTACATCACCGATTTTTGCTGCAATATCAGCAGCGATGGCAGGCGGTGCTTTACGAAGTGTTTTCGCCAGCTGGAAACATGGGAATGCATAATCTCCCATATCTGCCTTTGGCGGGATTTCCAGGATTCCTGCTACGGTTTCACGGTCTAATTTTGCGGCTGTCATGATCAGTTCTATAATCTGTTCTTTCATAATAAAATTCTGCCTCCTGTATTATAATACAATAATTTACTGTTTATTTTAAAACCGGAAAAGGTATTCCGATTCTGATGGTCTCAAATTATTTTTTGATAGGGAATGAAAATCTCACATTCGTTCCGGAAATCAAATCCCCCTGAATCTGCAATTTACCGTCTAACTGGTAAATCGTTTCATGCAGTTTGTGTAAACCAGAAGACCAGTCGGAACGTTCGAGATAATCCTCCGGGATTCCCACACCGTTATCATTGATATAAACATCTATCAAACGGCTGCTGATAAATATTTTTGAAGTTACTTTATTTGCATTGGAATGTTTGAATATGTTGTCAAAAACTTCTTTGAGCATCCGAACTAGACGGATGGTAATGACAGAAGGGAGATTCAGTTCATGCTCCGTGCAGTCACAGGAAGAATCAATCAAGCATTCCGGGTGATCGCTTTGATAACCTGCAATCAGCTTGTCTATCTGATCCCAGATAGGCTGTTTCGTATCTATATGATAGTTCAGGTTTTTCAGAATATCGTCCAGGGAAGACAAAATATTTTTCTGTGAGATTAAAAGTTCGTTTAAAGTGATCTTTGCACGCCCCACATCCGAGTTTAACAGCCATTTCAATACATCTAATTTATTTAGATTGGAAATCAGTTCCTGCTTGATATTCTGGTCAAGGCTGGCGGCACATTGATGGTGTTCATAGTCTTCAAGCATCAGCATATTGTAGTGGTGTGTGGTTTTGGATTCTTTTTCCTCTGTTTCGATAAATTCTATTGCGTTTTCTGTCTTAGATGAATCATCCTCCGTATCATGGGCACTGCCTGTTAAAACGGTGTGGATGCATTGACTGGCGGCTGACAGCATTTCCACCTGTTCTTTGAAAAACTGAATTTCCTGTTCCAAATCTGTAATTCGTTTTTCCAGCCGTTGTTTTGCGTCTTCTAAGTCTTTGATCTGGAGGGCAAGCTGTTTTCCCTTTGTCATGGTGTGGCTGCTATCATCAGAAAGGGGAGAAAATACGTTACGTCGGTTGTCAGTGTGATAAGTATAAAGCTCCCTTGTTTTTTCCAGAGTTTCAATCTGAATCTCCAATTCAAACAATTCTGTTTTCAGGCTTTGCACCAGTTCCAGATTATCAACATAGGTTTTATTAAAATAATCCAGAGTTTTGGAATTGGCTTCTTCTATGATGTTGAGTGGATTCGTTTCCTCATTTGTCATAAATTATTCCTCATTAAAAATAATAATCATCATCCCGTTTTCTTCTTCGGTAGTAGCGGTGTCTTCTGCGTCTGCGTTTGAATTTGCGAATCAGGGAAGCAAGAAGCAGATATATCAGTAAGATAACGATAAGTGCCCCGATAACAATTAATATTCTCAATGCAATCTTACCAATCGCTTTCCATGTGGAAGAGGAATCTGTTTTCTCTTCTTCGGTGGTCATTTGGGAAGAAAGAAGCGGTGTAGTACTGGTAATGGCAGTACTGCCAATCTGGTTTCCTTCGTATATAAAGATGATTTCCCCTAAAACGTTATCCTGGGCTTTGTCAAAAAGCTTGATCTCCCGTTCAATCTTCGTAGTGTCGAGGGATTTATTGATCAAAAGGGAATACCCTCTGTCTACGGACAGATCAATCATTTCATGGTTCAGGGTAGTATAATAATTATTCAGAATGGTATTTGATTTTGCAATGTCTGCCTCATCCGATTCAAAAGTAAAATCAGAAAGCGGATAAAAATAGGTATAATTATTATAACAGTAATTATATAAAGCTCTGGAATCGGAATAGGTATATTTGCCGCCGTCACAATCCAGAATTACGCAGATCAGCTCCAGACCGTCTTTTTTGGAGAAAGTAACCAAAGTGTTATTGGATTTGGAGGTATAGCCGGTTTTACCGCCTTCGCAGTATTCATAGTAGTAAGGTTCTGCCGGATTGATCATTTTATTGCCGTTCCAAAGAGGTCTTGTCTCATCAGCAAGATTGGTAGCGGGAACGGTGTAAGACAATGTACCCGCAATCTGGCGAAAGGTATCGTTTTGCAGGGCGTACTTAGTGATAAGCGCCATGTCATAGGCAGTGGTATAATGATCGTCGTCATGCAGACCGTTAGGGGTTACAAAATGCGTATTTTCACAACCGATTTCGGCAGCTTTTTCATTCATCAGCTTGGCAAAAGCTGTTTTATCCCCTGCAACATGCTCCGCCAGGGCATAGGCACATTCATTGGCGGATTTGACCATGGTAGCATAAACTAGATCCCCTACCGTTACTTTTTCCCCTACATCTAATCCGATCAGCGTACTGTCACGTTCTACGTCCCAGACGGCATTTTCGGATATGGTAACAAACTCATTAAAATCTACATTGTGCTCTAAAGCGATAATAGTTGTTATAATCTTGGTGATACTGGCAGGATATTTTTTATCCTGTGAATTTTTCTCATATAGAACCTGTCCAGTGGCTGCATCTATTACAATTGCAGCATTTGCAACAAGGTCGGGTGCTTTGGAAGGGTCGTCAGGATATTCCGTTGTTTCAGGATGTTCTGTTGTCGCTTCCGTTGTTTCGGTGGCACAGGAAGGAAAAGAGAACGTGAAAGTTAGTAATAACGCCAGACAAATAACAATTGTTTTTTTCATCTGATAGGTGCTCCTTTTATTTAGAGATAAACATAATTATTTCCATTTTATTATATATGGATGGGAGTGTCAACCTTTCCAAAATTAAGGATTAAAAAAAGATTTTATTTTTTTTCGTTCCTGTGTTAAAATAAAAAAAGTAAAAAACATAGTTTAATAATTGCTTACGACCCAAAGGGGGTGACATTATGAATGAAAGGGAAAAAGAACGGGTTATCATGGAACGCCGGCCAATTTTTTGTAAACAGTGCCGCGGAAAATTATTTTATCAGAACAGCGGCGTGTATCGGTGTGAAGACTGCGGTGCGGAAGAGTTAGATGATTTCGGCAAGGTAAAGCTGTATTTAGAGAAAAATGGTCCTTCGCCGGCACCATTTATTTCAGAAGAGACAGGTGTCCCGTTAGAGGTTGTTAATATTTTTTTGAAAAATGGAAGGCTGGAGATTCCGGAGGGGAGCAGGTATTACATAAAATGTGAAAAATGTGGATGTGCCCTTCGGTTCGGAAGATTCTGTCATGGTTGTACAAAGGAACTGGCAGGACAGTTAAAGGGTGCCATGTTTGAGCAGATGGGTGAGCAGCCAAAAGTAAAAAAGGAAAAAGAGAAAGATAAAATGTTTTATTTAGATAGTGTTGAACAACGGAGAAAAAGAGGATAAAACGATGAGGTTACGGAATGTACCAGGCTCTAGGGAACTCATTGCGGATAGCCGCTTTACGATAAAGAATGAGACGGAATACAGAGGAAAATGGAACACGGTGTTCGGAAACGATCATCCGCTGCATATTGAGATTGGAATGGGAAAAGGACAGTTTATCATGACACTGGCCGAAAAGAATCCGGATATCAATTATGTGGGAATCGAAAAATATTCTTCTGTGTTAGTGAGGGCAATTGAAAAGCAGGAAGAGATGAATCTGCCGAATCTCTTTTTCATACGAATGGAGGCAGAAAATATTGCAGAAGTTTTTGATCAGGGAGAAGTAGAAAGGATATATCTGAATTTTTCAGACCCATGGCCCAAGGACAGGCATGCAAAAAGAAGATTGACGTCAATGCAGTTTTTAGAACGTTATGAGCAGATCCTTAAAAAAGAAGGGCATGTGATTTTTAAAACGGATAACAGGGAGTTATTTGATTTTTCTCTGGAACAGGCAATGGCTTCATCACATTGGAAGATTTTTAACCATACATTTGATCTGCATCAGTCCGAGTATGTGGAAGGAAATGTCATGACAGAGTATGAGACAAAATTTGTGGAAAAGGGTAATGCGATCTGCCGGATGGAAATCGGGCAAAAAGAGACATAAGAATCCATATGATTTCACAAAATAATCAGAATTAGTAGTAAAATAAAAGAAATGGCATAGTATAGTAATAAAACAAGGATGCAGATTCTATGGGAAAAATGAGTTTTATGCTGACTGGAAAGCTTTATGAGGCAAAGCGCCAATATCCGATGCTGCTGCAATTTGAAAAAAGGATGAATACAGTAAAAAAGGAATTGAATAAAGATGCCGTTAAAAAGTAAATGCTATTTTTAGAAACCATCCCGGTCTTTACAGATTTGGGATGGTTTTTGATTGTATTTATATAGAAAATATGGTACTATGATACTAATTATCGGTTTTTGAAAGAAGGAGCTTGGAAGCAGTATTTTTATATGAACTGATTGACTAAAAGTGACCGAATGGAGAGGATTATGGAATTCAGACCCTGCATTGACATACATAATGGTAAAGTGAAGCAGATCGTGGGAGGTTCCCTGATGGATGAGGGGAACAGGGCAAAAGAGAATTTTGTGGCGAAACAGGATGCTTCTTTTTATGCAAGATTATATAAACAGAGCAATATCAAAGGAGGGCATGTTATTCTTCTCAACCGGGCAGGAACCCCTTATTATGAAGAGGATGTAAGGCAGGCTGAGCTTGCTCTTACAGAATATCCAGGAGGCTTACAGATTGGTGGAGGAGTTACTGCGGATAATGCAGAACAGTTTCTGAATATGGGAGCAAGCCATGTGATCGTTACATCCTATGTGTTCCGGGACGGGAAAGTGGATTATGACAGGCTTAAGGCTTTGCTGCATACAGTTGGGAAAAAACATTTGGTTCTGGATTTAAGCTGCCGCAAGAAAGATGACCGATATTATATAGTAACAGACCGCTGGCAGCGTTTCACGGAAGAGATCATTTCAAAGGATACGATTTTGAAGCTTCAGGAATATGCAGATGAGTTTTTAATTCATGCCGTGGATGTAGAGGGGAAAGCAGACGGAATAGAAGGAGAGCTTGTCAGGATGCTGGCGGAATATGCGGATATTCCTGTCACTTATGCCGGTGGGATTGGTTCTTATGATGATATTGAAACCGTGCGCAGGCTGGGAAAAGGAAAGCTTCATGTGACGATTGGAAGCGCACTGGATCTGTTTGGTGGCAGTCTGGATTATAACAGAGTAATTGCCATGATGGACAAATAGTAAATAATTCTTTGATCATAATGTATTTGATGACTGGGAAGGGATACAATAATAGAACATATAGAATGGACAGTTAAGAAAATGAGCTTTAATAAGATTTGGAATTTTTGTAAAGATAAATATATATATACAGTAACTTTTGGTATTGCACTGCTAATGATGCTAGGGGCATGGATTATTGGAGAGGTTGGACCGTTTGGGGGAAAATGTCTGGTAGTGGTAGACGGTGTTCATCAGTATCTGCCCTTTTTTTCCGAATACCAGGAAAAGCTACAGGGACTTGAGAGTCTGCAATATAGCTTTGATGTGGGACTTGGTAATAATTTTTTGTCGCTGTGGTCATATTATTTATCCAGTCCGTTTAATTTAATCATTATTTTATGTGCCAAAACGCATTTACCCATGGCATTGAATCTTATTATTTCAGCAAAGATAATTTTGGCAGCACTATGCTTTGCCTATTTTTTGATGCATGCTGGAAAAAAACCAGTAAAGAATCCGGGAATTATCGTTTTTTCCCTGTTTTATGCATTTAGCAGTTTTGTGGTGGGATATTATTGGAACTTAATGTGGCTGGATTGTATCTTTATTTTTCCTGTTATCATTCTTGGAATGGAAAAGATGTTTGCGGGAAAAGACAGTCGGATGTATATGTTATCACTGCTCTATAGTTTTGTCTGCAATTATTATATCAGCTTTATGATCTGTTTGTTTTTGATATTATGGTTTTTCACTTTCCATTTCAGGAATATCAAAGATTTTTTGATAAAGGGAATCCGCTTTGCGGTTGCTTCCCTTACGACGGCTGCAATGGGTGCAGTGGTTTTGGTGCCGGCATATATGGGAATCATGACAACCGCATCCGCAGAATTTGAATTACCGGAATGGGAATTTTATGGTTCCTTTGCCGATACACTGCGGTCACATTTATTCTGTTCCGAAGTCATGACCAATCAGGTAGGAGATTCGGGAACGAATTTGTACTGTGGTCTTTTCACGATTTTTCTGGGGTGCATGTTTTTCTTTATGAGGAAGATTTCCCTGGAAAAGAAGATAAAATACGGACTTTTGCTTATTTTACTGGTTATAAGCTTTAATGACCAGAAGCTCAATTATATATGGCATGGATTTCATAACCAGTATGGCATACCCAACAGGTTTGCGTTTTTATATATATTTATTTTGCTGATCATGGCATATCAGGTATATCTTAAGAGGAAGACAATCCGTATGCCAATGATAATTGCCGCATATTTGGTGAGTATGCTGTTTACCGCATTTTGTTATTATAATGCAGAGGTTACTTATGAGAATCACGTTTATGTATTGACAGGCGTTGTATTTACTGTTTATTTGATATTGTTTATACTTTTTTATGAATTGTCTGGAAAGAAAAAAAGAATAGTGCAATATATAGTGATCGTTCTGGCGGTTTTGGAGATGGCGGTAAATGGTCTTTATGGGTTTAGCCAGGTGGGAAGCTCAGAGCCGGATTATTATTATGGAGATACGAAAACCTTTGAGACGTTAAAGGGCAGAGTAGAGGAAAAAGATGACAGCTTCTGCCGTTCGGATATTTTAGAGCCGCTTATGGTAGATGAGGCAACGTGGTATAATTTAAAGAGTGTGGGAATTTTTGGTTCTACCGTTAGAGGCGAGCTGGTGGAAATCATGGGAAAACTCGGTTTTTATACCGGGGCAAACGAATATCTGTATTATGGAGCAACTCCTGTAACAAATGCCTTATTTGGTGTAAAATATGTCTATACCAGAGAGGGTGACTTTGTAAATGTAGATATGGAAAAATATGATACGCAGGAGCATATTTCCGTATATAAGAATGATTACGTGTTACCAGTGGGATATATGGTCAAAGAGGATATCCTGAACTTTGATACTCTGGATAATGGACCTTTTACGGTGCAGAATGAATTGTGCGGGGCACTTACCGGAGTGGAGCCGGTATTTGTATCCATTTATGATGATCTGAATATGGAAGTTTACGGAACCAATGTTGATGTTTCCAAAAAAGATGATCATAATGCATCTTACAGCAATGCAAACGGAAGTGCAAGAGCAGATATAGTTTTTATCATTCCCCGTGATATGGATTTATATGTGAACTGTCGGGCTGGTAACGTGCATAAGATGGCGTTATTGATTGACGGAAATGAGGTTGCATTTGACCGTTATCAGGGGCAGATCTTTCATGTGGGGAAAGTAAAGGAAGGCCAGATGGTGGATATTCAGTTTGTACTGAATGAGGGGGAAAATTTAAGCGGTGATTTGTATTGCTATCCAATGGAGTTTTTAGAGAATCAGTTTTTAACTTTTTATGATATATTGTCCAAACAAGGTATGAAAGTGGAGGAATACAGTGAGACTAAGATAGAAGGAAGTATTTCAGTACAACAGGATGGTGTCTTTATGACATCCATTCCGTATGATGAGGGCTGGGATTTGTATATAGATGGTAAGAAAGCTGACACTTGTACAGTGTTGGAGGGATTTTTAGGAGCAAAGCTTGAAAAAGGGGATTATAAAATAAAGCTGGTGTATCGTTGTCCCGGATTGTTCAAGGGGCTGATTACCACTATATTTGGTATAATTATTTTTTATCTGATATGCAGGTTTGAAAAGCAGATAAGAGAAGGTATTCTTAAGGCAAAGCAGGAAAGAATTATTGTAAAGGAAGGAGTTATGTATGAAGAAGAAGGTAGTGAGAAAAGCAGTGATACCGGCAGCGGGATTGGGAACACGTTTTCTTCCGGCGACGAAAGCAATTCCAAAGGAAATGCTGCCAATAGTTGATGTACCGACTATTCAGTATATCGTGGAAGAGGCAGTGGAAAGTGGAATCGAAGAAATCCTGATTATCACCAACTCCAATAAACACTGTATGGAGAATCATTTTGACCGTTCCTATGAATTGGAGAGCCGGCTTACCGAATCCAATAAACAGGAAGAATGCGATATGATTTGCAATATCGCTAATATGGCGAATATTTATTATGTCAGACAAAAGGAACCAAAGGGATTGGGGCATGCTATCCTTTGTGCCAAATCGTTTATTGGAGAAGAACCATTTGCGGTACTGCTGGGTGATGATGTTGTAGAAAATAACAACGGAAAACCTGCTTTAAAGCAATTGATAGATGCATATAATGAAGTGCAGGCATCTGTGGTGGGGGTACAGACAGTGTCGGATGAAGATGTAAATAAATACGGTATCGTAGAACCGTCTAAGAGTTCTTCTCCCGTGGGGAAAAGAGTAAAGTTAAGTTCCATGGTTGAGAAACCTGCAAGGGAAGAAGCACCGAGTAATCTGGCAGTACTTGGAAGATATGTATTAACACCGGAAATATTTGATTTTCTGGAGAATCAGACTCCCGGTGCAGGTGGGGAGATACAGCTTACAGATTCCATTAAAAGCCTTATGATCAGCCAGTCGGTATATGCATATGATTTTGAGGGTATCCGGTATGATGTTGGAGATAAATTTGGATTTATTAAAGCAACTGTTGAATATGCCATGGAAAGAGAAGAATTAAAGGACAAATTAAAGGCATATTTGAGGGAGCTTGTGAAAACATTTTAAAAAGCAGGGGGTAATACAATATGGCAAAGAAAAAAGGTCTATCAAAGCTAAAGATAATGTACTTTTTTATGGTAGCAGTGTTAATTGTGGCAGTAGTAATCGGAAATATTAATGTACTCGGAAAGTTAGAGGGTGTAAATACAGACGGCAGCATTCGTACGGTAATAGTGGGTGTATCCATTGTAATCATTGTGATTTCACTTTGTTTATCCGTGATCATGCTTAAGCTGATGCAGGACGAGGAAAAGGTTTCGGCGGTGAAGAGTGATAAATACAAGAAGCTGTTTTTGAATCTGCCTATTGGATTTGCACAGGCACAGATTCTGCGAGATCCCCAGACAGGACGTAATATGGGCTACCGGATTTCTGATGCAAATGAGACATTTGGACGTTTATTTGATCTGGATATATCAGATTATTATAATAAAATAATATCCGAGAGCCGGGTGGAGGTACTCCAGGATATTAATGCATGGTTTGAGGCATATAATAATTCTGGTACAAAGCAGGGAGAGCTGCTGGCGGTGGAAATCACCATGGAAAAGCTTGACAAGGTATTTAATACGGTTATGTACAAATCCGAATCGGATTATATCAACATGGTGGTCATTGATATTACCGAACAAAAGGAAACAGAAAATAAATTGTCTGCTGCTATCAAGGATGCAAATGCGGCTTATAAGACACAGGCAGAATTTCTTGCAAATATGTCACATGAGATCCGTACCCCGATTAACGGTATCCTGGGCATGCTTCAGCTGACATTAATGGCAGAAGATTTACAGGCAGATTACAGAGATAATCTGACCACGGCTAAAAATTGTGCGGATACACTGCTTCGTCTGATCAATGATATTTTGGATATTTCCAAGCTGGAAGCAGGGAAATATAATCTGAAGGAAGAAAACTTTGATATTAAGGCAATTATTGAGGAGACCGTGGCGGCTCAGGTGCCTCTTGCAAAGGGAAAAGGATTGTCTCTGGATTGCAGTTTCGGAAGCGATATGCCAAGGCTGGTACGGGGAGATGGACAGAGGATACAGCAGGTACTAAACTGCCTGTTATCAAATGCTATCAAATTTACCGGTGAAGGCGGAGTACGTGTTAAGGTTGCCTGTCTGGATGATACACTGGATAAGATTAAACTGCGGATTGCAGTAGCTGACTCGGGTATCGGTATATCCGATGCAGACCGGAATAAACTGTTTATCCGTTTTTCACAGGTAGATTCATCGGATACCCGTAAATACGGTGGTTCCGGTCTTGGTCTGGTCATTACCAAACAGATTGTAGAATTGATGGGGGGTAATATTACCGTTCAGAGTAAGGAAGGTCTGGGATCTACCTTTATTGTCGAAGTTCCCCTGAAGCTGCTGAAAGCCGCAGACGAAGTCGTGGAAGAAGTAAAAGAACCGGAGGATCCGGCAGTATTTTCTATCATGGGACACAACAGGGCAAGGATTCTGGTGGCGGAAGATGAACCGGTCAATCAGCAGGTAATTGGTAAGCTTCTGGGTATGGCAGGATATTCTTATGATATTGCGGAAAATGGTGAAAAGGCAGTGGAGCTGTTTAAACAGAAGGAATATAAGGCGGCTTTGTTTGATGTGCAGATGCCGGTTATGGATGGTCTTGCAGCAACACAGGAAATCCGTGCAATCGAGTTTCGTGAGGGACGGAAGAGACTTCCGATCATAGCAGTTACTGCAAGAGCCATGTTTGGCGATAAAGAACGGATATTGGAAGCAAAGCTGGATGATTACATAGCCAAACCTTACAACCTGAATGATGTAGTGGAAACGCTTAACAAGTATGTGGATAAGGATTCTTAAGATGCTCTTTCTGCACCTGTTTTAACAGGAACTTATAACGCATATAAGCGCCCTTTAGCTGATAGGTATAGCAGTCGATCATATCAGGGTCCGTCTGATAATTCAGATGTAATAAAATTGTATCAATGTCTTTTTTGGCATCACTTAAATCAATTAATAGAGAGGAATCTGTTATCACAGTAGTATGTGATAATGGGTTCCTTTTTTTGGTTGTTTTTTTCAGCATGGCAAAGCTCCTTTCTTTCACTTTTGGGTGGGCAATTACTTAACTTATGGAGACTGTCAGAATATCGCTAAGGCTTGACTCTGTTCAGTGTCTTGTCTAATTATCAACGGGACAAGACACTGGTGTGCTTACACATTGATATTTAATATGTATATTTCATTATAGGAACAGGAATTGGAATTTATACATATTTTTGAAAATTTGTTAAAAATTCTCTCCTGTTATTAAAAAATCTTTGAATTAAAATTAATATCTTTGAAAAAATCAAGAAAAAAACAGACTCTTTATGAATCAATTAATTTTATTCTTCCGGTTTATTCATAATCGTAGACAGGCAAGAACCAGGGGCATATAATGGCAAAAAATAAAGGGAGGATTTTGACTGAATGAATGGGATAAAACTGGCGGCAGTAGGCCTGCTGCTATCGGGGGCGGTTTATACAGATATAAAAAAAGGAAAAATTAAGAATGGTCATATTATGACAGGATTAATAGCCGGACTGTTATGTGCATATGGAATTGGGGGAATGGGAGAGGTATGGCTGGGGATTAAGACAGCAGCAGTTCTCTTTCCAGCATTGTTTTTTCTGTATGTCATAAAAGGGCTGGGAGCAGGGGATGGAAAGCTGCTCCTTGTATTGGCTGTTTTTTATCCAGAACGGATTCCGTCCATTGTGGTCCTTTCCTTTTTTACCGGTGCTGTTTTGGCGGTTGTCAGAATGTCTATACGCTGGATCAGGAAATATCCTTTTTATATCAAAAAAGAAACCCTGCATTTTTCCGTTCCCGTGGCAATCAGTACCCTGCTGATAATAGGGCTGGGCGATGTAATATAAATTGGGAAACGGAGTTAAAGGAATGATAAAAATAGGGATACTGGACAAAGAAGAAATGTATACCGTCAGGCTGGCAGCAGCTTTGAACCGACGGGGAAAAGGGAAATGGAATATCATAGCATTTACAGATTGGAGTATTTTAGAGGAGTATATGAAGAGAACAAGACTGGATATTCTGGCGGGAACGGATGAAGAAGTGTTAGACAAATTACATGAAGAGTATAAGGAACTGTTTATTTTGTGGCTAAGGGAAGAAGAAAAACCGTTTGCAAAGAAGAATGACAGTATTTTTGCAGTATGCCGTTATCAGGGTGCAGGAGTAATCGAAGACAGCGTGCGAAAAATGATAAGCCAGATGAAGAGCAGCATAAAACATACAAAAAAGATGGTGGCAATGTATTCCCCGGTTGGCCGTTGTGGAAAAACAGAACTTGCGCTGGAGATTACAACAAGTGGAAAGTATGGGGAGTGGCTATATATCGGGCTAGAGGATTATAGTTTTTTCGGAGATGAATACCAGAGGGAGGAAACAGAATATTTTCTATATTTTATAAAGGAAAGGGAAAAAGAAAAGCTGTTTTCCCTGATAGAGAACAGTTCGGGAGTGATACCGTCGGCGTTTTCACCTTTTGATAGTAAGCGGATGGAAAAAGAAGATATAAGATGGCTGGTAGAAGTATTGCGGGAGTACCAGAGGTATAACGGAATTTTGTTTGATATCGGGACTGGGATACTACAGGATTTTGAAATATTTCTATTATTTGATTTCTGGCTTGTGCCCTATCTTCCGGAAGCAAACTCAATGGCAAAAAGAGAAAAACTGGAAAAGCTTTTGGAGGCATATGGGATGGAAGGGATGAAAAAAGGATTAGAGTTTCTTAATATGGAACAAAGGGAAAAAAATATACAAAGACTAGATGATATATTCTGTCCAAATGATTAGACTAGCAGCTGCGAAAAGGAGAATGGTAATGGTAAATAAGGTAAAAAAAGAAAAGGATATTCTGCAAAAGAAGCTGATGGATAAGCTGGATTTACAACAGACGCTTTCAGATACGGAAATCTATGAAGTAATAGAGCAGGAGATATTTGTCAGGGCAAAGGATGTTTATTTATCACTGGAGGAGAAAAGGATGTTAAAAAAAGAATTATTTAACACACTCCGTGGATTAGATGTATTATCGGGGCTTCTGGAGGAAGAAGAAATTTCAGAAATTATGATTAACGGGAGGGAAAATATATTTATTGAGAAAGGAGGCAGTATTTTTAAAACAAAAGAGGTTTTTTCTTCCGAAGAAAAACTGCGGAATGTGATACAGCAGATTGTCAGCAGGTGTAACCGTATGGTAAATGAAACGGAACCGATCGTGGATGCCAGATTGGAAGATGGTTCCAGGGTAAATGTTGTACTGCCGCCAGTTGCATTGAACGGTGCAGTTATGACCATAAGAAAATTTCCGAAGACCTTTTTTACAATGGACAGACTGATAGAAATGGGTTCTGTTACGAAAGAGGCAGCAGATTTTTTGAAAATGCTGGTAAGGGCAAAATATAACATATTTATCAGTGGAGGGACAGGCAGCGGGAAGACAACTTTTCTAAATGTACTCAGTAATTATATTCCGGGGAAAGAGCGGGTAATTACGATTGAGGACTCAGCGGAGCTTCAAATTCATGGGATTTCCAACTTGGTGCGTCTTGAGACAAGAAATGCAAATGTGGAAGGGGAGCATGCCATTAACATGTCGCAGTTGATAAAAACAGCCCTTCGCATGAGGCCTGACAGAATAATCGTGGGAGAAGTCAGGGATGCTGCGGCTATGGATATGGCAAACAGCATGCTGACCGGACATGATGGGAGTATCAGTACCGGACATGGTAATTCCGCTAAGGAGATGCTGCTGCGTTTGGAAACCATGATTTTAATGGGATATAATATGCCCGTTCTGGCAATCAGACAGCATTTGGCGGCGGCAATTGATATTGTGGTGCATTTAGGAAGACTTCGTGACGGAAGCAGAAAAGTGCTGGAGATCAGTGAGATATTAGGAGTAGAGGAGGGTGAAATTAAACAGCATCTGATTTTTCAGTTTCTTGAACATTCGGAAAAACAGGGAAAAGTTATTGGAAAACTGGAACAAAAAGCCCAGCTTATAAATCTACAGAAGCTGCTGCAAAACGGCTATGGAGAGGAGGATATGATTGAACAAAAAGAAACAATATAACGTGTATGATTTTACATGGAGAGACTGGATGGAATTTGGTCTGAAGATTTTTTTAAAAGGTATGGCTATCTGTTATTTATTCTATGATTCCTATAAGGCATGTCTGCTTCTGGTTCCCTTTGCGGTAATGGATTATAAGAAATTGAAAAAAGTTAAAATGGAAAAGGTTAAAAAAAGACTTATTCTGGAATTTAAAGCATTGATGGAGGCATTAGCAGCCTCCCTTAGGGCGGGATATGCATTGGAAAAGGCATTTGCGGATGCGAAAAAGGATCTGGAACTCATTTATGATAAAAAAGCAGTGATTTTTGAAGAATTAAACAGTATTCTTTCCGGATTGGGAATGAATATGGAATTGGAAATATTGCTGAAGGATTTTGGAGAACGCAGTGGAATTGATGATATCCGGAATTTTGCAAATGTTGTGGCAGTGGCAAAAAAAAGCGGTGGTAATGTGGTTAGGGTAATAGAGAAAACGGTTAACTGCATTTCCGATAAATTAGCTGTGGAAGAAGAGATTGGTACATTGATCGCGGCAAAAAAACTGGAAGAGAGGATTATGATGGTTATGCCCTATGGAATTATTTTTTATCTGCGGATCAGTAATGGAGAGTTTTTGCAGGTACTTTACCACAATGGGCTGGGTATTATTTTAATGACACTTTTTCTGGCGGCAATCCATATTGCAGAAATCTGGGCGGCCAGAATTATGGAGATACAGGTATGAGAATAATAAACGGGTTTATATATATGATAATTTTTATTTTGCTTGGTGCCGGGGTACAGGGAAAAAAACGAAAAAGCAAATCCTCTCTAATCTATTATATCGGAGAGCATATGCATTATCTCTTTCTTTTACTGTTTGTAAACAGTATAAGTTTCGGACTTACCTTTCAGAGTGAGAGCAGCGAAATTTATATAAAAAAAGAGGGTTACGGAGGCAGTGAGCAGACAGTTGGTCTTTTATTGCAAAAAGAGGATACCACAGAACAGGTTACATTACAGGTAAGACCTAAAATGCTGACGGAAGAAGAGCGGGATAAAAAGATGACAGAGGCCTTTTGTTATCTGGAAGATAATTTGAAGGGTGATAACCAATCGCTGTCCAAGGTAACGGAAGCGCTTAATCTTGCATTAGATTATAAGGAATATCCCTTTGAAATGGAGTGTCTGCCGGAAGATTTTACATTAATGGATGATGAGGGGAATCTGAGAAATTCTAAGGAAGAGCTGCTTGCAGCGGGATATCAGGAAAAAGATTTGGAACAGGGAATAGTCACCCATGTAACCGTTATCCTCTGGTATGGGGAAAGCAGTATGGAAGAATCTTATGAAATAACACTTTTCCCCAGGCCAGAAAATGAGACGGAGATTTTGTTTGGAAGTCTCAAACAGCTGTTACAGCAGGAAGAAAAAAGGGCTTTGTATCAGGAAGGCTTCACAATTCCAGCAAGGACGCAGGGAGTAGAGATTTCAAAAACTGACGGGAAAAAAGTAACACCGCTCCATGTATTATTTTTTGGCATCTTTGTTGTAGTACTGCTTGTTCTGAGGGAAAAGGAAAATGTGAAAAAAAAGGAACAGTGCAGAAGGGACAGGCTGATGAAAAGTTACCCATGGTTTGTGAATGAAATGCTGCTGTTAATGGGGGCAGGCTTGCAGGTAAAAAATGTTTTTCAAATCATGATAGAAGAGTATGAGAAAGAAAATAAGGACAATCCTTCTGCAAAAGATAAGATGCCGCTGCTGGAAGAAATTAAGATTGCCAGCCACAGTATGGAGCTTGGAATGTCAGAGGAACAGGTGTATTACCGGCTGGGAAGAAGGCTAAAGCTTCCCTGTTATATTAAATTAATGACATTGCTGGAACAAAATGTAAAAAAGGGAGCAAAGGGAATTTCGGCTGTTTTTGAACAGGAGGAGCTAGCGGCATTGGAAGAAAGGAAGAACCTTGCAAAAAGATATGGTGAAGAGGCAGGGACCAGACTGCTGGGACCGATGATACTTTTACTGCTAGTCATCATGCTTATGATCATGATTCCGGCTTTTCTGAGTTTTCTCTAAAAGCCGGCAGCTTGGAAAGGAGGTGAGGCATATGAGCTGTTTAAAACGGGCATGGATTGACTTTTTAAAAGATGAATCAGGAATGGGTGTCGTTGAGATAATCCTTATCATTGTGGTATTGATCGCCATGGTCCTGATTTTTAAAAATCAGATTACAGCATTGGTAAATAATATCTGGAAATCTATCAATCAGGATGCCAAAAAAATTTACTAGTAACATAAAAACAGTCGGAGCCACCGGCTATGTCAGCAAAAATCAGGAGGTGTGCTATGAACAATAAAGGTCAGACTACTGTATTATTTTCACTTATCATAAGTGTATTGTTCCTTTTTACCCTCTCTGCACTTGAGGCAGGAAGAATCTATATGAGCAAAGTAAAAATAAGGGCTGTGGTTCATAGTACACAGTCCAGTATCATGGCAGATTACAATCGGGAACTGTTTGAAAGATACCATCTGCTGTTTATGGATCCAACCTATGGAACCGGAAGTGAAGCAACGGCAGAAGAGAAAATAGAGGATTATCTGGAGACATCATTAAACAGCGGGGAAGGCAATATATATCGGTTTACGGTAGAAGAAATCGGACTGGCAAATCAGAAAAATATTTTTAAAGAGAATATGAAGCAGTTAAAAGAACAGATTACAGAATATGAAAAAACAGCAGGATTGCTGCAAAAGGCAAAGGATTTAGGGAATCGTTTCAAAGAAGGGGAAAGTGGGATAGAAAAGGCTGCAAAAGAGACAGAGAGAAATGGTACAGCTTTGCCAGACACAGGAGGAGAACCAATGGGAGGAGAAAAAGATGTACCGGAGAAAAACGGGGATAACAAAGAACAGGGAAAAGGAGAAGCACAAGTGAAGGCAGATGATCCAAGGGATGCTTTGGGGAAAACCTTAAAAACAGGGATTCTTGCTTTTGTACTGCCGGATGATCGATCCGTTTCAAAAGAAAAATATGATTTCAGCGATGCTCCTTCTGAGCAATATCAGGAACAAAAGGAAGAAGAAAAAGATAACAGTTTCCGGGATATTGAATTTTTGAAAGGGTTTTTAAAAAAATCAGGAGATACAGCCGGCAATAACATAGAAACATATGCGGCTTTTGTCAGCTATGCAGACAGCCATTTTTCTAATATGGTAAATCCCATGGAGGAATCTGTCTTAAAATGTGAGGAAGAATATATATTAAAAGGAAAAAACAGTGATTATGACAATCTGGAAAGCGTGGTAAATGAATTGATCTGGATTCGGATGCCTGTTAATTATGCGTACCTGTTAACAGATGAACAAAAGAAAAGCGAGGCGTTGACTCTGGCAGCTGCAATCTGTACGGCAACAGGAACTGTGGCTATGATAGAGGTGGAAAAATACCTTTTATTAGGATGCTGGGCGTATGGAGAGACCCTTTATGAGATGAAAATACTGTTGTCAGGAGAGAAAATTCCCTATGTAAAAACAAAAGAAACCTGGTGTACCGGTTTGGAAAATCCGGGATATTCAAAACAGAAAAAGACAGTGAAGCAGGGAATGGACTATGGGGATTATCTGATGGTGCTTCTGGCAAAAAAGGGACAAAAAAATAAATGTTATGCAAGAATGATGGATCTGATGGAAATAAACCTGCAAAAAAATGATCCGAACTTCGAGATAAAAAACTGTACAGGAGGATTTACCATACAGGGAAGGACCAGTTTAAATTCTTTATTTACCGGGGCTCCCCGGAGGGAAGTTTATGAATACTGCTTTGAAAAGGAATTTTCTTACTGACGGCTCATGTATTACCTGTATCTTTTTATAAGCTCTTATGCAGATTTGTCCCCTAATAAAAAAATAATAGATATATAAATAAAAAAATCTCCAAGTATGAACAAGATGTTTCTGCATAAGGGTTTTTAAAAGGATATAGAGAGATAGCAAAAAGGAGGAGAAGCGGGAAAAAATGAGAAGAGTAAATGAAGGCTCTGTTACAGTTGAAGCCTGTCTGGTGGTTCCCCTGTTTTTATTTTTTATGCTGTCTGTGGCAGGGATTTATATGGTATTGATGGCAGAGACACACATCCACCAAAGCCTGGCAGAAGCGGCAGATTATACTGCACAGTATTGTTATCTGGAAAGCAGAACTTCCACGAGGAAGGCAGACGGAATAGATAATCTTATTTGCCATGGAATATTATCAAAGAGGTTTAGAACCTGCCTGGGAAAAGATTTTTATGTGGAGAAGATGGTTGTAAACGGAGTGGGTGGTATTTTAATGACAGTGACAGCGGACGAGGAAAATTGCAAAATATTTATAGCAGAGATTCGATATTTTGTGAAGATAAAAATTCCGGTTTTGGGAGAATTCCATGTGGCATTGTCAAACAGAATTAAGCAAAAGGCTTTCTTGGGATACAGCAGGGAAGAACAAAGTGACTGCTATGTTTATATCACTCCTAATCAGGAGGTTTATCATACAAGGCGCAGCTGCACACATCTGGAACTTCAGGTAAAAAAGCTGGATATCGGGAAAAAGGGAAGCTATAAACCGTGCAGTTTTTGCGGAAGAAAAGCAGACTGTGGAAAAAGTATATATGTGGCGAGAACCAGTGATGTGTATCATTGCAATATAGACTGCCTTGGATTAAAAAGGACTGTAAAAAGGGTCAGGCTTGCCCAGGCAGGAGGACTGGGACCATGCTTAAGATGCGGAGGTAATGTAAAGTAGATTATGAAAATCTGTGAGACGGAGTTTGCAAAGCAAAATTGGTTACAATTGCGGAAGGTGAGGAAAAGATATGAGAGCAATTAGGAAAAATAAAAGGAACAGGGGAAGTACTGTAATAGAAATGTCTTTACTGATTCCTGTATTTCTGGGGTGTATTTATTTTTATATAATGTTGTTTTTGTTTTTTACACAGGCAGCAAAAAAAACGGAAGAAATATCTGAATATGCGTATATGTCAGAAAGTACAAAAACAGAACAGCAAAAAGTATTGCCCGATAACGTCAGGGTGCAAAGGGAGGGAAAGATCAGGGTGATCAAGCTGGAAGAACAGGGAAAATTATTTACGTTTAAGACGGAATTTAGAAGAGATGAGAATAATCCGGTACAAAATCTTAGGAGGTGGCAGCTTGTTTCAGATACATTTCAGTAAAGAGGGACTGGCAAATTATATGGTAGTTGACTGCAAAGAGCCATGGGATACCGGTTATCAGAGTAATTTGTTCCAGTATCATAGAGTACCTTATTTTTTACCGTTTGAAATCAGAGAGGTTGATGGTTTATTTTCTGTGTATTACCGGCTGCATTACCGTACGACTGTGCGATCCGTGGAGGGGCATTTACCTTTCACATTAAACAGGCTTAAAAATATGGTAAAAAGCATAATAGGGGTGCTGGAAACAGCAGAGGAGTATCTGTTAGAACCGGAAGGTATTTTATGGAGAACCGATAGTATATTTTTAGAAGCTGATACGGGAAATCTGCAATTTTGTTACTGCCTTGCGGATGAGGAAAATAAGGGGAGCATGAAAGAATTTCTTACAGAAATTATACAGATGGTAAATAAGGCGGAAGAAGCGGCAGTATTGTTTATCTTACAGTTTTATGATCTGGTTACAGAACCGGATTGTACCATGGAAGCCTTACAGGGATTTCGGAAAAAATGGCTGGAAGAAAACAAAAATAGAAAAGAAGAAGTGGAGGAGGGGGAAAAAGAAGCAGATGAAACACGGAATGAAAAACATTCTGGAAAAGATGGATTTCTTTTTCATTCCGTATCAGATGATACAAAGGAAAGAAAGACCGGAGAACAGATAGCCAAAGGTATGCTGGTGCTGACGGCAGGAAGCAACATAGTACTTATTATGGGTCTTTTGTTAAATCTGTTGACGTACGATTATATGAGATTTCTGTTTTTTACTATGGGGGCTCTGATTCTGCTTACGGTCATTTATATGCAGATAACAAAAGAGGAATCAGCAGATGAGATTATGAAGGAATATTTTGAAAACCAGGAATTAAAAGAAGAACCAAAGGTACAGGAAACAGCTGGCAGGGAACAGCCTCCTGTATGGGGAGAGACGGGCATATTGATAGATTCCCTGCCTGACAGGGAAAAGATCATAAAAGAAGAAAAAAAGGGATGTTTATATCTGGAACCTATGGAAAAGGAGAGATATCAGCCAATCCATATAAAAGAAAAAAGCATTGTATTGGGGAGTATGGCAGAAGGCTGTGATTACAGGTTACAGGAAAACGGAGTGAGCAGGCTTCACGCAAAGATTATGGATAAAGGAGACGGGATTTATCTGCTGGATTTGAATTCCACTAATGGAACGTATCTGAATGGTGAGATGATCAAGTGCGGACAGGATTATAAGTTAGAAGAAGGGGATATGGTGGTCTTTGCCAAAAGCGAATTTTACGTTGCGATGGAAGCATCCGGCTATTCCTAAGGGTAATAAACCAGGGAACCCTGCAAGGAGGGCGTTACAATAGAATATTATGATATCAGGGAGCACCTCGTTAGAGTTTTATTTTCTGAACGGGGCGGCTCCATTTTTATTGTATTTTAAGTTGTAAAAAAGCACATTTTCAGCTATACTTAATAATAGCTATGCAATTTGGAGGTGAGACTTACGAAGATTAATATTTACTATGGTGGAAGAGGGCTGTTAGACGACCCATCAATCTATGTACTGGATAGGATAACAGAGGTTTTAAAAGAACTTCGGGTAGAAGTAAACCGTTATAATATATTTGAAGATAAAAATGCCATTGCCATACTGCCATCTACATTGAAGGGAGCAGACGGGGTGATACTGGCTACGACAGTGGAATGGTTTGGAATTGGCGGATATATGCAGCAATTTCTGGATATGTGCTGGTTATATGCCGATAAGCAGGAGATCAGTAAGATGTATATGCTGCCAGTTGTTATGGCGACAACTTATGGAGAGCGGGATGCCGAACTGAACCTGATAAAGGCGTGGGAGCTTTTGGGAGGGATTCCGATTACCGGTCTGGTTGCATATGTAGATGACGGATTTGAACAAAATGAAAGCTATAGAGAAATTATCGAGAAGAAAGCTGAAGCATTGTACCGCACGGTTCACCAGAAAATGAAGAGCCTGCCTACCAGTGATATGGCTGTTAAAAACAATCTGCTTAAGCCGAGAACCATTGAACTGACACCCCAGGAAAGCGAGCAGCTTTCCAAGTTTGTCAGCGATGAATCATATGTGAAGCAGCAAAAGGAAGATATAGAAGAGCTTTCAGCGATGTTTAAGAAGATGCTGAATGAAGAGGATACCGATAATATATCTGATGAAGAGGATGTAGAAGAATTATATGATAAAGAAGGGAATGCCGTTACAAAAGCAGGAGAAGAAAGGGAAGTCCCAGCCGATAAGCTGATATCCGCTTTTATGAATAATTATAGTCCAGAGCCAGATTTTACGGCTTCCTATGCTATCATTATATCCGATAAAGATCAGATTCTTCATATAGAGGCTACACCGGAACATGTTAAATGTTTCTATGCCGCAACAGATGAGGCAGATGTGATCTTAAGGACTACAACAAAGATGTTAGATAATATATTGAGCGGAAAAAAGAATTTCCAAAAAGGATTTATGGCAGGAGAGATTTCTGCAAAGGGTAACTTCAAAACGCTTCGGATGTTGGATACGATTTTTGATTTTCAACAGGCTTAGTCAACAATCCCGCTGCAAGCGGGTGGGCTTTAGAACCAGTTAGGATGTGAATGATATGTCATATATGGCACTATACCGTAAATGGAGGCCGGATGAATTTGAAGAAGTAAAAGGACAGGAGCATGTAGTTACCACACTGAAGAACCAGATTATCCATGACAGGGTCGGGCATGCATATCTTTTTTGTGGAACAAGGGGAACCGGTAAGACAACAGTGGCAAAGCTGTTTGCAAAAGCCGTGAATTGCGAAAACCCGTTAGATGACGGAAGTCCCTGCAATGAATGTGCATCCTGTCAGGCGATTCAGGCAGGTAATTCCCTGAATGTAATTGAGATTGATGCCGCATCCAATAACGGAGTGGATAATATACGTGATATCCGTGATGAAGTACAGTATTCGCCGACAGAAGGCAAATATAAAGTGTATATTATCGATGAGGTGCATATGCTCTCCATCGGGGCGTTTAATGCATTGCTTAAGACGTTGGAAGAACCGCCTTCTTACGTGATCTTTATTCTGGCAACGACAGAATCCCACAAGATACCGATTACGATTTTGTCCAGATGCCAGAGGTATGATTTCAGGCGGATTAGCCTGGAAACGATTTATGAGAGATTGACAGAACTGCTTTCCAGAGAAGGAATTGAAGCAGAGGAAAAAGCGGTTCGTTACATTGCCAAGGCGGCAGATGGCTCCATGCGTGATGCACTCAGTCTTCTTGACCAGTGTATTGCTTTTTATCTGGGGCAGAAACTTACCTATGACAAGGTATTAGAGGTACTTGGTGCAGTAGATGTAGAAGTATTTAACCGGTTGATGACTCATATTGCAGCAAATTCTACCATGGAGGCATTACAGGTTATTGATGAGATTGTCTGGCAGGGAAGGGAATTGTCCCAGTTTGTGACGGATTTTACATGGTATATGAGAAATCTATTGCTGATCAAGGTTTCGGATCATGTAAATGACCAGCTTGATATTTCAGCAGAGAATCTCGAAAGTATGAAACAGACGGCGGAGCAGGTGGATTTAAATGCACTGATGCGGTATATCCGGGTATTTTCTGAGATGTCCAACCAGATACGGTATGCAACTCAGAAAAGAGTAACGCTGGAACTTGCTGTGATCAAGCTTACAACACCTCAGATGGAAAATAATCTGGATTCGGTTTTAGACCGTCTTCGTATATTGGAACAAAAGGTAGAAGAAGGAGTAAATTCTCTTAGTGAGGAACAGAAAACAGCACTTGCAGCGGGAAACGGCAGTGAAAATGCGGTCACTTCTGATACAGATGTATCTATTAACAGGGAAGAGATTCTTAGAAAAGAATTAGAACCGGCAACACGCCAGGATATGAAGGATATCATAGAAAGTATTAACCGGATCAAACAGGATACGGAGCTTAGCAATAAAGTCGGTCAGGGAACCATGAGCCTGCTAGAGGAGGCGAGCATTAATATCGGACATGATAATGCTTCCATTGTCCTTTCTTTTGATGGAACAGTGAAAGGGAATATGGCGTTTAAGCAGTTTTCCAAGGAGGAGCATCGTCAGGTTTTACAGGAGGTGGTTGGAGAGATGACCGGTAAAAGTGTTAATATTGCCTGTCAATCCAAGGAATCTTTAGCAGAAACAGATTTATCAAGTATTAATTTGTCTAAGGTCAAATTTGATGTGACGGTGGCAGATTAGACAATTGATATGAATAGATTGCACACAAATCGACAACCCCGCTGGAAACAAGGAGTATGTGACCATCGCAGGAGTCAGATGTGCATATAATTTCAATAAATTTAGGAGGATAGAGCAACATGGCAAAAAGAGGTGGATTTCCGGGAGGTATGCCCGGTAATATGAACAATTTAATGAAGCAGGCTCAGAGAATGCAGAAACAGATGGAAGAGCAGGCAAAGGAATTAGAGGATCAGGTTTATGAAGCCACTGCCGGAGGTGGTGTAGTGAAGGTTACGATTTCCGGAAAGAAAGAGGTTATGTCAGTTCATCTGGATCCTGAGGTAGTAGATCCTGATGATATTGAAATGCTTGAAGATTTGATTATGGCGGCAACCAATGAAGCACTTCGCATGCAGGAGGAAGACCAGAATACAAAAATGTCTAAGATTACCGGTGGCATGGGCGGATTAGGAGGATTTCCGTTTTAATGGACCTATATAGTGAACAGGTAAATCGTCTGGTAGAGGAATTGGGAAGGCTGCCGGGAATTGGTCACAAATCAGCCCAGAGACTGGCATATCATATTATTAATATGCCGTTAGACCATGTAAAGGCGTTGTCTGATTCCATTATGAATGCCAGGCAGAATGTAAAATACTGCAAAGAATGTTTTACCCTGACAGATAAGGATGTCTGTCCCATCTGTGCCTCTGCTAACCGTGATAAAAAAACGATCATGGTGGTGGAGACGCCAAGGGATTTGTCGGCATATGAGCGTACCGGTAAATATAACGGTGTGTATCATGTGCTGCATGGAGCAATTTCCCCCAAGCTCGGTGTCGGGCAGGAGGACATCAAGTTAAAGGAACTGATTGTCCGGCTTAGGGAGGATGTAGAGGAACTGATCATCGCTACAAACTCCGGAGTAGAAGGTGAGATTACTGCAATGTATATCAGCAAACTGGTAAAGCCGACAGGAATTACAGTATCACGAATTGCATCCGGAATACCGGTAGGCGGTGATTTGGAATGTATTGATGAAGTTACACTTCTTCGTGCATTAGAGGGAAGAGTACACATCTAAAAATAATGTATTACGAAAGGAAGGTATATGTTATGAAGAGAATAGGTATGTTGACAAGCGGCGGTGACTGCCAGGCATTAAATGCTACGATGCGAGGTGTTGTAAAAGGACTTTGCAATATGTACAAGGATGTAGAGATTTATGGTTTTTTGGAGGGTTATAAAGGATTAATCCGCAATAATTATAAGTTATTAAAAGCAGAGGATTTTTCCGGTATTTTGACAAGAGGCGGTACGATATTGGGAAGCTCCAGACAGCCGTTTAAATTAATGGGTCAGCCGACAGAAGACGGAATTGATAAGGTGAAAGCCATGAAGGAGACTTACAAGAAACTGAAACTTGACTGCCTTGTCGTATTGGGTGGAAACGGTTCCCAGAAGACGGCTAATCTGTTAAGTGACGAGGGGCTGAATGTAATCGGTCTGCCAAAAACCATTGACAATGATCTGTGGGGAACGGATATGACTTTCGGATTCCAGTCAGCAGTAGATGTCGCTACACAGGCAATTGACTGTATCCATACAACAGCGGCTTCCCATAATCGGGTTTTTGTAGTGGAAATAATGGGACATAAAGTTGGGCATATTACTTTACATGCCGGTATTGCAGGTGGGGCAGATATTATTCTGTTACCGGAAATTCCATATGATATTAAGAGTGTGTGCAAGGCACTTGATAAGAGAAGCAAAGCAGGAAAAGGATTCTCTATCATTGCAGTGGCAGAAGGTGCTATTTCCAAGGAGGATGCGGCACTTTCCAAGAAGAAGAGAAAGGAAAAGCTTGCAAATCGTCCATATCCGTCAGTAGCATATGAGATTGCGGACCAGATTAAGGATGCATGTGGATGTGAGGTAAGAATAGCAGTTCCCGGACACACACAAAGAGGCGGCAGTCCGGATTCGTTTGACCGTGTACTTTCTTCAAGATTTGGAGCATATGCGGCAAAGCTGATCAAAGAGGAGAAATATGGACGCCTGGTAGTATTAAAGGACAACGATGTAACGGATATTGCACTGTCAGATTCCGCAGGAAAATTAAAATATGTTTCTCCTGATGACAGTATTGTACAAAATGCACGTATGTTAGGCATCTCTTTTGGAGATGAATAAAGAATAAGGGAAATCTGTGAGGCTGCTGTACTAAAGTTTTGCTGTAAGGATTTAACAGGTAACATTGCAGAGTACGGTTTACTTTTACTTATCTTTGTTAAATTTATCCTGTGAAAAATTATGCGGCAGCTTTACGAAAATTCCCATGTAAAGGGGATACCAGAGGCAAATCCGGTTTATATATGCACGACATTTGATTTACATGCATATTTTAATAATATGGAATATGTATGTAAGGAGATTTATGAAATGCAGGGGATACATTATGATTTGAATTCGATGTTTCCAAACGAGTCGGATTTTTTAGAGGAAGAAGAGTTTTGTTTAAAGGATTATGATTATTTAAGAAGATTGTATCCGAGAGAGGTCAGGTTGATTGCTTCTATTTTGGAGGAATATCTGGATCGCTATGAGTATGAGGGAAGTCCGATGTATGCACAGTATCCGGATGCAGTGACCATTTACCGGATGGCAAGTGAGATTTATAAAAAGCTTACAATGCCTGAAGCCGAAAAAGAGAGGTTGCAGCTTAAAAATATGATACAGGTAATGGTGTGTCAGGAGATGTATATCAGAAGACGCAGACACGATAAATTTTGCAGGAAATTTAATTGTCAGATGAACAGGGAAAATAACACATACAGAATGTGATAGATAAATTGTTAAATTAGAGTAAGAAACGGGAACATTCCCATATTGCAGGAGATTATTATGGACGGAAGAGTAGTTGCAAGAATACTGGTGCTGTTGTTTATTTTTACAGGGACGATTCTGGTTGTGAATAAAATAAATAACAGAGGGGTGGAAGAGTTTTCCGTGGAGATGGAACAGGCTACACTGCCAATTGTATATGTACGTTATAATGATAGATTTATCAATACTTTACACGGATATACCGGTAAAGTTGATACGACATATTTTCGTGATACGATTACGCCGATGGATTACGGGAAAACAATTGAACTTTGGGCGGATCAGGCAAAGGATACGTACGGTTCCTATGAATATGAATTAAGAAGCCAGTATCAGGGCGATTTGATTGAGAATGGTTCCGTGACGGAATTAACACATGCGGAAGGTTACGATAAAATACGGGTATCTTTTCGTACAGATTTAGAAGAACTTCAGGAATATGTACTGGTATTAAAAGCAATGTCAGGGGAAGAGGTTGCTGTCCGCTATTATACAAGGGTTGTGGTAGAGAATAATTTTCATGCCGATAAACTGTTGGATTTTGTGGAAACCTTTAATAAGGTACTCTTTAATAAAGAGGAGGCAGAGACCGTTATTTCCAAAAGTATTGAGCCTAATGAGGATGGCAATAACGAATATCTGTCAGAGATAGATATCCATTCCAGCTTTGAAACTATAACGTTTGCGGATCTGAACCCCACAAGGCTGACAAAGCCGATTGCAAGTATTAAGGAGATTGATGACAGTTATGCCATTATTCAGTTAAAATACATGATTTCTGCACAGGAGAACCGTGTGTTGGAGAGTTACTATATTACAGAAAACTACCGTGTCCGTTACGTAGATGAGGATAATGTGTATTTGCTGGATTATAACCGCAAGCAGGAGGCACTTTTTGTAACGGACAATGTGGATACGAGTGCCAACACCTTTAAAATAGGCATTACCGACGAGGAAGATTATCAATATGTTGTCAGTGATAAAGAGAAAAAGGTAGCATTTGTTCAGGCAAGGCAGTTATGGTATTATGATTATAACAATGGGACGATCACGAACGTATATGGATTTTGTCAGGATGATAATTACACAGACAGCCGTGTGACTTATGATGAAAATAATATCAAAATACTAAAGATGACTGATGAGGGAGATATCACTTTTGCCGTATATGGTTATATGAACCGGGGAGAGCATGAGGGCAAGGTAGGAATTTCCGTTTATCAGTTTACTGCTGCGAAAGATAAAATGCAGGAGGTTTTATTTATTGAAAATAATAAGCCGTATAATATATTAAAAGAAGACATGGAAACTCTTTTATATCTAAATGACAGCGGTGAATTTTATTATTTTGATAATGACTGTATCGTAACTGTAGATACCAATACCATGAAGTCAGAGATTTTTATTGAGGATGTGCTGAATGATCGTCTGGCGGTATCAGAAGACAACCATTTGATAGGGTATCCCGACGAGCTGTTACCGGAATATACCAAAAAGGTTACAGTTTTGAATCTGGATACAAAAGAGAGCCGGCAGATTGAGGCTGGGAGTGATGAGAGACTTGAGACGATCGGATTCATAGAAGAGGATTTAATTCTTGGGAGAATCAGGGAAGGTGATATTGAAACAGCCTTGGACAGGACAGTGATTTGTCCGATTTCTACAATTGATATCATTGATAAGAGAAATACGGTCGTAAAGACCTATGGTTCTACCGGTGTCTATGTAATAGAAGCTACTGCCAGGGACGGTGTGGTGTATCTGGACCGTGTCCGTAAGATAAACGGTGTGTTTGAGTCTACAACCCAGGATTTTATCACTTATAAAGATGAAGAGGATAATGACGGAATCAACATAGCTTATAAATATACAGATAATGCGTATAATCAGCTTTATATGACTTTTCCTAATTATATGTACGTAACAGAAAAACCCAAGCTGATGATTACCAAAAAATCCATTAATGAAAAGGATACCACGGTAAAAATTACTTTTGATCATACCAATAAAAAATATTATGCGTATGGTCAGGGAAAATATATGACGGATTATCTAAATTTGAATGCAGCCGTGCGTACAGCCTATGAAAATGCGGGTGTGGTATTGGACGAGCACGGAATGATCGTATGGCGGAAAATAGCAGTCAAGGATTATCATACGGTTGCAGATAAAATAAATATTTACAATGTTTCCGATATAGGAGATACTCTTGCTGCCTGTATTTACATGATGGGAATCTATGAGGAAAAGAATCCGGAATATGCAGCAATGCAGGAGGATATTGCAAATGAGGTGCCTATAGAGGATATCATATTGAAATATACCGGAAGACAGGGTACAGATATTACCGGATGTGATTTTGAAAATGGCTTATATTATCTCTGTAAGGATGCCCCGGTTATCACACGCTTTGCAGACGGAACTTACGTATTGGTAACCAGCTATAACGGACAAAAAATTCGCTATATCAATCCGTTGGAAGAAACGGATATTGTGGAACCGAGGGAAGAATTCGAGGGTAAAGTGAAAGACAGCGGGAATGTATTTATCAGTTATGTAAGGTAAATTCCAGTTTGATGCTATGGGATGTATTCAGCATGCAAGTTATAAAATTCATGCTGAATTATAAAGGCATGTTTAGAAGTAAAGAAATTAGCAGATGAGGAATGGCAGCCCATATAAGCTTGCTATGAATTAAATAATATAAAAAGGAAAGCAGTAATCTGTTATTGTAGGATTGCTGCTTTTTCTGTGCAAAAAATTAAAAATATAAGACTCAGGAAATAGAACTCGTTTACTTTATATTGGTTCCTCCACTGGCAGCACAAGCTGTGAGCAGCCCCTTTTCCTCCAGACGGATCAGGCTGGAACAGGAAAGATTACATGCATGCACCGCCTGACGGATAGAAAATAAGCTGTAGTCGCCCTCCTTTGTAGTGCTGTTAATAGGAATGTTCATCGCATAATTTCCGTATCATTTTTTTACAAAGTTCAAAAGTTGAAAAAACCACTTGAGTTGTTCATGGATGATTGTGTTAAGATGTTAATAATAATGTATAGGTTGCAGATGAAAATGTCAAGGACGACGTTTTTGTTAGGACTTTGACATTTTGCATCATAATCTAATAATTTATTGAAAAAGCGAGCAGACTTAGAAAAGTGCGAATCGTACCAGAAAGTGTTTTTTGGACCAGGGAAATGTTATTGATATACTGTAAAACCCATGAGCCGGATAGAACAGTTTCTGGAAAAACAGAGGAAAGCAGGTGAAAATTTATGTTAGGTGGTTCTGTATATGTCGCATTTATCCGCTATGTAGTCAGTCTCATAGGAGTAATGCTGCTGTTTAGCCAGATTGGGCAGCCACGGTTTGGCAGGAAAAAGACAATTTTGTGTTATGGAGTTTTTTGTGCGTCTGTGTCTGTGCTGGCATGTATCTGGTATGTGTTGGACTGGGAAAGTTGTGTGCGAATGGTGGCGTTTACCATGTTTATGTGTTTTTCTGTTTTCGCCTTTTGGATGGGAAAAGATACTGCATGTCTGAAAATCTATAAGCTGGCACTGGTTTTTTATCTGATGGCGGTGTTTGTCATTGGAGGACTGGAGATTTCCATTCTTTTCTTTGACCGGAATGTATGGGCAGATGTTATTGCGCGTATTGTGATAATTGCCCTGCTTGCATTGCTGATGGATAGATATCTAAAGGAACCGATGAAGGGGTTTGGAGATTATGTGGAGAAAGAGGCAGATACTTTTAGTGTCGCTGTCATGATTCTTTGTATTTTGTTTGGAATTGGTTATATTTTGAATCCTGTCTTGAATAGAGAAATGACACCGCATCGTATTTATCAGGTAGTAATTAATTTTCTTCTGACGGGAATGTTGCAGCTTCTGGTATTCCGTTTCTATCTGCATATCGGGAAAGAGAGAGAATATGAGAGGGAAAAGCAGCTTATCCAGATGAATTACAGGCTGTTGGAACGCCAGCTTGAGATTCTGGAAGAGTCTGTGGAATCCGGCAGGCGGATTCGACATGATGCAAGACACCACAATGCAATTATAGCAGAGTACGCACGCAGGGGACAGCAGGAAGAATTACTGCAGTATTTAAAGGAGTACGAGGAGGAAATCACACAGGGTATACCGGAAATGATATGTTCCAATACGGCAGTCAATAATATTTTGGCGGCATATACCAGAAAGGCGAAGAATGAGGGGATTTTGGTGACGCTGGATGTCCAGGTTGGCAAAAATTTAATGTTTCCAAGCCTTGATTTAGTGGCAATTATTGCCAATGCTTACGAGAATGCAATTTATGCCTGTATGGAGGTAAAGAAATATTCAGACGAACGGCAGTGTTTCATTGATTTGATGCTGAAAAAGAAGAAAAATAAACTGATTATTACTTGTAAAAATACATGCAGGATGGAGACGGAATTAAAGGATGGGAAGCCGAAATCAGAATTTACAGGCGGCATTGGAGTTTCGAGTATTATAAGGACAGCAGAGAAGTACAGTGGTGAATACGATTTTAAAAATGAGAATGGCATGTTTGTATTCCGGCTGATTATGAATATGGAGGACAAAAATGACAGTTTGGATAGCACTTTGTGATGATGAGACAGCAGAGCTTAATAAAACAGAAAAAATATTGAGTGACTATGAGCAAAAACATGCGGATACAGATTTTATGATAGAGCGCTTTGAAAGTGCAGATGAGCTGCTCTATATGGTCAGGGAACGGGAGTATTCACCGGATTTGATTTTTATGGATATTTATATGCCGGGAGAAAATCATCCTTCAGGGATGGAAGCAGCGAGACAGCTTCGTGACATGGGAAGCAGGGCAAAACTCATCTTTTTAACGACGTCTAAAGAGCATGCGTTGGAAGTTTTTGAAGTGGAGGCATTTCAGTATTTGTGTAAGCCGGTGCAGATGGACAGATTATTTTCCCTTCTGGAGCGGTTCACGAAAGAGACAGAAAGGGAACAGGAAAAATACTGGGGATTGTGGCAGTGGATTATGAGGCATCCTCGATACAGACTTCCTTAAATCAGTTGATACGCAATATTTTACTTTCAGTGGCCATCGGCATTCTCTTTGCAGTTATCGCAGCAGTGATTGTATTTGTCAGAATAAAACGCAATTTCTTAAAGGTAAATGACAAGATTCTTGAGGTGGCTTCAAGCGATGGAGATTTGACAAAGGTGTTGGATACTACTTCCGGGGATAAATTGGAAGTGATTGGAAAAAGTTTAAACCAGCTTCTGCAAAAAACTGCAAACACTGTCCGGCAGATAAAGGGTGGAACAGACAGTATTGAATTCAAAATGGAGAGTATCAATACGCATGTATCCGGTTCGGTTTCCCAGATTACCAATATCAATGATACCATACAATCTATGGTGGCATCCTTGGAGGAGATAGCGGCATCTGCCGAAACTGCCAGGGAACGGGTGGGCTTTGTATATAAGGATATTCAGCGTATTGTAGATATTGTTGTACAAAATACCAATTATTTAAAGGAGATTCATGTTTCTTCGAAGGAGCTGAATGAAATGGCAAAAAGCTCAACAGAAAAGATAGGAGAAAACGTGGAGAATATGTCCGCAGGTATGCACAGGGAAAAGGAGAGAGCAGAAGTAGTTCTTAGGATAAAAGAGCTGTCAGACTCTATTTTAAGTATTTCTTCCCAGACGAATCTATTGGCGCTGAACGCTTCCGTTGAGACAGCAAGAGCAGGAGAAGCGGGGCGGGGCTTTGAGGTTGTAGCAAAAGAAATCGAAACATTGGCCCACAATACCAGCGAAGCGGCAAATGAGATTCAGACCATGAGTAATGATGTAGTGGAGGCAGTGGAAGGATTAGACATGCTGGCAGAGCAGATGCTTTCCTTTTTGCACAATGAGATTTCCGGGGATTATGAACGATTCAGTAATGCTTCCAACAGTTTTATGGGAAAATCAGATGATATCCGGGAATCCATGGAGCAGTTGCAGAAAATAACACAACAGTATGAAGAATCCCTGAAGAGTATCAATGACGTCATGCAGTCTGTTAGTGCAGCATCCGAAGAAACAAGCACAGAAATCGTTCATGTATCGGAGATACTGTTATCAATGAATACAGATATGAAAAATATTGAGGATTCCACAGAGGAAACACTCCAGAATATTTCAGGGATGAACAGGGAGCTGAATGCTTACCGGATTGATGTGGAAGGGAACATTTTGTAATTGTATCATGTCGTTGCAAAAATTACAGGAAAATGTAGCCAATATGCAAATCATACCGAAAAAAGTGCAGATGGTTCCGGCATTATGGATATGTAAAATAATGAATGATATTATATGTACATAAAAATAAATAAGGCAAAATTGGTTATAAAATAATCGAGGAGGAAATGATGATGAAAAAATGGAAGAAAAATTTATTACACAAGTCGCTGGCAGTGATGCTCTCGCTGATATTGCTGGTGGGAATGGTGGCAGTGCCGATAGAGGCAAATGCAGAGGCAGCAAGCGGCGATGGTTGGGTGCTTGCTGATGACGGAACATTGACGATAGAAACAGATACGGGTATGAGCGGCTGGTACGAGTATATATTAAAAAATAGTAATAAACAAGAAGAGCGGGATAAAGTAAAAAAAGTAGTAATAGAAGACGGAGTGACAATGATATGGGCCAGTGCATTTACCTGGTGCACTAATCTTTTGGAGGTGGCGCTGCCGGATAGTTTAGAAATAATAGAGATGGCTGCATTTGACGAATGTAGAGCTCTTCAGAGCATAATAATACCAGACAGCGTAACGGAGATTGGAAATGGTGCTTTTAAAAACACCGCAATCACGGAGATAAACATACCAAAGAACATTACCAGTATAGGTAGCGAGACTTTCTGTAATACTGATCTTTCAGAGGTGATGATACCGGAAGGTGTGACTTACATTGGGGAAAATGCATTTATGAATTGCCAGTTCCTCGAGAAAGTGACAATACCGGAAGGTGTACAAGAGATAGGAGGATCTGCATTTGATAATTGCCGTATGAAAGAGGTGACGATACCGGGAAGCGTCACTAAGATAGGAGACCATGCATTTTTGTGTGAGGATCTGGAGAAAGTGACCATGCTGGGAAGTATACCGCCGGAAAGCAGTGGCAGTATTTTTGGAAACTCGGATTACGGATGTGCATTTGTGGTGAATAATACGGAAGGGATTCATGTACCTGCTGGAGCAGCCAACACCTATAAAGCGGCATGGAGCGACTATGCTGATTATATTGCAGGAGATCCTATTTCCGAAGAGGATCAGGCAGCAATAGATGCAGTGGTGGAAAAAGTGGGAAAAATCCCGGATGCTGCTGAAGTGACAGATATTGAAGAGTATAAAAAGGTAATTGGGGAAGCCAGAAGTGCTTATGACAGCCTGACGGATGCACAAAAGGCGCTGATGCCGGCAGGAGAATATAAAAAGCTGACGGATGCGGAAGCAGAATACGACCGGCTGAAGGAAGAAGAAGAGAATAGAGAAAAAGCAAAAGAGGTCATAACCAAGATCAACGGTATAGGAACAGTGACCAATACGGCAGACAGCAAAAAGAAAATAGAGGAAGCCAGAAGTGCTTATAACAGCCTGACGGATGCACAAAAAGCATTGGTATCAGAGCAGGATTATAAAAAGCTGACAGATGCGGAAGCAGAATACGAAGAACTCATAGTACAGAGCGTTGTCGAAAAAATTAAGGCAATCGGTAAAGAGACGGCAGGAAGTGATGCATGGAAGCAGAAAATAGAGGAAGCCAGAAGTGCTTATGACAGCCTGACGGATGCACAAAAAGCACTGGTGCCAGAGCAGGATTATAAAAAGCTGACGGATGCGGAAGCAGAATACGAAGAACTCATAGTGCAGAGCGTTGTCGAAAAAATTAAGGCAATCGGTAAAGAAACGGCAGGAAGCGAAGCATGGAAGCAGAAAATTGAGGAGGCGAGAGCCGCCTATGACAGTCTTTCGGATGAGCTGAAAGAGAAGATTACTGCTGAGGATGTCAAAGAGCTGACGGATGCAGAGGCAGAATATGACCGTCTGAAGGAAGAAGAAGATCAAGAAAAGGCAAATGAGGTCATAGCTAAGATCAACGGTATAGGAACAGTGACCAATACGGCGGACAGCAAAAAGAAAATAGAGGAAGCCAGAAGTGCTTATGACAGCCTGACGGATGCACAAAAAGCACTGGTGCCAGAGCAGGATTATAAAAAGCTGACGGATGCGGAAGCAGAATACGAAGAACTCATAGTGCAGAGCGTTGTCGAAAAAATTAAGGCAATCGGTAAAGAAACGGCAGGAAGCGAAGCATGGAAGCAGAAAATTGAGGAGGCGAGAGCCGCCTATGACAGTCTTTCGGATGAGCTGAAAGAGAAGATTACTGCTGAGGATGTCAAAGAGCTGACGGATGCAGGAGCCGAATACGACCGTCTGAAACAAGAGGAAAAGGACAGGGCAAAAGCAAATGAAGTCATAGCAAAGATCAATGGGATAGGAGCGGTGACCAATACAGCGGACAGCAAAAAGAAAATAGAGGAAGCCAGAAGTGCTTATAACAGCCTGACGGATACACAAAAAGCATTGGTGCCGGAGCAGGATTATAAAAAACTGACAGATGCAGAGGCTGCATATCAGAAACTGGTTCAGGGTGAGGGCGTTGTGACGCCACCAGTCAGTGACCCGCTTGCGGGACTGACCGAAGAACAGCGGCAACAAGTCAGGGAAATTATGGAGAAGCTGAACGTATCAGTGGAGACAGCTATTAAGGTACAAAAACTGGGTGATGAGCTGAAGGTTGATCTGGATGTCCTGACGTTAGCAGATGAAGTGATTTTAAATCAGAAAAAAGAAGGTGATATCAAAGGCTCTTCTTTTTCAAAGATTCAGGCAAGGGCAGTTAAAGCGACGAAGAGCACGGTTTCCCTGAAATGGAATAAAGTCAAGGGAGCAGATGGTTACCAGGTTTATGGCGCCAAGTGTGGCAAAAAAAATAAATACAAAGAGTTAAAGAACATTACTAAGAATAGTACCGTTAAATATACCCAGAAGAAGCTCAAAAAGGGAAGTCCATACCGTTATGTGGTCAAAGCTTATAAAGTAGTGGACGGGAAGAAGATCACGATTGCGATATCAAAAACGATACATGAGAGCACAGAAGGTGGAAAGAAAGAGAACTTAAAAGATATTAAAGTCAATAAAACAAATGTGAAGATTAAAAAAGGAAAGAAATTCACAATTAAGGCAAAGGAGATAAAGAAAAAGGGCTCTGTAAAGAAGCTTTTGAAGCACAGAAAAGTATGTTATGAGAGCAGCAATACCAATATTGCCACAGTGAGCAAAAAAGGAGTAATCAAAGGAAAACAAAAGGGAAGCTGTATTGTATGGGTTTACGGGCAAAATGGTATGTACAAAAAGATAAAAGTAAAGGTGTCTTAAAAATGTGTAAAGTAAAGATATGCTGCTAGCATCCTTTACAGTGTTTACGAAACGGATATGCCTGCATATCCGTTTCGTTCATTAATATACAGACATCAAGGACAAAAGGAGGTATATAAATAATGGATGATAAATATTGGATAAAAAAGGAAAGAAAGCGTCAGTGGTATCTGTTGGGGACTATGTTATGTTTTGTCGTGCTAATTTTAGGCTGTCTGCCGGTTTCTGTTTTTGCAGCAGGAATACAGGAGGGAGATGCGGGTGCCCGGTCCACACACTTTCACGATATGTCGGTGGAATGCGGGAATGATGCTCCGCTTAATTATCTTCCGCTTACAGGAGACGCAGATGGCAAGCTGTATATAGATGGTACAGAGTTGACAATCAGCACAGGTACCTCTTTTGGAGAAGGTTACGTTCTTCCGGAGGGTAATTATTATCTGGCTGAAGACATCACTATGATAGAAGCACTGCTTACTGAGAAAGATAAGATGGTGAATATATGTCTGAATGGGAACACTTTGCAAGTAGATGATGGATTTTATATAGAGGAAAATGGAACTTTATGTATAAGTGACTGTGGATCAGGGGGAAGGATAATATCTGATTATACTGTTTTACAGGCAGCAGATAATGGTCATTTTATCATGTATGGTGGTTGTTTGGAAAACACGAATGAAGAGAAGGATGGCCAAATATATGAAGTGATATTAATGCTAAATCCTTTTATAAAAGTAGAGATTTATGGTGGAACGATAAAAAGTAATGGGGGAATTGGCATTTCTGGTAATAGTGAGGAGGTTGAAGTGCTTCAGCTTTCAGGCCGCCCTGAATTCTTGGGAAATCAAATAGATGTGAACAGTGATGTTATTCTGCATTTGAAGGATTTGAATACGGATATAAGTAAAAAAATCAAGGTTGCTTGTAAGGCTCTGTTACCTTCAGGGGAATCTAAACAGATTGACAGTATCAGCGCCCTTGATCATGTGGATTATTCCTCGATTCTTGCCAGTGAAATAAAAAATCAATATTTTACGTATAAAGAGGGTCATTATTATGTAAATATGGCGGGAATTATGAAACAGCCGACCCAGGAGCAGGTTTGTGTCAATGCTTATCCCGTAGAAGGGGCAGATTATCAGTGGTATGAGGCAGAAGAGCAGAATGTAACGGCAGATAGAATGACACATGTATCTGGTATGACGGTATTTACGCTACAGGCAGGTGATACGTTCTATTTAACATTGCCAGATATGCCGGATTCGGATACAGTGTTTCTGCTGGTTGGCGCACAAACTTCAGAAATGATATATATGTCTCCCCTTGGTGAAGGGAGATATAAGGGTATTGTTGAAACCGAGGATATGTTCGTTGTCATTTTCGTAGGAGAAGAAGGAGAGGGTCTTTTAGAGGTTGAAGATGAGGCATACAAGGTAGTACGAATCACGCAGGGGGATGCTGTTTCGGGTCAGACTATAAATACTCTTACAAAAGCGGCAGCAGGTACATATATGTGTGAGGTTACATGGGAGAATTTAGGCTGCTGTGTTAATTCAGAGCTTGTAGAGCTTACGGAAGCTGTTGATGCGGGCTGGACGCTTGACGCTGATGGAAAACTGACGATTGCATCAGATGATGGGATGCGTAACTGGATAGAAAATAGGGATGCCTGTAAAGAACTGGTACGAACAGCAGAGATATTAGAAGATGTGACCGATATAAAGGATTCTGCGTTCTATGGCTGTAGCAGTTTGGCAAGGGTAACAATGCTTGGGGAAATACCGCCGGGGCTTAGCGGCAGCGAAGTTTTTACTGGCTGTTCTTTTGTTGCAGACAATACAAAAGGGATTTTTGTGCCGGTAGGAAAAGCTGATGCTTACAAGAATGCATGGGGAGATTATGCTGACTATATTACAGATGGTTGTCCGGAAATAGTTACCCAGCCAACGAATCAATCTGTAAAAAATGGGGAGCAGGCAACATTTTCTGTCACGGCACAAGGAGTGCTGCAACCGCTCACTTATCAGTGGCAGGTCAACAAAAATGGGACTGAGGAAAGTGGATTTAGTAATATTGCAAATGCGACTTCTGATACTTATACGATTACTGTTGACAAGAAATGTAACGGATATTGGTATCGGTGTGTGGTGACCAATGAAAGAGGAAGTGTAACGAGCAGTGCATTAGAACTTACTGTGACAGATTCAGATGCAGACAAAATAGCAGCAGCAAAGGCAGTCGTAGAGAAAGTGCTTGCAGACTATATAGCAGTTAATGACAGCACAAGTGAGGATATCCAGAATAAGATCAATACAGCATTAAGCAGTGAGGGAATTACGGATGTGAAGGTAACGGTGGGAGAACTTGCTGTAGAGAAAGCAACGGAAAGTGAAGAGGGAAGCATTAGTGGAAGCATTGCAATCGAATGCGGAAGTGAGGAAGACAGTGTAACAGTGAATAAGACGATAGCGAAACTGCCGACATCGGATACAGATAAAATAGCAGCGGCAAAAGCAGTCGTAGAGAAAGCACTGGCAGGAATTGTGGCAACTAACAAAACCACGAAAGAAGATATTCAGAGAGTGGTAGATACAGCATTAACCAATGCCGGAATCAGTGATGTGACAGTAACCGTGGGAGCTCTCAGTAAGACAGAGGCGACCACATCGGCAGAGGGAAGCTTCAGTGGAAGCATTGCAATCGAATGCGGAAGCGCAACAGACAGTGTAACGTTGAATAAGCCGATAGCGAAACTGCCGGTATCAGACGCAGATAAAGTAGCCGCGGCAAAAGCAGTCGTGGAGGAAGTACTTGCGGACTATACGGCAACGAATGACAGCAAAAGAGAGGACATCCAGAACAAGATTGATACAGCATTAACGAATGCAGGAATCAGTGGAGTGACCGTAACAGTGGGAAGCCTTGCTAAGACAGAAGCAAGCACGTCAGCAGCAGGAAGCATCAGTGGAAGCATTGCAATCGAATGCGGAAGCGCAACAGACAGTGTAACGTTGAATAAGCCGATAGCGAAACTGCCGGTATCAGACGCAGATAAAGTAGCCGCGGCAAAAGCAGTCGTGGAGGAAGTACTTGCGGACTATACGGCAACGAATGACAGTACGAGAGAGGATATCCAGAATGCGGTAGAAGAAGCAATCAAGGAAACCGGAATCACGGGAGTAACCGTAACAGTAGACAACCTTACAAAGACCGATGCGACAGAAGCTACAGCCGGAAGAATCAGCGGAAGCATTACCATTACCAGCGGAAGTGAGACAGACAGCGTGGAGATAGATAAGTCTATCAACAAGCTGCCGGCGACGGGCATTACAGGAAATACAGGCAATACAGGAAACACAGGTAATCTGACAGATGAACAGAAGGCATTGTGTCAGACGATTGAAAAGGAACTGGGTGTTTCAGAGGAGACTGCCATAAAAATCTTTGCACTGGAAAAAGACCTCGGTGTTTCACAGGAGACGCTTTTAATGAAAGACAGTACATTTGCGGACTGGCAGTCCGAGGGTGACATCAAAGGATCGACTTTCTCCAGACTTCAGGCAAAGCAATCGAAAGTGACAGCAAAAAGCGTGAAGCTGGCATGGAAGAAGGTAAAAGGTGCGGACGGTTATGAAGTATATGCTGCCCGGTGTGGTAAGGCAAACAAGATGAAACGGGTAAAAACCATCAAGAACGGTAACACAAAAACTTATACGCAGAAAAAATTAAAGAAAGGAAAAGCATATAAGTATGTAGTGCGTGCATACAAGATGATTGATGGCAAAAAAGTTACTATTGCGGCATCCAAGACAATCCATGTATTTACAAGTGGTGGAAAATACGGAAACGTAAAATCAGTGAAAGTGAAAAAGCCGAAGGTAAGCTTAAAGAAAGGAAAGACCTTTAAAATCAAGGCTTCGGAAGTGAAGGAGAAAAAGAAGCTGAAAAAGCACAGAAAACTCTGTTATGAATCCAGCAACAAGAAGGTGGCCACCGTTACAAAGAAAGGTCAAATCAAAGCAAAGGCGAAGGGAACATGCACAATTTACGTCTATGCACAAAATGGTAAAATGAAGACAATAAAGGTTACTGTAAAATAATATTAAAACATCAAAGAGACAACCGGAAAAGAGGGCAGGTATGTAACAGGACCTGTCCTCTCGTTGTCTTACTCAAAAAGCGGATTTTGTGCTTTTGGAAGGAGTAGATGTTGCTGAATGGGTTATGGTGTCAGAAGCACTGGATATCTTCTTTGAGGATGGTAGTTGGTCATCGGCGAGTTTTTAAATGAAATTACTTCCCTGCCGGTGCATTCCATCACAAGCATTATAGAAGAAATATGTTGTATTACTTTAATTAAGTGCTTTCATCATCATTACCGTATAAAAAGAAAAAACCTGCAAAAGCAGGTTCCTTCATATGTTCTTACTCTTCAGAGATTGCTCCGGCAGGGCAGGTTCCAGCACATGAACCGCAAGAAATACATGCAGCTGCATCAATTTCAAATTTGCCATCACCTTCGCTGATTGCTCCTACTGGACAAGAACCAGCACAAGCACCGCAAGATACACAGTTATCAGAAATAACAAATGCCATAATAATATCCTCCTTCATTCAGTATAGGTTATTACTTATTGGTAAAACACCTTAATAAGTATATTTTAAAACAACTTTACATAGATAGCAAGTTTTTTATAGATAAATCATGTTACTTTTCACGCTGTCATGGCGATTGCCGTGACGGAATGTGAAAAGCAGGGAATTTGGGAATTTAATCCGATTCCTTTGCAGCATCGTCTTGTCTGCGGCGTCTGGCAGCTTTCAGAATAATTTCCCGGGCGTAAACCGCATCCTCTTTGGTAAGAGGTTCCATACCTTTTAGCGGATAGTCCATGCCTAAATTTTGGTATTTTACCTCCCCCATGTTATGGTATGGTAACACGTCTAATGCTTTGAGATGCTTAAGACTTCCGATAAAGTATCCCAGTTCGTCCAGATAATCGTCGATTAGGGTAATATCTTTAACGATTACGTGGCGAATCCAGATATCAATCCCTTTTTCATCAATATATCTTGCAAAATCCAGAATATTTTCATTTGGTTGCTTGCAAAGTTTTTGATGTTCGTCCGGATTAATGTGCTTGATATCCAGCATGACAAGGTCTGTTACTTTCATAAGACGGTCAAATCTGGCTAATAAATCGGGGTTATCCTGATGAAAGATAACTCCGGAAGTATCTAAGCAGGTATGAATCCCTTTTTCTTTTGCCTTTTCAAATAATTCTGTCAGAAAATCCATTTGCATAAGAGGTTCGCCGCCGGTAGCCGTGATACCTCCATTTGCATAGAAATGTTTCAGAGAATCATATTGTTCTAACAAGTCTTCCACAGTATGTTCTTCCCCACCCTGTGGATCCCAGGTGTCCGGGTTGTGACAGTATAAACAGCGCATAGGACAGCCCTTAAAAAATACTACATAGCGCATTCCTGGTCCGTCTACAGTGCCGCAGGTTTCAATGGAATGAATGTGTCCAACCATAAATTATACTCCTTTACCAATGTTGATCCGTATGCAATAGGTGACTGCGTTCATAAAAAAGAGCTGCCGCAGCAAAAGAAAGATTTTCTTAGTGCGACAGCCCTTTAGGAAAACGCTGATTAATCAGTATTTCCTTAGAATAATGCTTTAGCTGTTATTACATATTCTCATGGAATGTTCTTGAGATTACGTCGTTTTGCTGTTCCGGTGTCAACTTAATGAAGTTAACTGCATAACCAGAAACACGGATTGTCAACTGTGGATAATTCTCAGGATGCTTCTGTGCATCTAATAATGTATCACGATTTAATACATTAACATTAAGATGATATCCACCTTCTTCAATATAGCCGTCTAACATATTTACTAAATTATCAACCTGTTGTGAATTTGCTGCCATTTTATATTCCTCCTTATTCAATCAATATTTGTGTAACTCTTCGTCCATACCTTCCATCAAAGTGGGTACACTGCATGCCAGGTCACCCTTTGCACAGTCGGTACAGCCTAATGTAACAGCAGTTTTTTCTCCTGCCGCTACCGTTTCGTCTACGGATACATTTACGTGTCCGTGACCTTTATCCATCATGTTATCTAACATTTTCACAATGTCATCTACCTGATTTTTCTCGTCAGCCATCATAAACCTCCGAATATAAAGGGAATCTAATGCCTGTTAGAAACAGGCATTAGTTCTTCCGTTTGATTGTTCCTGTTATTTGCTTAAATCAAGATCAATATCTCCTGCAAATACCTGATCCTCTTTACCAAGAGCACCCGGAATGATAGAGAAGGTATTAGAAATACCATCCTGTGCATCCTTGAATGGAATCTTAGCTACAGATGCCAAGGAAGCGACTGCACCGTGAGTATCTCTCTTATGAAGTGGATTAGCACCTGGAGCAAATGGTGCACCATGCTTACGTCCACAAGGAGTATCACCAGTGTTCTTACCGTAGGTTACGTTAGAAGTAATGGTAAGGATTGACTGGGTAGGGATACCGTTACGGTATACGTGGCGTTTTCTAAGCTTATCCATGAATGTAGTTACGATATAAGTTGCAATCTCATCTACACGGTCATCATTGTTACCATATTTAGGGAAATCACCCTCTGTCTCGTAGCTTACTACAATGCCCTGCTCATTACGAACCGGTTTTACCTTAGCATACTTGATTGCTGATAAAGAGTCAGCTACGATAGAAAGACCAGCAACACCTGTTGCAAAGTATCTCTTAACATCTCTGTCATGTAATGCCATCTGGATTCTCTCGTAAGCATATTTGTCATGCATATAGTGGATGATGTTAAGTGCACTTACATATACACCAGCTAACCAATCCATCATATCATCAAATTTAGCCATTACATCATCATAATCAAGAACGTCACCTTCAACCGGACGGTACTTAGGACCTACCTGTACGCCTGTACACTCATCCACACCACCGTTGATAGCGTAAAGTAAACATTTAGCAAGGTTTGCACGTGCTCCGAAGAACTGCATCTCTTTACCAATAACCATAGAAGATACACAACATGCAATACCGTAATCATCACCATGAAGAGGTCTCATCATATCATCATTCTCATACTGGATAGAAGATGACTTGATAGACATCTTAGCACAGAACTGCTTCCATCCCATAGGAGCTTTTGTTGACCAAAGTACTGTTAAGTTTGGCTCTGGTGATGTACCTAAGTTGTTCAGAGTGTTAAGATAACGGAAGCTCATCTTAGATACCAATGTACGACCGTCAACACCCATACCACCTAATGATTCAGTTACCCAAACCGGATCACCAGCAAAAATCTGATTGTATTCAGGTGTACGTGCAAATTTAACACATCTTAACTTCATAACGAAGTGGTCGATGAACTCCTGAATCTGCTCCTCTGTAAATGTACCAGCAGCTAAATCTCTCTCTGCATATACATCTAAGAAAGTAGCTGTACGTCCAAGTGACATTGCAGCACCGTTCTGCTCTTTAACAGCTCCTAAGTATCCGAAATATGTCCACTGAATTGCTTCCTGTACGTTCTTAGCCGGCTGTGAAATATCAAAACCATAAACCTTAGCCATAGCTGTTAACTCTTTAAGAGCTTTAATCTGCTCTGAGATTTCTTCCTTGCCGCGGATTACATCATCTGTGTAAACATTACCGAAGGATTCCTTCTGTGCTAACTTATCCTGAATCAAGAAGTCTGTACCGTAAAGAGCAACTCTTCTGTAATCGCCGATAATACGTCCACGTCCGTAAGCATCCGGAAGACCAGTAACGATATGGTTAGAACGACATTTTCTAATCTCTGCATCGTATACATCAAATACACCTTCGTTGTGTGTTTTTCTGTGTTTAGAGAAGAAATCTACAATTTCTTCATCTACCTTGTAACCGTTATCTTCGCAGGCCTTCATAGCCATACGGAGTCCGCCGTATACATTCATACCTCTCTTAAAAGGCTTGTCAGTCTGGAAACCTACGATTGTCTCCTTATCCTTGTCAAGATATCCTGGTCCGTGTGAAGTTAAAGTAGAAACAATCTTGGTATCCATATCAAGCACACCGCCTGCTTCTCTTTCCTTCTTTGTCAAATCCATAACCTGTGCCCATAAGTCTGTGGTGTTCTGGGTCGGTCCTGCTAAGAAACTGTCATCACCTTCATATGGTGTGTAGTTTTTCTGAATGAAGTCACGCACATCAACAAACTTCTCCCAATTACCACCTGTGAAACCATTCCATTCTGATCTCATTTCAAAATGTCCTCCTTATTAATAAAAAATTTATGAAATTCACCTCATTGTCAAGCGATGAAATTCTCATGACTCTATTATAGATTTATATTGTATACACGTCAATGAAAAATCATCCAAATTTTGTACTTTTTTCAGTACAAAAAAGAGGATAAAAAAACATTAAAAATGTGATAAATATAGAAAAAATCAGTATTTGGGGAAAGAGCGGATTGTATACACAATATAAAGATTTTATGAAAACCATATTAAGTTGAGTGTTGTGAAGTAAATCTTGTCTCTCTCTATGGAATATGCTACTATTAAAAAAATATAAAAGATTCAGGATATGGGTTATGAAAAATTTATTATTATATTTATGTAAAAATATTTTTATTGTTGTATTGTTGTTTTTAGTGGGTTTTATAGCTTTGATACTGCCAGCAGGATCAGAATCTGTCACGGTATCAGCAACGCAGATAGGCACACAAGCCGGTCAAGAGGAGATGGAAAAGGAGGTACGAAAGAAGAAAAATAAGACAATAGCGGTTACGATCAGTGCAGCGGGAGATTGTACGTTAGGTGTGGATTCGAGATATTACAATAATTTTAACAGTTATTACAGACGGGAGGGGGCAGGCTATTTTCTTAAAAAAGTGAGGAAAATATTCGGGAAAGATGATATTACTCTTGTTAATTTTGAGGGAACACTGACAAATTCCACACACCGTGCGAATAAAACATATACTTTTAAAGGTCCGGCAGAATATACAAAGATATTAAAAAAAGGTTCTGTTGAAGTGGTGAATCTTGCTAATAACCACTCCATGGATTTTGGAACATCTGCATTTGAGGATACAAAAAGAGCATTGCGAAAAGATGGGATTGGATATTGTCATTATGGAACCATCGCTTATAAAAAAGTTAAAGGGGTTAAAGCTGCATTTTTGGGATTCAACCAGCTGAGCGGGGTTTCCCATAGGCAGATAAAAGATACGATTAAGAAAGCCAAAAAGAAGAAAGCAAAGATTATTATTGTCAGTTTCCATTGGGGAATTGAAAGGGATTATTATCCTGACGGAATCCAGAAAAATTTGGGGAAATATGCAATTGATCAGGGAGCAGATCTTGTGATTGGGCATCATCCCCATGTGCTTCAGGGAATTGAAAAATATAAAGGCAGATATATTGTCTACAGTCTGGGGAATTTTTGCTTTGGCGGTAATGTAAATCCATCAGACAAAGATACGATGATTTTTCAGCAGACGTTTTATTTAAAGAATGGGAAACTGCTGAAAAAGAAAGAGGTGCGGGTGATTCCGTGTTCATTATCCTCGGTATCCCATACAAATAATTATCAGCCCGTTCCTTTGTCCGGCGGGGAAAAGGACAGGCTGATTAAAAAAATGAACAGACTTAGCAAAGGAATGCATATAACGATTAAATCCGGTGGAAAAGTGAAATAATATTCTTAACGATTGTTACACTTTTGTTTTTCTTTTTTTACTTTTTTTCCTGATACAGCTTTTTGTCTGCTGTCTCCAGCACACCGGAAATATCCAGAGCCGGTTCACAATGTAATTCGCAGATACCAGTACTCATTTCGATTCGGTAAGGTTTATTTATTGTTTTGTTGTGCCGTTCTGTAATTTCTGCAATCCGGCGTTTCATGATGTTTTCGTAATCGGGAATTCCAAGCAGGGCAAAAGCAACAAATTCATCCCCTCCGAACCTGGCAACAACATCCGTGTTGCGGAATGCTTCTTTCAGGATGGCTGCAATCTCTTTTAATGCAAAATCTCCTTCATCATGTCCATATTCATCATTGATCGTCTTGAGATTATCCATATCTGCGTAAAGCACCATGATTTCTTTATGATAATTTCTGGGGTTAGATACGATAGACTGTACGTGGTCTAAAAAGCCCCAGCGGTTATATAGACCGGTAAGCTGGTCGGTTTTGGAGATTTCTGCCAGAAAACTGTTGCTTTCGGACATCTGGTCAAGATTCTCCCGAAGCTGCTGCTGGATTTTACTTTGCTGTTCTAACAGTGAGAGGGACTTTAAAGCTACGGAAATCTGTATGGTGACCGGTGCTATGTTGCGAAAGGATTCGTAATGCATTTCACTCATTAAAATTCCATATAATTCCTCATCAGAAAAAAGAGGGGATAACACCATGGTAACACGGCGGTCCTTTGGCAGCTTGTCATGATTAAAGATATCGTCAGTATCCATGAGCTGGAGCTGTTCCGGTATAGCAACAGCACCTTTCTTGTCGTAATATGCACGAAAAAGAAGCTTATCCGGCTTTATAAAACGAGTTTCCCTTGGGTGGTAAACAGGCTCTTCAAAGGTAAAGAGATAAGCGGTCTGCATACCAATGGAATTAAGGTTATCCAGTGCCCGTTCATAAGGTATTCTGCCCTCATCCTCCATTCGCAACATATCTACCGTCATGCTGTTGATAAGGCGGGACATCCTCTCCATGCCCTCTTGCTGACCGTGGATAACCTGCCAGTTTGTAATGGCAAGCTCCCGGTAAAAGGAGGAGAACAAATCCATTAGTCTTAACTGCTGGTCAATGTCAATGATAGTATTACGGAGTTCGTACTGCAATGACATAAGGAAATCAAAAAACAGTTCCGCAGTGGTATACCGGAATAAAGGCTGGGAAATGATCTGTAAAAAGACCACAGTCACATCCTTTTGATATATGTTAAATTTATCCATATCCATCATTTCACAAAGCATTTTCACAAACACAGCCAGATCATCTTTGATCTGATAAAGATCCTCGCCTTCTATATACTCTCCAAAGAGGTAATCATATATTTTTTCTATCACAGGAGTTTTGTTATGTTTGAGCAGAAGCTGGGAGATACTTAAACGTTCTGATATGGTCTGGTAGTTAAAATTTAAGCAGCCGCAGGAAGAGCGCTTGACTAAATGGGTGTCTACCTGAAGGTTGTCAAGCCTGCCGGTTTTGACAAAGGTTGTTGCATTTGCGATTGCTTTATAGGACAGCTCGGCAGCGTTTGCCTCTACTGTAGTGAGAGGAGGGGTCAGACTTGGGGCAAAAGAAGAATTGTCAAAACTGACTACCAGCAAGTCCTGTCCGACTTTAATATCCATTTTGGAAAATGCACGATAGCCACCTAATGCCATACGGTCATTTGCAAATACCAGACCATCCAGTTCAGGATGAGCGGCAACGAAATCACCGATCAGCTTTTCGCTGCTCTCCTCGAAATTGCGATAGCCCCCAGCTCAGCACCTTTTACTGCTTCACTGGTAAATACTGCATCAATATCGTCTATAAAAAGACCTATATTTAACCGTTTCCCCAATTTTGTGTACACTCCTTTCTTCTCCGTTATTTTTGGATTCTGGTTTGTCTGTCACTGCTTTCTTTGGTTGGTAACATTATACCATTATTTAACAAAGCTTGTATAGATTCATTTTTATAAATAGGGATTATTATACTGCTTTATTCGTGATCAGCCGGTACAATGGTTGCATTTTCTTCATAAACTGATTATAATAACCTGGATATGGTAATACTATTTATTAATCCAATGATACGGTAAATATATTATCCTACAGCACATCGTATAAGTATGGGTTAAATGTGCAATACAATACAGGAAAAAGGAAAACAGGAGGAATACGACTATGGCAAAATCAGTGAATAAAGATATGTTGATTGGTGAGATCATCACGATCGATCCGGGAAACGCAGCAATTTTGATGGCAAACGGTATGCATTGTCCGGGATGTCCGTCTGCACAGGGTGAAACCTTAGAGGAAGCCGCACAGGTACATGGAATGGATGTAGAGGTATTGTTAAAGGATATCAATGAGTATCTTGCAAAAAAAGAGGCTTAAACGCATAAACAACAAAGAAGCTGGCACATTAAAGGGAAATTCCTATATGCGTCAGCTTCTTTTTGTCTTTAACAGGCATTGTATTAAATGCTGGCCAAAGTCTGTATAGCATCATTTTTGATAATCAGTTTAAAATGTTCTGAAAAATAATAGGGCATTGCATAGTTAGCCTTTACTCTGGTTCCATATTCACTGAGCAGATTACATGCACGCTGGTAGTTTTCGATATCATCTGAAAGATTATTCACGATGAGATAATAATGATTATCAAACGGACTTTTGTAAAGTGAGTTTTTATCCTGATAAATTGGTGCGACTATAACTGCTGCTTTACTGATATCATTAATGTTCTGGAATGAGAATATACGGTAATCTACGGTAGAATCGCTTTTTTTCCGGTTTGCTTTCTCTTTGCTGCCTTTTTTCTTTGTGTTATTCTCACGAAGAGCAGAGGAAAGAGGTACAAAATTCAAATTTTTACCGGAATCCGACTGTTTCTTAACCTGTTCAATATTCTCCACGATATCGGAAATAGTTTCGATTAAAGATGCTGCATTGTTGAAAAGGGATAAATCATCTTCATCATTATCCTCGTCTTCATCAGAATCTTCATCTTCAGCATTAATTTCAATGTCAGTATATTTCGAAAATCTTGAAAAACGGGTATCCAGTTCTTCAGGGTCCTCTACTTTGGTTATGATCAGAATCAGACAATCAGGCGAAACAGGAATTGCTTCAATCATTAAAGGAATATCATTTACTTCAAATCCTAATTCTTCGGAAGCCTGTTCCATCATATCACGGAAAAGCTCTTTTGCTTTATCAGTTCCATAAGCTAATTCATTTAATAACAGTTCCCTGTCTGCCAGATCAGCTTTATTAAGCGTACAGCGAATCTGATTCTCGCTTAGTCGTTCTAACTTCATAGAATCATCTCCTTTTATTTCGGTGCGGGAATTCACAATTCCAGCTTACAAGCATTAAAAATGTGTCATTCACAATATCATATTTTACGTATGATTGCAATGAAAATATTATTTTATTAAAAATTCTTCTACATTTAGTATATCGTGTTCAGCATAAAACATGATTAGATATATATGGCTGTAAAAGAAAATTCAACTAACTATAGTGTACCATAAAATGAAAACAAGTAAAGGTTTTCATAAAAAATACACAAATATAACCAGAATTTCACAAAAATTCATAAAAAAACCAGAATAATTTATAGTTCATACATTGAAGATCACAAATTCATTTAGTATAGTCTATGTAGAGTTTCTTAATAGAGTTCGCAATGCATGCAAATCCGGATACTCTGTTATCTATAATTCTGTATAATCTATTAGTTCCAGAATGAGACTCGTTACAGTTAACAGCCCCACTGTAAGCAACGGGGTATGTGGTCCTTGCGGCAGGTCTGCGTTTCACTTTGGCCCGTGCTTAACAAACTTCCAAAGGACGTTTAGTATCGCCAAACGTACAAGTACGCTTGAATTGTTGCTCGCAGGAATCAGATAAGTTGTCTGTAGGACAGACGTTTTATGATAACGGATGTCCATGCAGATGTTCTGGCTTCCGTGTTGTACATCACACATGCACATATGGTTGGAGGTCAGCACATTGAAAGGAAGGGAGATGATATCTTAATTAAAGTGGAGCTGCGGCATTCGCAAAAGTCAAATACCCTGACCCTTGGGGTGTTTCAAATCTGATCCCCGCTGTTTGCGGCTGGGTGTTTGACTGGGTCAGCTCCCAAACACGGTTACACCATTCAGGAGAGTGACAAAAACTCCTTTTTGTAAATAAAACACAGGAGAATTTAGAGAATACTGAAAGTAAAATGAGGATATTATGTGTGAAAGGGGTTGTCAATAAAAGGCAGCCCCTATTACATATAATGATGCTGCGGATTGCACCGTTGCTTTGCAACTGTTGCAATCCTAGGAACACCTCCATTCCTGCATATTTGCAAGCAAATCGGTTTCATGTCAGGTTTGGAGGGTGGAGCCAGCAGATGGCAAATTACATGTAAATGCGCTTTGCTGCCTACTGGCTTGAACCTGGCATCATATAATTGCAGATTCCCAGACAAATGGAATAGGCAAGCTGTTTCTGATAGTTGGCATCGGTTAGTCTGGAGGTTTCTTCCGGATTGGATAAAAATCCACATTCCACTATAATAGAAGGGACGCTGGAATGCTTTAACAGATAATAGCTGTCTGAGGATTTGGCCATACGAGTGTTGGTGTCATCTATTTTTAAAAGGGAGTTTTGTACGGTTTCGGCAAATAATTTACCTTCCTCGCTTCCGGCAAAATAAAAAGCCTGTGCACCATGCTGGACAGTATCCGGGTAACTGTTTTGATGAATGCTTACTACACAGGCAGCATTTTTTTCTTTAAAAAACCGGATACGGTTATTCAGGTCGGAAGTTTTTTTATTGGAAACATTTTCGTCATAAAGTCCGCAGTCGGTTTCCCTTGTAAGAAATACGGTATAATCTTGTGCGATTAGATAGTCTTTCAGATAGAGGGCGATCTGTAGATTAATATCTTTTTCCTGAATGCCATTAGAACTGACTTTGCCGGGATCATTTCCTCCGTGTCCTACATCTATGACGATAACCGTTTTATTTTTTATAGAGGTGGCAACACGGGAATGGACACCCTGAAACAAAGAAAAAAAGGCAGCCAGACATAAAAAAAGGCAAAGAACGGAAGTAAGGTTTTTCTTCATGATATCAGTAACTGCTCCAAGCTTTTTATTTGTTATACTATGAAGAAAGACGGTAACATATGATGTATTATGGAAATTCTTTGATTTTTCAGGAAAAAACTGAGAGGATTTTATAAGTTGACGATTGATATCCTGATAATTTACTGACAGTCTGTAAAAGGACTAAGGGGATAGCTTCTACGCAAGGTATGTAAGTTATATAAAAACCCGATAAAGCCTTGACATATAAGGGATTATCCGTTATATTAATAAATAGGATATTGGTCTTGAAATATATGCTGACGAGGCAGCATTTTGCTGCACAATCCTACCAGATATGATTGCTTATTTTGTTTGACAGAAAGTTTGCATTTTTGCGGGCTTTGTTTGACATATACGGATATCTGGTTAATTATTTGTTAGAAAGGAGAGGTTGGGATGAAAAAGTTACTAGCATTTATTTTGACCATTGTAATGGTTTTGGGTGTGCTGCCGGTATCGGGAGAGACGGCACAGGCCGCAGAGGAAGGCAAGATAGATCTGGGAAAGATTGTTTGGAGTAAGGATAAGACTACTTACAGGTTTCCAGGTATAAAGGCCAGTTTTGCAGGGAATAATGTACAAAAGCTGTTTTGTCTGTCTGTAAGCAATGGTGGATCCTTTGTGGTTGCGGATGATTTCCGGTTTGTGGGAGATAACCGTACTGTCAAAGCAATTCAGAAGAAGGGCAATAATTTGGAGTACATTACACTGGTAGAGCATGGAGGAGGAACCGGCATTTCTGGCAAAGAATTGACGTCGATTACAGTGCGGGGGACAGATATTACGAACGAGCAGATTCAGGCATTTGTGAGAGGTCTGACCTTTAAGCGAAACGGCGTAGCACCAGAAGTGCAGCAGGAGGTTTCCGTTATAGCTAACGAGATAGGGTTAGAGGATGATGAAATTGCTATGGCTTCAGGCGGCAAGATTCATTATTACAGACATGTTAAATTTAATGATGAGAATAAGCCGGTTGAGGAGAGAGCGACATGGTATGATGCCTATAATGAGGCAAAAAAGGCAGAAAAAAATGGATTAAAAGGGTATCTGGCTACAATTACCGATGAGAATGAAGAATTATACATATATGGAGCGTTTGGAGGTGGAATTCAGGCGTGGATCGGTGGTGCCAGAACACATACAGAGGGGATTACATTTGATGCGGATACGATAGCAAATGATGCATTGAATCCCGGTGGAGCTCGAGTAGACGGTGGAAATGGTGGAGAAGTCGCAAGGCTATGGTACTGGATGTGTGGTCCGGAAGCAGGAACTCCTTTTTATCGGACCAATATACAGGGAAATGCACATTGGGGAAGTGGAGATAACGGATTTGGACCGGTTGAAGGTCGCTATAATGACTGGAATACAGGGGAACCGAATAATAATGTGAATCTTTCCGATGGAAGAGCAACTTATAAAGCAGAATATGCATTGGAATATGGTTATGAAAGAGCGAACTGGAACGATTATTCACCATACAATGTTACTCGTCAGGGATATGGTATGAGTGGCTATATCATTGAGTTCAGTCCCTATGATCTGCCTGATGAAGGAGGCAAGAATCCAACGCACGAAGAGGAGACTTCTCCGTCAGTGACAGGTGTTGAAGTAGTCTGGGTAAAAGACGCAGAACTGAGTATGACCGTAAAAGATTTCATTTTAAAAGAATCTGAATTGAGTACTTTTGATGAAGATACGGCAAAAGAAAAATCAGACGTTACGGCGATGGATGAAGATGAGGAAATACCACATACCAGCGATAAGATTACAGTTGATGATCAGAAGCTAGCGGAGATGAAAAGTAAGGGCGATGGGGAATATGATCTTTCATTTACCTATACCAATGATGAGGGCAAGAGTGTTACAGAAGCAGCTAAGGTGACGGTTGTGGATGAAACAAACAGTGGCAAGGCAAATGATGGTTCAGGTGCAGACATTGAAATTGGTGCCAATAATTTCGATATTACAATAGAGCAGGCGAATGCGATTGCGAAGAATCCGACAGGACAGACACAGCTGATTAAAAATCTTGCAAATGCGGTGGCTACCAATAATGGTGAGATGGTAGATCCTAAGGATATAACTATTACACAATGTGACATTAAAGCCCAGAAAGGTGATTATCCGGTAACTTTTGAATACAAAGGAGTACAGGTAACAGTTCAAGCAACTGTTTTCGATAATGGTTCCGAGAAAGTAACGGTTAACATAGCGGCAAATGATTTTACGGTTCAACAGGGAGGCAGTGCGCTGCTTGTTGAGGAATTTGTTGGAAAGTCAAATGCAACGGCAACGGCAAGTGACGGTTCTATGGTAAATATTACATTGAATTCCAGTGATTTGACAGCCTTGAATGAGGCAATTGCGAACGGACCACTGGGAGATTATAAGGTTAGAGTCACTGCTACTTCTGTAAATGGAGCAACGGCAGAGACAGTTGTAACTGTAAAGGTTGTTCAATATCCATATATTTCAGAGCATGATTTTATCATTAGTGTAGAAGATGCAAAAAAAGCAACGGAAGATGATATTAAAGAGGCATCAGACGCAAAGCGTTTGGAAAGTGATACAAATCCAGGAACTTCTGATCCGATAGTTGTGCCAAGCGGAGATGTTTCAAAGCTGAATAATGTAAAAGAGCCTGGAAAGATTCCTGATATTACATTGCAGGATACGACACCAGGTGATAAGGCAGGAGACAGGATTGTTACGGCTACTGTTGTAGACGAAACAAAGAAAGGCTGGGCCGATGACGATCCTGACACAAATGCGTATATTGTTATTGGTGCAAATCACTTCAATCTTACAGTGAAACAGGCGCAGGAGATTAAGAATAATCCATCCGGTGAAACAGCACAGAACATTATGAAGACGCTTGCAAATGCAGTAGGAACGAATAACGGAAAAGCTGTAAACAATAAATGGATTGAAGGTGATGGAACAAAAATCCAACCGGTAAACGGCACATATGAGGTAACCTTTACCTATTGGGGACAGAAGGTTACAGTGAATGCGACTGTCAAGGATGAGGGATCTGCGGACAACAGTAAACCGGCGGGCAAGATACCGGATATCAACCTCACTGCCAATGACTTTTCTATACCTGCAAAGAGTCCGGTTTTGGAGACAACGCCAGAGGATACGTTTAAGAAAATGGCTGATGTCGTGGCAAAACATAATGATGGTTCCAGTGTTACAGATGTAACACCTGATGCGAAACAGTTAGAGAAGCTTGTTCAGGCAGTAAAGGATGGTAAGAAGGGTGAATATCCTGTTACGGTAACAGCAAAGGATGAAGATGGAAAAACAGTTACAGCGACGGTAACAGTTACTGTGACTGATGAAGGTAGCGATTCCGAAGGAGCAGATACCATCGAGCCCGAGCCAGGTGACGAACATATCGGAGCGAATAATTTTATAATCGGTACTGATGATTTCCCGTTACTTACACCAGAGAATGTGCTTAAGCTCTCCAATGCTGAGGCATATGAAATCGATACAAAGAAGGATGTTCCTATTACTAAGGTAGATACTTCTAAAGTTGAAAATAAGCCAGGAAAATATCCGATTACTTTGTCTACAGATAAAGGAACTTCAACAACGGTTTATGTGACCATTGATGAGAACTGGAAGACAATTGGTGATGTTGATAAGGCTTCTGATGCAAACAAAAAGGATACTTCTGTAGATCAGGATAAGGCCGTACCTACTAAGACTCCTGAAAAACCTGGCAATAAGCCGGCAGATACAAAGGGTGATGACAAGATATTTGAACTGTCTAATCCTAAGGATGTGACTCAGAATCTGGATTCAGGTCGTGTAGTAGATAATGTATCTCTTGGTGGAACTACACTTCCGGCTGGTGATTACACAGTATCTGGCTCTACACTTACGATTAAGAGTTCTGCTCTTGCCCAAAAACCAGAGGGAACATATCCGGTGGTAGTTAATTATAAAGATGGCAGTAAGAGAACCTTTAATGTGGTAGTTGTGGATAAAGAGGTAGTTGACGAATCCCATATGAGTGGAGATGAGTTGAATAACAGAGATGATTTACCGTTGCTTTTGGCAAAAGGTATTGGCGGTGACAAGAAGATATCTTTATCATGGCTGAAATACAAGGGTGCAGCAGGATATGAAATCTACTGGTCTTATTGTAACGGTAAGAAGGTATACAAAAAGGTAACTTCTACAAAGAAATTAAAAGCAACACATAAGAAGCTGTCTTATAAGAAGTCCTATAAATATTTTGTTATCGCATATAAGATGATAGGTGATAAGAAAGTCTATATTGCGAAATCACCTCAGATTCATGTGGCGATGAAGAAAGATAAACGGACGAATGCCAAGAAGGTAACTGTTAAGAAGAGCAAGGTGACTTTGAAACCAGGAAAGACATCTAAGATTAAGGCATCTATGACTAGAGAAGATAAAAAGAAGAAACTGTTACAGCATGCAGTGAAGTTCCGTTATTACACTGATGATTACAGAGTAGCAAAAGTTGATAAGAAAGGTAAGATTAAAGCAGTTGCGCCTGGTAAGTGTAATATCTATGTTATTGCTAATAACGGTGTTTACAAAAAAGTCAAAGTTATAGTAAAGAAATAAAAGACGATAATTGATAAATTTGAAAGTTGATTAAATAGGAGAGGAGTGTTTTCGGAAGAAAATACTCCTCTTATCGCGTTTTGTTGTTTAAGATTGTCCGGAAATCTTGCAGAGAAAGAAAAAGTAATATATAATAGCATTCGTAAAGGAAAGGCAGCGTACAGATATGAATAAAGAACTTGAAAATGGGCAGCAAAGACGGGGCAACACGGATTATCCGGACAGAGGTCAGTATCAGGTGATAACGCATCTGGTAGAAGCTGTGGGATATACGGAGGAAGATGCTGCAAAATTAAAAAGTTTATTAAAACAGCCATCAGATTGTTTAAGGACAGGGGGTCTGGTGGCATTTCCGACGGAAACGGTATATGGTCTGGGTGCAGATGCATTGAATCCGTCGGCGGCTGGAAGAATCTATGCTGCTAAGGGAAGACCATCCGATAATCCACTGATCGTGCATATTTCAAAGGTGGAAGATATGGAGGATCTTGCGTATACAAATGATCTGGCATATACACTGGCGCAGGCATTTTGGCCGGGACCGCTTACAATGATTCTTCCCAAAAAGCAGATTGTTCCAGATGAAACTACTGGGGGATTGGATACTGTGGCAATCCGTATGCCGGCTCATCCGGCTGCCTTGGAACTGATCCGGCAATCCGGTGTTTATGTGGCGGCTCCGAGTGCTAATGTTTCGGGAAGACCTTCGCCTACCAAAGCCTCTCATGTGATGGAGGACATGGATGGTAAGATAGAATATATTATTGATGGTGGTCCGGTGGGGATTGGAATTGAATCAACAATCGTAGATTTGAGTGTGGAAGCTCCTGTTATTTTACGTCCGGGATTTATTACGAGAAAAATGCTGGAGGAAATGATAGGGGAGGTCAAAATGGATGCAGCTTTGGAGAAACCGATGGCTGGAATTCCTCCAAAAGCACCAGGAATGAAATATACCCATTATGCACCGAGAGGGGAATTAACTTTGGTAGAAGCACAAAGAAAGGATTCCGATGATCAGTCCAGAGAAGCGGTGACTGTAAAAATCTGTGCCCTGGCTGAAGAAAAAAGGCAGAAAGGTTTTCTTGTGGGAATTATGGCAGCAGAGGAAACTCTTTGCTGTTATAAGGGAAAGGCAGATATACTGGTATGTATCGGTAACAGAAAAGAGAAAAATACGATTGCAGCAGGGCTTTATGCAGCGCTTCGGGAATTTGACGCAGCAGGTGCAGAATATATTTATGCAGAAAGTTTCCGGGGAGAGGGAATTTCTTATGCGATTATGAATCGATTGTTAAAAGCAGCGGGGCAACGGGTAATCAGGATATAATGAATTGTGCTGATATACAAGCAGGTCATTAATTTTCAAAGGAAATTAGTGATATATCATAACAATAGTATAATAGATGTAAAAATAGGGAAGGAAGATGATAACGGATGATAGCACTGGGTTGTGACCATGGTGGATATTCCTTAATGCAGGAGGTCAAAAAACATTTGGAGCAAAGGGGAATCGAATATAAAGATTTTGGATGTTATTCGGAGGAGGCAGTAGATTATCCGATTTATGCAAAAAAGGCAGCAAAAGCGGTGGCAGACGGAGAATGTGAACAAGGTATTCTTATTTGCGGAACAGGGATAGGGATTTCCATAGCAGCAAATAAGGTGAAGGGAATCCGTGCTGCGCTGTGTCATGACTGTTTCAGTGCGGCGGCGACAAAAGAACATAATAATGCCAATATGTTAGCTATGGGAGCCAGGGTAATCGGTTCGGGTCTTGCGCTTAAGATTGTAGATACTTTTTTAGATACCCCGTTTTCCGGAGAAGAGCGTCATATACGCAGGATAGATATGATAGAAGAGGAATTCTAGCGATAGTCGATTTCCATAGGCAACAATCTAAGTGCGGTGTTTGTACCAAGATTTAGCGAATGTTGCGAGGGGAATTAGCAGCATTGCACGGATTGAAGCAGAGCATAGAGCCAATACTCCGCTCTTCTGGGGCATTTTAAATTTGATGCTCTACTGCTTGCGTGGGGTATTTGACTGATATAACAAGGATACGAGGGATGTATGAGTATGAAAATGTTAGCATTAATTTCTCAGCTTGCTATTTCCATGTTGACAGCAATTTTGATTTGCGGTGGGATTGGTTATATAATAGATTCATATTTTGGAACCAGTCTTTTTGTATTTTTTTTGATTCTTGGTGTGGCAGGAGGTTATAAGACCTGTTATAATGTGATTTGTAAATTTCTTGGAAAAAAGAGTCTGTTTCGGGATAAGGAGAACTAGTGCTTTCTCTCATTGATGATCAGGCAAAACTACTTTTGCATATCTGCTACGTTGGATTTTTTAGTTGTATCCACTGCTATGCTATTGAAAATCCGTCCTGCAGATGAACTAATATCCTGTGCGGTCTTGCCCAATATCAATGAGACAATACACTAGTTTAACATATTAATTAACGATTTTGCCAATAAGTATTAGTGATTATAGTAAAATTATCACAAAAAAATTATGAAAAATACAGTATTTCCATAGACATTTTTTGGAAAAATTAGTATAATTAAAATGCTTTGTTTGTCAGTGAACGATATCTGGCTGGGATTAGGAATCATTATATTGGGGAATAGTTATATTTATGGAAATTTCTGTTTCATCCTAATTTAGAAAGCTGTTTGAGGTGTGGATATATGAATCAGGTTAAGGAAACCATAACGGGATTTTTGATTGGGATTATAATTTATGCGGTGATGATCGAGGCAGTAGGAATCTTTTTTTCAGATGATATTTTTTCCTATACGTTAGGTCTTTTGTTTGGCATAGTAATCGCTGTATTTCTCATGATTCATATGGCAAAGACTTTGGATAAGGCTTTGGATTTGCCGGAAGCACAGGCAACTAAGTATGTGAGGAAGCAAAGCTTCCTGCGTTTATTTATTATGCTGCTGGCATTGATAGTTTCTCTGGCAATAGACTGGTTTAATTTTATTGCGGTTGTTTTAGGAATGCTGGGGCTTAAGATAGGAGCATTGCTTGCACCCATCTTTTTAAAAAGGCTGTATCCTGACAGTTTTGTAACCAAACATCCGGATGATGTGGAAATGATGGATGCAGAGTCATAATAAGGAATAGGTATTAAGATAAGAGAAGTTCTTATTTTATCAACAGGAAATCAAATGCCTGCATGACAGACATTTGCTTTCTTGTTGATAAATTTAAATAATGAGCCGGTTTAACCGGTAAAACTAAAAATACAGAAAGGAAGGTGAAGGAATGGGTTATGGAATGATACCGATGCTGTTAGCGGCAGATAAAGAAGTAGATTTCTCTATTCACCATCTGCTGCCATATAAGTTCATGGGTCAGACCGTATATATAACAACATCACATGTGTGTATGTTTATTGTGATAGCTTTTATAATGGTCTTTGCGGTTATTGCAAGGAAAAAAATCATGCATGCAGATGAGATTCCGACAGGATTCCAAAATGTTATAGAATTTGCGGTTGAGACACTTCAGGGATTTGTAAACTCTTCCATGGGTACACATGGGAAAAAGTTTATGAATTATGTTGGTACATTATTTTTATTTGTGCTTTTATCGAACATTTCAGGACTATTTGGATTAAGACCGCCGACAGCAGATTATGGAACCACATTCTCTTTGGCATTGATTACATTTGTTATGATTCAGTATAATAATGTCAAATACAATAAGTTTGGTGCTGTTACAGATTTGTTTCAGCCGTTATGGTTCCTGTTTCCGATTAATTTAATCGGAGAGATTGCCACTCCGGTTTCCATGTCACTGCGTTTGTTTGGTAATGTCATGGCAGGTACGGTTATGATGGCACTTTATTACGGATTGCTGCCGATTTTTGCAAAAGTTGGTATTCCGGCAGCATTACATGTCTATTTTGACCTGTTTTCAGGGGCAATACAGGCATATGTATTTGCAATGTTAACAATGGTATTTGTAACCCAGAAGATTGAAGGCTAGAAAGAGTGATATAACACAGAAGGCCGGATATCTTCAAATTACAATAATTTCATTATATTATTATGGAGGGATTTTTTTATGTCAAACATCACAAACGAAGGTTTAATTTTAGCATGTTCAACAATTGGTGCAGGATTAGCAATGATCGCGGGTATCGGACCTGGTGTTGGTCAGGGATATGCGGCAGGTCAGGGTGCAGCTGCTGTAGGACGTAATCCGGGAGCAAAAGGTGACATCATGTCTACCATGCTTTTAGGACAGGCGGTAGCAGAGACAACAGGTCTTTATGGTCTGGTAGTAGCGTTACTGTTAATGTATGGTAATCCAATGTTAGCTAAATTCTTAAAACTGTAGACATTGAGAACTTAATGAAGCGTTAGCCGAATTTAGTTCGAAAGTCCGCACAATGCCTAAATACTTAGCGAGGTGTTTTCGAGCTTAGATAGGAAGGTATGCAGGGCGTCGAAGGAAAAAGACAAGAATTTAGTGAAAGGAGGATAGCTCTTTGATGAATATGTTATATGGACTCGGAAATCAGGCAATGTTGTTGACGGAAGGGCATATCTTTGAATTGAATGCACAACTGATCAATGATGTTATTATTCAGGGTATAGCAATATTTATCCTTTTCTTCTTCCTTTCCAGTGTTCTGTTTGAACCGGTAAAGAAGGTTCTAGCAAACAGAACGGAGAAAATCAAAAATGATATTGAGTCCGCAGCCAAGGATAAAGAAGATGCTGCGGCGTTAAAAGCAGAATATGACGAAAAACTCAAATCAATTGATAAAGAAAAGGAAGAGATATTAGCAAATGCCCGTAAAAAAGCACAAAAACGGGAAGCTGAGATTGTAGAAGAGGCAAATGCAGAGGCTGACAGAATCTTAAGCCGTGCAAGTCAGGAGATTGCATTAGAAAAAAGTAAAGTTTCTGACGAGATGCGCAAAGAGATTGTAAGAGTGGCAACTGCAATGGCTGCAAAGATTATTGAGCAGCAAATTGACGAGAGTAAGCAAGATGCTTTGATAGAGGATACTTTGAAGGAAATGGGTGGTAGTACATGGCTAAGCAGGTAAGTAAAACCTACGGAAGTGCACTTTTTGAAGTGGCTATGGAGAATCATACTTTAGATACCACATTAGAAGAGGTACTTTTTGTAAAGCAGACGTTTCTTGAAAACGAAGAGTTAGGCAAGCTTTTGCTCCATCCTAATATTGAGAAGGAAGAAAAGATCAAGGTAATCGAGAGTATTTATAAAGGAAAGGTTTCCGATGAGATTACCGGTCTTATGACTATGCTGGTAACAAAAGGGCATTTAAGGGAATTTGTTCCGGTATTTGATTATGTGATCCGTGCGATAAAAGAAGAGAAAGGTATCGGTGTTGCATATATTTCTTCTGCTGTGGAGCTGAATGAGGAGCAAAAGGGAAAAATCGAGCAGAAGCTTTTAGAGACCACGAAGTATCAGAAAATCGAGGGAGTTTATCAGGTAGATCAGGCGTTGATTGGTGGACTGGTAATTAGAATTCAGGATACGATCGTGGACAGCAGTCTGAAAACACAGATTGCAAATTTATCAAAAACTTTATTATAAAAGGATACGGTCTGCGGATGTGCAGAAGGTATCCAATACAGAAACTAAGAATAAGGACAGAGAGAAGGTGCTAATTTTCTATGAATTTAAAACCAGAAGAAATCAGTTCTGTTATTAAAGAGCAGATTAAGAATTATTCTAAGGAATTAGAAACCTCCGAAGTTGGTACTGTTATTCAGGTAGCAGATGGTATTGCCCGTGTACATGGCTTGGAAAAAGCAATGCAGGGTGAACTGTTAGAATTCCCGGGTGAAGTTTACGGAATGGTAATGAACTTAGAGGAAGATAACGTAGGTGCCGTATTATTAGGCGCAAATAAGAATATCAACGAAGGAGATACCGTTAAGACCACAGGACGTGTGGTTGAGGTTCCGGTTGGCGACGGGATGCTTGGACGTGTTGTCAATGCACTGGGTCAGCCAATTGACGGTAAAGGACCAATTAAGAGCGATAAGACCAGACCGATTGAAAGGGTTGCTTCCGGTGTTATTTCCCGTAAATCAGTAGATACACCATTACAGACAGGTATCAAGGCGATTGATGCCATGGTTCCGATTGGAAGAGGTCAAAGAGAGTTGATTATCGGTGACCGTCAGACAGGTAAGACAGCCATCGCAATCGATACGATCATCAATCAGAAAGGACAGGGAGTAAACTGTATCTATGTTGCGATTGGACAGAAGGCTTCCACAGTTGCCAATATCGTAAAATCCTTAACGGAGTATGGTGCAATGGATTACACGACAGTAGTTGCATCTACTGCTTCCGAGCTTGCACCGCTTCAGTATATTGCACCATATGCAGGTTGTGCGATTGGTGAAGAGTGGATGGAGAGTGGAAAGGATGTATTGGTAATATATGATGATTTAAGTAAGCATGCTACGGCATACCGTACACTTTCCTTACTGCTTCGAAGACCGCCAGGACGTGAAGCTTATCCTGGTGATGTATTCTATTTACATTCCAGATTGTTGGAGCGTGCAGCGAAGCTGAACGATGAACTGGGAGGAGGTTCTTTAACGGCACTTCCGATTATTGAGACACAGGCTGGTGACGTGTCAGCATATATTCCTACTAATGTAATTTCCATCACAGATGGACAGATTTATCTGGAGACTGAGATGTTTAACTCAGGTTTCCGACCAGCGATCAATGCGGGTCTTTCCGTATCCCGAGTTGGTGGTGCAGCGCAGATTGGTGCGATGAAGAAAATTGCAGCACCGATTCGTACAGAGCTTGCACAGTATAGAGAGCTTGCAGCATTTTCTCAGTTTGGATCAGAACTGGATGCAGATACAAAAGAGCGTCTGGCACAGGGTGAGAGAATTAAGGAAATGCTGAAGCAGCCACAGTATAAGCCGATGCCGGTTGAAAAGCAGGTTGTTATCATTTATGCGGCAACAAAGCGTTATCTGTTGGATGTTCCGGTTGATGAGATTCTTGATTTTGAGAAGGGTCTGTTTGAGTTTGTAGATACTCAGTATCCGGAAATTTTCAGCCAGATTCGTGAGGTGAAGAAACTGACACCGGAGATTGAAGAGCTGCTTGACAAGGCTATCACCGCTTACAAAGAGCAGTAATGCAGAATTTAAAAAAGAAAGAGGTGATATGTCTTGGCATCCATGAGAGATATAAAAAGGCGGAAAGAAAGCGTTGCCAGTACAGGTCAGATTACAAAGGCAATGAAACTGGTTTCCACCGTTAAGCTTCAAAAAGCAAAGGCCAGGGCAGAGAGTAATAAGCCGTATTTTACAATGTTATATGATACTATTTGTTCTATTTTGGCAAGAACAGGTGAAATTGACCATAGATATCTAAAGGCAAATGACTCTAAGAGGAAAGCAGTAATCACCATTACTTCTAACAGAGGACTTGCGGGAGGATACAATAATAATATTGTAAAGGCAGTTGCGGCAGCATTTACGAAAGAGGAGACAGACATTTATGCATTGGGTAAAAAAGGTTTAGACAGTCTTTCCAGAAAAGGATACCATATCGTGGAGGATTATTCTGAAGTCATGAATGAACCGCTCTATGCAGATGCCATCCATATCGGGAAAAATGTGCTTGCTTCCTATGAGAATGGGGAAGTAGGTGAAATTTATCTTGCGTATACCAGTTTTAAGAATACTGTTGTGCAGGAGGAGAAGCTGATCAAGCTTTTGCCAATCGATGTAGATGAGATCATGCAGGATGTAGAGATAGATGTCCTGACACCAATGAACTATGAGCCTGAGGCAGATGAAGCATTGGATATGATTATTCCAAAATATATGAACAATATCATTTACGGTGCATTTATTGAGGCAGTTGCCAGTGAAAATGGTGCCCGTATGCAGGCAATGGATTCTGCAACTAAGAATGCAGATGATATGATTGCTGATTTGTCCCTGAAATATAACCGGGCACGTCAGAGTTCCATTACACAGGAATTAACTGAGATTATAGCAGGTGCAGAGGCCATCTCCTAGGGGTCCGCACTGTGAAAATGTGCATGAAATATAAGGAACAGAAAGTTTGAAAGATAAGTAAGGAGAAAAAATATGGCAGAAAAAAATGTCGGTAAAATCACCCAGATCATCGGTGCCGTATTGGATATTAAATTCAGTGAAGGTAAGCTTCCTGAGATTAATGATGCGATTACGATTGCTACCGAAAACGGTGGGGAATTGACCGTAGAGGTTTCCCAGCATTTAGGTGATGATACAGTAAAGTGTATTGCCATGGGCCCAACAGACGGTCTGGTTCGTGGTATGGAGGCTGTAGCTACTGGAGCACCGATTACCGTGCCGGTAGGTGAGAATACATTAGGCCGTATGTTTAATGTATTGGGTCAGCCAATCGATAATAAGCCGGCTCCGGAATGTAAAGAGCATTTTCCGATTCACAGAAAAGCTCCGGAATTTTCTGAGCAGGCGACAGATACAGAGATTTTAGAGACAGGTATTAAGGTAGTAGATTTGCTTTGCCCTTACCAGAAGGGTGGTAAAATCGGACTGTTTGGTGGTGCTGGTGTAGGTAAAACCGTATTGATTCAGGAGTTAATTCGTAATATCGCAACAGAGCATGGTGGATATTCCGTATTTACTGGTGTAGGTGAGCGTACCAGAGAGGGTAATGACCTTTACCACGAAATGCAGGAATCCGGAGTTATCAATAAGACCACAATGGTATTTGGTCAGATGAACGAGCCGCCTGGAGCGAGAATGAGAGTTGGTTTAACGGGTCTTACAATGGCGGAATATTTCCGTGACCAGGGTGGTAAGGACGTATTGTTATTCATTGATAATATTTTCCGTTTTACCCAGGCAGGTTCCGAGGTATCGGCACTTCTTGGACGTGTGCCGTCAGCAGTAGGTTATCAGCCAACACTTCAGACAGAGATGGGTGCTTTGCAGGAGCGTATTACATCCACAAAGAACGGTTCTATTACATCTGTTCAGGCGGTTTATGTGCCTGCTGATGACTTGACAGACCCGGCTCCGGCTACAACCTTCGCCCATCTGGATGCAACAACAGTACTTTCCCGTTCCATCGTAGAGCTGGGTATTTATCCTGCGGTGGATCCTTTGGAGTCTACTTCCAGAATTCTGGATCCAAAGGTTGTAGGGGAAGAACATTATGAGGTTGCCCGCGGTGTACAGGAGATCTTGCAAAAATATAAAGAATTACAGGATATTATTGCAATTCTTGGTATGGATGAGTTATCGGAAGAAGATAAGCTGGTAGTATCCCGTGCAAGAAAGGTACAGAGATTTTTGTCACAGCCATTCTTCGTAGCAGAGCAGTTTACCGGTACAAGCGGTAAATATGTTCCGGTATCAGAGACGATTCGTGGATTTAAGGAAATTATTGAAGGCAAACATGATGATATTCCGGAGGGATATTTCCTGAATGCAGGCAGCATTGATGATGTGCTGGCAAAGGTGAAATAATATAACCGGAAATGCGGGCACGACTGATACTTAGGCACTGAGCAGGGTATTTTCGAGCTGGCGCAAAAAAGGAGAGTACAGATGGCAGATAGTATGAAATTGAAAATCGTAGCTCCCGAGCGTATATTTTATGAAGGAGAATCCTCTTTTTTAGAATTTACCACGACAGAGGGTGATATGGGTATCTATCCGAATCATATTCCGTTGACCGCAATTATTGCACCGGGTGTCCTTCGAATCCATGAAAATGATACTGTGAAAGAGGCAGCATTGATGTCCGGATTTATCCAGATTCTTCAAGATTCGGTGACCATTTTGGCAGAGAGCGTGGAATGGCCGGATGAGATTGATGCAAACCGTGCAAAGGAAGCGGAGATTCGTGCAAGACGCCGAATTGAAGAGGGCTCCGGCATAGATATGAACCGTGCGGAGTTAGCATTAAAGAAAGCATTGATTCGCCAGACTTTGGCGGGTCGGTAACATACGAAGATGTTGTGTGGCATTATACTATGCTATATTGAATATCACCAATAAAAACAGGCGGCAGATAATATTTTATCTGTCGTCTGTTTTATGCTGTAATCTTTTAAAGTTTCCTGCAAAACTTTATGTGAATTTGTATTGTCTAATAATCTGTTGAATAAAAAGGACAATCGTAAGAATTTCTTCATTTTTTTGTATGCATTTTTGTAATTATTTTTTTGTACAATAAAATCATATTGATAATAAGGCTTACTGGCAGTACATGGTGGAAGGTAAAAAATACCTGTGTTTATGAAGAATTCTAAAGTTTCTGAAATGGAACTTGATAATTTATTTGTGCTGACGTATAGTAGGGGTGAGGTGAAATAATGACTATATTAGTTTGTGATGATGACAAAGAAATAGTGGAGGCTGTTTCCATTTATTTAAAACAGGAAGGCTACAATATAATTCCAGCCTATAATGGAAAAGAAGCATTGCAGGTTATGGAGAGAGAGGAGATTCATTTAATTATTCTGGATATTATGATGCCGGAACTGGATGGAATCCATGCATTGCTAAGGCTTCGGGAAAAAAGTTCCATTCCTGTAATCCTGCTCTCTGCAAAATCCGAAGATGTGGACAAGATTCTGGGACTAAATGTCGGGGCAGATGATTATGTGACCAAGCCATTCAATCCGTTAGAGCTGATTGCAAGGGTAAAATCCCAGCTGAGAAGATATACAAAGCTGGGCGGGATAGAGCAGAACAATGATAATCTCCTGATAAATGGTGCGATTGCAATGGATCGGGAACAAAAGATTGTTACTGTAGATGGAGAAAGCGTAAAACTTATGCCTACGGAATTTAAAATTTTACAGCTGTTAATGGAAAATGTGGGAACAGTGTTTTCTTCTGCACAGATTTATGAAAGAATCTGGGAGGAAGATGCATATGCTACAGATAATATCGTATCGGTACACATTAGAAGGATTCGGGAAAAAATAGAGATTGACCCAAAGAATCCTGACTATGTAAAAGTAATGTGGGGCGTCGGATATCGAATGGAAAGGAAGTAAATAATCAATTTATGGCAAAGCCGGGTACAGATGTCTGCATACATACGGTTTTCACAACAGCAAACCATAATTGGTTATAGAACAATATTAAGGAGACTGCCATGAAAGAGAGAGAGCAAACAGATAAGTGGTTATTTTCCACCTCAGGAAAACTCGCAAGGGGATTGTTTTGTATGCTGACATTCTGTGTCTTTATGACAGGGCTGATATTTTCTGTTTATGGTGTTCTGCATTATGGATCAGATATTTTACAATTTCCTAAGGCAGATTATTTTCAGAGTAATACATATCAGGTAGATGTCAGTAATGAAGCGAGCAGACTGATGTATAGTCTGGCAACCATATATGAAAAAAATTTCAGGGAATTTTCTATCACAGATGTGGAGAAAAAGACGATTACTTTTTATGATCTGGTTACCATGATGCAGGACTGCCAGGATGGAATGTCCGTTGAAGAAGTTATGAATCATAAGGAGCGTTATAAAACCCGGACTTTAAACAGTGGTTTTGATTTGTCCAGAAACTCTCAGATACTGGAGTATCTATTTGGAAATGCGGCGTTCATAGATAATAATTTTATATATTTTTCTGAGGAAGCATTTCAAAATATGTTTATGGTTGGCACAAGTGTACGTCAGAATGCAGAACATATGTATTCTGAATACTTTTCAGAGAATGCTTATTTTGTATTTGCTGAAGATGGGCAATATGCAGTGATTCCTGATGATACCACTGAGGAAGAAGAAACACTGAAGGAAACAGAGGATGCGCCCATAAAAGTGACCGAGGTTGAATGCGCTGTATTTGATCCTATTAAGAATTTATATTATTCCACAAGTGATAATTATTTTAACCCGATGGGCAGTTATATTTACAGTTCCTATGATTTGAAAAATGAGATAGGAACACCTGAAGAATTGGAAAGCAATATTATTTTTTCGTTGTTAAAAGCAGATAATCTGGATAATGGAGGAGTGTGGAGCAGGCTGAATCAGCAAAGCAGCATTAATATAGAACTGGCTAAAATCAATGCGTATGAAAACAGTTCATTTTATTATTATATAAAAAATTCCCAGTATGAGGAAACCAATGTTAAAGATATTCAGGATATTATCAGTTTGCAATATGCATACCGTTTAGTTGGGAAAAACGTTCCCATGTATGAAAGCAAAAATTCTGAAGAGGAAAAACTTCTGAATGTAGAGAGTCTGAAGTTTTATCATGTGATAAAGGAAGCGTTTAGCTATCTGCCCCAGGATACAGTATTGTATTTTGGAATTAATCAGGATGTGAAATCCGCAGAGGACGGAAGCCAGTTAATTCAAAGTTATCTGAATTATGAAAATTGTGCCAGAGGAGGATTTGCAGTAGTCATCGCTGCTATTGCCTTGATCTTATTGCTTTTGCAGGCGGGGCTGCTGATTTATACAACCGGTAAGAAAAGAAGGAAGGATAAACAGGTTATTTTAAATTCCTTTGACCGGCTTCCAACAGAAATTTGGATTCTTTTATTCGTGGCTGTTCTGACCGGCTGCTGTCTGTTTGCAGTTATAGGAGGACGGTACATTTATTTTGGAAATATGAATTTAAGAATAGTAATGCTACAGACAGTTCTGTCCACAGTTCCATTTGGATTTTCTTTTATGATGTTTACTTTAAGCTTTGTCAGAAGATTAAGGGCACATAATATGAAGAAATGTTCCCTGTTTAATCGATTTTTGAAAAGGGCATACAAAAATGCTGATTCGGAAGAAGAGAAAAAAGGCAGCCGTGTTAAGGGGCTGAGAGAAAATCTGAAAAAGTTTATAAACAGTCTGAAAGGAACAGACAAGCTTTTAATTCTGTTTGCAGGTTATGTAATATTAGTGGGAATCTGCTGGTTTCTGCCCCATAGGAGAATGGGTTTTGGTTTGTTTATTTTACTGGACATAGCCACACTGGCCACCCTTATTTATGTTGTAAGGGATTTAAAGGAACTGACCCGGGGTGTGACGGAGATTACGAAAGGAAACCTGGAGTATAAAGTTTTCTTGAACAGGAAGAATGGGTTATTTAAGGAGTTAAATGACGGAATTAATCATATCGGTGACGGAATCAAAGCTGCGGTAGAGACGTCGATAAAGGATGAACGGATGAAAACGGAGTTGATTACCAATGTATCTCATGATTTAAAAACACCGCTGACTTCCATTATCAACTATATCAATCTGTTAAAAACAGAGAAGATGCCTACTCCGGAAGCAGAGCATTATATAGAGGTTCTGGAATCAAAAGCACAAAGGTTAAGGCATTTAACAGAGGATTTGGTAGAGGCGGCAAAAGCTACTTCCGGTAATATAGAATTGGAAAAAATGCCCCTTGCTTTTAACGAATTGATGAAACAGGCATTGGGAGAGTTTGAAGATAAATTTGCTACAAGGGATTTAAAGGTAGTGGTGAATATTCCGGAAGAGCCAGTAGTGGTACTTGCAGACGGAAGGCGGATGTTCCGTATTATAGAAAATGTTTTACAAAATGCATATAAATATGCACATCCGGGAACCAGAATCTATGCGGATTTATCGAACAGCCAGAGTGTTATTACATTTATTCTGAAAAATATATCTGCGGCACCTCTTAATATCAGCCCGGAAGAACTAATGGAGAGATTCACAAGAGGGGATTCCGCAAGAACCACGGAGGGAAGCGGATTAGGGCTCTCTATTGCAAAAGATCTGACAAGATTGCAGGGGGGAACCTTTGATATCCAATTAGACGGGGATTTGTTTAAAGTGATCATAACCTTTCCGGAATATGATAAAACACAAGAGGAAGCAGAATAATCTTTACAAAATGAAAAAAGTATACATAGAATGCATATCTTGAGCATATACTTGTTGATGGATGGCTGTATTGCAAACCAAAAGGAGGAGGCTTGTTATGAAGGTAGGACTGACTCAGATGGATATTGTCTGGGAGGACAAAGAAAAAAATATGGAAAAGGCAAGGAAACTGGTAGAACAGGCGGCAAAGCAGGATGTGGAGCTTCTGGTGTTTCCAGAGATGACATTTACGGGATTTACAATGAACACGGCTCTCGCCGGTGAAGAAATGCTGTTTTCCCCTACATTGCGCTTTTTTAAAGAAAATTCGAGAAAATACCATATGTCAATGGCTTTTGGTTTTGTAGAGGACTTTGGTGAGGAATACTATAACAAGCTGATGATCGTATCTGAGGGCCGGGTACTATATGATTATGACAAGATTCATCCTTTTAATTATGGAGAGGAAGGCAGGCATTACATAGGAGGGCACGAAGTGAAGACTGCCCGTTTAAAGGATATGGAAATATCTGGATTTGTATGTTACGACCTGCGTTTTCCGGAAGTTTTTCAGGCTGTATCGGGACAAGCCGATATGATTTTAGTGATAGCCAACTGGCCGAAAGACCGCATTCTTCACTGGGAAACCCTGCTTCGGGCAAGAGCCATTGAAAATCAGTGCTATATCATTGGAGTAAACCGGACTGGAAAAGGTAACGGATTGGAATATATGGAAAGCTCTATGGCATTTGACCCGATGGGAGAGCGGCTGACAAAAGCACACAGCAAGTCAGAGCTGATGGTGGTAGAGGTAGACGCTGATAAAGTAAGGCAGATCAGGAAGAAATTTCCGTTTAAAAAAGATCGTCAGATGGATTTGTATGAAACCTTTTATACAAAGGGAATGGCAGGAACAGTAAAAGAGATGGAATCTCTTAAGATGGCATAAAGATAAATAAGTATTTTTAAATACCTTCAATAAAATGTGTATAAGGAGAATGCATGGTACATTGGTGCCGGCGTTCTTCTTTTTTATCAGTCATAAAATACTTATTTATCTTTATTTGATATTTTTGAAAAATGATTACGCCAGATACTTGTAAACCAGAATAAAATGGCACAAACTGCCCAGCATGACAAAGCAGTGGAACAACTCGTGATTGCCAAAATTCTTCCAGTTAAATTTTTTGAAAAGCGGAAGCTTTAATGCGTATATAATACCGCCAACCGTATATATGATACCGCCTACTAACAGCCACATGAACGCATCGTGGGACAGGTTTTTCATAATGGAAGAAAAGGCAAAGACCACCAGCCAGCCCATACCAATATAGAGGACAGAGGATAACCAGTGAGGGCAGTTAATCCAGCAGATTTTAAAAATTGTGCCGATGAGGGTAATGCTCCAAACCGTGGCAAGCAGTGGCAGACCGACGGACTTTGGAAGGACGATCAGGCAGATTGGCGTATAGGAACCAGCAATCAGCACAAAGATCATAGCATGGTCAATCTTCCGAAGTACGGTATTTACCTTTTCTGAAATATCAAAGGTATGATAAATCGTGCTGGCGCCATACAGGCAGATCATACTGACGATAAATACAATAAATGCGCCAAGGTAAGCACTGTTTAATCCATGTGCAGCTTTGATAAGAAGCGGAGTTGCTGCTAAAACAGCGACGATCATTCCGATAAAATGCGTCAGTGCGCTTCCAGGGTCTTTTACTTTCCAATGTCCGGTATTCATAAGAAACACATCCTTTCCAATGTTGTAAGTACTGTTAATTAAAAATCTATCATGTAGTATTGAATACTATGTTATCTTGTTTATCATAATACTACTTGTTAATAGAATATGCAAGTTAATTTTTAAAATAAATGCAATTTTTGGGAAAATAACGATTGCTTATCATCAACGGGTCATGCTGTGTATTGACAAACCATCCACTTTAAGATAGGATGGAAGAAATGCAATGAAAGGGGGATTTCCATGAAAGAGCATAGTGAGAAAATGATTGCGCCTATTGTTATTACAGTACTTTTTATTGTGTATTATTATGTTTATTTCATTATATTACTGGCAGCACTGCCGGGAATTCTTTTAAAACTGCTATTTGGAATTATTCCCATCGCTTTGGCGGCTGTAATGATATTTGTGTGTGTACAGAGAATGAAGGAAATAAGGAGTGGTGAGGAAGATGATCTTAGTCAATACTGATTATATCAGCGGAAAAGAGCTAGAGATGCTTGGTCTGGTAAAAGGGAGTACGATACAGACAAAAAATGTGGGACACGATATTACCCAGAGCTTTAAGACGCTGGTAGGAGGCGAACTGAAGGCGTATAACGATATGATGAATGATGCAAGAGCACTGGCAACCAAAAGAATGAAACAGGAAGCGGAAGCATTGGGAGCAGATGCTGTTGTGAATGTGCGGTATGCAACTTCTGCAATTATGGCGGGGGCTGCCGAGGTTATGGCTTATGGAACAGCCGTAAAATATGTAGAAAGATAACAGGATATTGTTCAGGAAAGTTTTGGAATAAATGGCACATAGTATTTGGGAGTTCCATTTTCAAAGTGTCTTATAATAGTGCAGTGATTTTGCAATCATAGGGACTGCCGCATAAATAGGGGATGTTCAGTTTGTCAGACAGGCAGACGGGGAATCTGCTTATAATGCGGCAGTCTTCTTTGTTTTTTGAATTCACTCTTTATCTAAATGAAAAAAAGTTGTATAATCTCATTGTGTAAAAGTACACAAGAGATTTTAAGAGTGTTATAGTAATTTATGATGTCGGGGTCAAAAGGTATTTTGCCCCATGCAGGAGGAATTGTTTATGGCAAAACAATCATGGAAGCCGGGGAATATGTTATATCCGGTTCCGGCAGTATTAGTAACCTGCCAGGATAAACAAGGAAACGACAATGTGTTAACGGTTGCGTGGGCAGGCACAGTCTGCTCGGACCCTGCCATGCTTTCCATTTCTGTTAGAAAAGAACGGTATTCCTATCATATGATAAAAGAGAGCGGGGAATTTGTGGTTAACCTGACCACGGAAGCGCTTATGCGTGCAACGGACTACTGCGGTGTCCGAAGCGGCAGGGATGAGGATAAATTTAAGGCGATGGGACTTACCAAAGGTAGTGCCAGGGAAGTGAAGGCGCCGGTTATCATGGAAAGCCCTGTGAATATTGAATGCAGGGTCAAACAGGTGTTGGAGCTTGGAAGCCATGATCTGTTTATTGCAGAAGTGGTAAATGTACAGATTTCCGAGGAGTATATGGATGAAAAGGGAAGTTTTCATCTAAATGAAGCCGATTTACTGGCATATTCTCACGGAGAATATTATAAACTAGGAAAGAAACTGGGAACGTTCGGGTGCTCGGTGAGAAAACCGGCACATAAGAAAAAAAGGAACGCCTAAACAGAGAAAATACATAGAAAAGGGGATTGTCTTGAAGAAATTTAATATGAAGACCCGACTGCAATGGGGCTGGTTTAAAGCGGCATTGCTGGGGACTGCAATAGGAATTTTGATTGCTCCCACAGCGGGAGAAATTATCGGGGTGTCCGGTGAAAAAAAGGATAATACAGAAAATTATATCAGTTCTATGTTAAGCAGTATTTCATTTGGCAGTAAAGTCAAGGTTATGATTAATGGTGAAGTGGTGGCACTTGCGAAGAGTAAGGAGGCCGGTGAGGAAGCATTTCAAAGTGCAAGACTTGCATATAATGCGAAGGGTGTACAGATATTGGATATTGATGTTACCTACGAAGAGGTAGATAAGGAAAAGGATGCGGAGGCAATTGAGGGAATGCGTCTGCTCCGGAAGGAAAAGCTTACAGAGGCTGTTTTGGACAGCTTTGACAGATATGCTGAGTCTGACAAAGAGCTTGCTTATACGATGCGGATTGATGATTATACAGTTACTATTGACAGCATGGAGGATCTGGTTTCTGTTCTGGAAAAAGCACAGGGTGCTTATGATGCGGAAGATGTCTTTAAGGTGGGGCTGAAGCCCACCGCCAGCCGGAATGTCACTATGTATGAGGTTGACGTGACCAAAAAAGAAGGAAAGGATAGTGATGCAGGAAAAGAGCAGGGCGCAGCACAGACATCTGACAGTGGGAGCACATCAACGCAGATGCCGGGAAGCGAAGCCGGGACACAGGCGGACACCGAGGCACAGACTGAAGAGACTGGAAGCACTACGGAATCTGCTGGGGAGCCGGAAACACAGACCGAGGCACCGTCCGAGGCGGGTCAGGTTTTTCCGATTGAAAAGAATCAGAAAGTCCTTTTGACAGGAGCTGAGGCTTCTACAGAGGAGGTAACGTCTACAGAAGGAGCAGGCGATACACAGGCACCAGCGGAAGGAGAGCCGGCAGCGGCTTCTACGGAAGGAGAAAATGCAGGAGAAGGGACACCGGAAGAAGGAGAGGAAGGAACGACTGCACAGTCTCCGGAAGTGCTTCCTCAGGCTGCAGATGACGGAATAAAATATGTAGGATTTTCTGAAACCATTCAGGTTATGGAAACTTATGTAAATAAGGAGCAGATCAAGGATAAAGATACTGCTTATAATGAAATGACTGCAAAAAATGCAGAGGCGGATATCTATGTTGTGGAACGGGGGGACTGTCTGTCTATTATCGCAGAAAAAACCAATATGTCTGTAGAGGAGATTAAGGAGTTAAATCCAAGTATTGAGTCCGATGATAATCTTTTTTATGACGACAGGCTGAATATTACGGTGCCCACGGCAGCAGTTCAGGTTTTGGTGGAAAAACAGGAGACCTATCAGGAAAATTATAATGAAGAAGTTGTCTACCAGGATGATGACAGTATGTATATCGGAGAAACGGAGGTTGTCCAGGAAGGGACGCCGGGAAGTCATATTGTTACCGATTTGGTAACCTATAAGGATGATATGGAATGTGACAGGGAGCAGTTGCAGGAGACGGTAGAAGTAGCGGCAGTTGCACAGGTAGTAAAGAGAGGAACCAAATCCAAGCCGACATATATGTTCCCGGTTACAAATTGGAATGTTACCTCGAATTTTGGATACCGCTGGGGGCGTCTTCATGCGGGAACGGATGTAGGAGTGCCTACGGGAACTACGGTCAGGGCTTCCAGAGCTGGTCAGATCATTACAGCAGGATGGCTTGGCGGATATGGAAACTGCGTCATTATTGACCATGGTGATGGTGTCTGTACCCGTTACGGACATCTGAGTGAAGTGACAGTCAGCGTGGGGCAGTATGTCGACCAGGGACAGCAGGTGGCTTTATCTGGTAACACAGGGCGAAGCACAGGTCCTCATCTTCATTTTGAGATCAGAATCAATGGGGAAGCCGTGGACCCTACACCATATCTTTATCAGACACAGTAAAACAGGAGGAAAACATGATTTTTGTCAGGCAGACAAACCACCAGACAAGTTGATCTGTTTTGGAGCTGTAGCAAACAGAAATCAGAAGAACGGATAAAGGAGATATATGCAGATATTAGGAAGTATCATCAGCGTGGTAGGTGTGGTGCTTTTGATAGTTGGCAGAAATGTGGGTAAATATCTGCCGCCGGATTATCAAAAGGAAGAGGAAGATGGCTTTTTACAGCTTTTGCAGAGTATGGGAAGATTGATCAGCGGGGCAGGAGTTGTGTTTCTCGTGATAGGAATTATAATGATTTTATCAGGTATATGGATGGGATAAGAGACTGGCAAAAATGCTTTGTACCGGTTGTTGGGGATGAATGCAGTCATAATGCAGATAAAAATCCCTGAGAATAAGAGGATATCAATGGAAAAGGACAGGAAAAAGGAATTAAAATGTTTCAAATATTTTCAGATACAGTGGCTGATTCCGGTTTTTATAATAGGACTGGAACTGTTGTTTCATGTAGAAATATACGGTCATTTTGATTTTAATATGGTACATGCCATTCTTTTTTCCCTGCCCTTTTCTTTTTTGGCATTACTGGTGGGAAGTACCGGTAGCAGAATCTGGAATGGGATTGCCAGATGCATCATGCTTCTGGCAGCGGTGGTTTATTTTACTGCCCAGATCATTTATTATCAGGTGTTTGGCAATTTTCTTTCTCTGAAATCTATATTTAACGGCGCCGGTCAGGCAGTGGATTTTGGTTCTACCATATGGGAGGCTTTTTTGGAGCATGCACTGGTGATAGGTGTGGCTGTTTTATGTTATATCGGGCATGTAGTATTAGAGATAAATTTTTATAAAAAAGAAAACAGGGAACTGGGAGAAAATGTAAGAGATACCGATAAAACAGAGGTCATAGATAACGATGGAAATGCTGATGTATTCGGAGCGGTTATAGCAAAAGCGGAAAACAAAAGAAGTAAATATGAAAAGATAGGCGAAAATAAGTATTCAAAAAAATTGACTCTGGTTAAAACAGGGATTTACCTTATGCTAATTTTTGTAATACCGTTTCTGGGAACCATGGTATTGATGGCAGAGGGGACAGGAATCAGCAGTGCCTATGTGATAAAAACAAGGTTTCATCGTACGGAACAGTCTATGTACAGATTAGGGTTAATGGAGACACTTGCAAAGGATTTGGAAGAAAAGTTCTGTGATATGGCAGGAATTACGGAAAGCCAGTGGAATGCGGGTTATTTGTGGATAGAAAAACATTTATTTAAGGAAAATGTGGATAAAATAGAAACAGCAGCTGTATGGAAAGAGAGGGATACAGACGGAACGGATTCCGCAGGCAGAAAAAATGCCGAAACAGGAGAAAAGTCCTCAGATGGAAACGGGAGTGACAAGAAAACAGAAAAAACAAAGGTTTTGTACCATAAATGGGATATAGATTTTGATGCTCTAAAAAAGAACACTACAGACATGGAACTACAGGAGATGCATACTTATTTTGAGGGGGTGGAGCCGACAGCAGAGAATATCTATACTGGACTGTTTGAAGGCTACAATCTGATTTATATTACAGCGGAGAGCTTCAGCGATGTGGTAATTGATGAGGAGCGAACTCCTGTGCTTTACCGGATGTGGCAGGAGGGATTTCAGTTTCAGAATTTTTATACGCCAAGCTGGTATTTAAGCACGATTGACGGAGAATATGTGAATTGTCTGGGACAGATTCCGGTGGATGGAGACTGGAGTATGGAACATTCGGCTGGGAATGCACTTCCCATGGCATTGGGCAATCAGCTGGCGGGGAAGGGCTATACCTGTAATGCGTATCATAACCATGATTCGTATTATTATGACAGAACCAAGACACATCCCAAGCTGGGTTATACTTTTAAGGCAGTGGGAGCGGGACTTACATTTGAATCCATGTATCCGGAGTCGGATTTGGAGCTGATGGAGATTACCTGTGATGAGTACCTGAACAAATCTCCTTTTCATACATATTATGTGACGATGAGCGGTCATCTGCCTTATACATACGGTTATAATTCCATGGCAGTAAAGAATCGTCAGCTGGTTGAAGATATGGGGCTTTCGGAGAATGCGGCATGTTATCTGGCTGCCAATACGGAGTTGGAATATGGTGTGAAATATCTGATAGAGAAGCTTGAACAGGCAGGACAGCTTTCCCATACGCTTTTTGTGATCGCACCGGATCATTACCCCTACGGTCTGAAAAAAGGAGCCTATGATGAACTGCATGGACGGGCGGTGGAAGAGGATGCATTTGAGATTTACCGCAATACCTGTCTGATTTGGAGTGCTTCCATGAAAGAAACAGAAGGGATAGAATTTCCGGTGAAGGTGGAGAAATACGGTTCCAATCTGGATTTGCTTCCCACAATCTCTAACCTGATGGGACTTTCGTATGATTCCCGGCTGCTTGCCGGAAGGGATCTGCTGTCGGAGGATATGGGACTGGTGATGTTTAAAGACCATAGTTTTCTGACAGATAAGGTACGGTATAATGCCATGACTGGGGAAGCTGTCTGGGCCCAGGGAGTGAAAGAAGACCCGGCATATCTGGAAAAATGTATGCAGGAGGTACAGGACAGGTTTTATTATTCGGCACAGATACTAGGGAAGGATTATATGAGTGTCATAAAAGAGCAGAAGAATTGATCAACAGGACATATTAGCTTTTTTCTTCCAACTTATGCAATTTTTCTATGCTTTCAAGAAAATGGCATTCCACAGGAGAAAGGGCGTCCTCCTGCTTTTTCCGATATTTCTCGTATTCTCCATAAGCTTTCTCAAGAGCCTGTTTATGAGTAACCCTTCCTTTCGTAGTTAAAATATCCCTTCTTGTCATTTTGAGATAATCATCAATCGTTTCTAACCAGTCTTTCATATACATTGGTTCTTGATTTAGAGCATGAACTTCTGCAATATCCAAATACGCAGTGACGATTTTGTTTAATGCATCTATTTCTTTTTCGCTTAAATAATTCTTTGCAATCTCTATATCAGAACGTTTAATTTCCTTTCCGGTCCAAGATGTTAATCCCATATTCTGAACTGTGTTCCTCTAAAAGATTTTACCCGATAACCAACAGAAATGATAACATCTAAATTATAGAAATCCACTTGATAAGTCTTTCCGTCAGAAGCAGTATAGGCAAATTTTGCCCAAACTGTTTCCTTTATCAACTCGCCCTCTTTAAAAATATTTCTTACATGCTTCCCTATTACACTTTTATCTCGTTGAAACAGTTCTGCCATTTGGTCGATGGAGAGCCAAACCGTGTCTTGGTCAAAGGTTACTTCTATTTTTGTACTTCCATCTTCCGTGGTATACATGATTATATTTGATTGTGACATTATTCCCTCCATATACTGAATATTTACTAGTTCAAGACAAATTTATTTCTTTTCAGTAGATTTCTTTGTATAAAACTTATTAAATGATTTCTTCTTTGCATTCCATCTAATATACCTCAACAGCTAAAATCCGTTTTTAGTATATCATTAATGTTGAAAGTAAAAAAGTACTATTTCTAAAGCTGTTTCAGAAATACAAGAAATAGCACAATATAAATTAATATGCATGATAATATGATTTCTCATATTTAAAGTCTGAATGTTACAGACCTAGTCAATATCTTCTAATTAATTGATGAATAGAGACATCTAACACTTTTGCTATATCAAGCAAACTTCTAATAAAAAGGGGTTGTTACAATAAGGTGCTTCAAATTTTGTTAAATAACTAATTACTTTTATCTCTATCATTATAATTTTAAATGATACTTTAAAAAGAATTTGTTGTTGAAATATATTAGTTGCTGTAATATAATAAGATTAACTAAATTAGAGAGGTTCTAGTATTAATCTATAAAGCGATATGCGTTTATAGTCCTTTGAGTTGATGTGCAGAGGATGGGGAATTGTAGTGAATTAAAAGGTAGATTGGCTCATTTGAAAAATATTAATATAAACAAGTATAATTTGTTAAAAGGAACTTATTTAAGATATGATAAGAGTCATGAACTTTTTAAATGAATTTATGGTTGTTATTTGGTTGCTGAATTAATGATGATTTATAAATAGTTGCATAAAGATGCAAAAAGCTTATGTTTAGGGCTTATACAGATTAATACTTTTGCAAACTTACTACTTGACATAGAAAGAATTATTCAGTTTTGTAGAAAGGAGATGGCAGATTATGAATACGATCATATATGATGCAAGGCGGATTAAGGCCTATGAACGGACTTTAGAACTGGGAGCTTATGCAGGGAAAGAAGAAGAATTTGTGGAGGAACTGTGGAAGGCATTGGTTGCAGATGGAGAGCTTATGAGTGAATTTATTTATTATCTGGATCATCATTCCCTGTTGGATAAAATGCAATGCCGGGGATATGGCTTAACTGATTTGTATGTATGGCTGATAGAACGCTATAATCTGATGCAGGATTATGGGAAGAATACAGTGAGCTGTAATAAGGAAGCAATGGTTCTGGATACTTTTTGGATGATGGCAGAGATGAAAAAAGATCCGGATACTTATATTAGAAGATTAAATGGCGGATTGGGAATGGACCGAATGTAGCGTAAATGTTTACTTCGGTCTTTTTTTGTGTGGAAGCATAAGCCAAGCTGGAAAGCCTGCATTCCAATTTGGCTCTGCCTGCGAAAGTGAAAAACTCCCAAAGCGTGTTTCTCATCGTTTGTTGAGGAAGAGTACAAGGCAGGTAATAGCATTTTTTAATACAGGCATATTGACAATTCTAGCATATAGCATTAGAATGTATTTAGTATTACTAAATAATAGAAAGGGTGATGTTTTGAATCCCAAATATGAGAAACAGATAAAAAAGGGTGTTTTAGAGATTCTGGTATTAAAGCTGTTGGAAAATGATGAAAAATACGGTTACCAGTTAATCAGTGAATTAAAGGAAAAAAGCGGGGGCATGTTTACATTAAAGGAAGGAACCTTATATCCCATTCTTTACCGGTTAGAAGATGAAGGGCTTGTAATAAGCAGGTGGAGAGAACCCAAGGGTAAGGAGATATCCAGAAAATATTATCAGATTACCTATAAGGGTGGTCAGGAGCTTAAGGAATTATGTGAATTATGGAATGATTTTCAAAAAAATGTGAAGGAAATATTGGAGGGATAAGATATGGATCAGAAAGCGTATATAAAGGAAGTCAGCAAATACCTGAAATGCTCAGCTTCCAAGAAAAAAGAGATTGAAAAGCAATTGGAATCGGATATTCTTACTGCGATGGAAAAAGGGGAGGATTTTACCCAGATATGCGGCAGAATGGGAACACCAAAGGAGCTGGCTGGGGAATTTAATGAGAACTTATCGGAAGAGGAACTGAAGGGAGCAAAAAGAAAAAAAGCATACAGGATGATTGCGGTTATTGCAGGGATTTTAGCAGTTCTGGGTATACTGGGATACTGGCTGATTCCCAAACCCATATCCATTGAAGAAAACCCGGTTTTTGATAAGGAGCGGATTGAGATTAGAGCAAAAGCGGTCATTTTAGCCTTGGATATGGGAGATTATGAAACGTTACAGTCAGAATATGCACAGGAGAAGATGAAACCGCATTTATCACGGGAAGCTATGGAGCAGGCAAAGAGGAATATCGGTGATGATTGGGGCAGACAGATTTCCCTTGGCAACGTGTATATGACCGGAATCCGGCAGAAGGGAGAGGAGTATGTGGCTGTGCAGGTGAATGTGGGCTATGAAAATGCCAATGTCACATATACACTGTCATTCGATACAGAGTATAAACTGATTGGCTTATATATGAAATAAACGTGGAACCGGATAGCAGTTTAGTGGATAGGATAGCTTTAAATAAGCGATGAAAAGCAGCCATTTAATTAGATTGCAAATGGTTATAAAAGGCGGAGGGGGAAAAGATGGCTTTTTGGATTTTTATGCTGATAATGAATTTGATGATACCAGTTACAATGATTGGGTTCGGATATTTATTTTTAAAACATCCACCCAGGCATGTTAACGGACTTTTTGGCTATCGCACTGCCATGTCCATGAAAAGTCAGGAAACATGGGATTTTGCACAGTGCTTTTTGGGGAGGCTGTGGCTTACCGCAGGCTGTATCCTGCTTCCGGTAACGGTTGCTGCTATGTTGTTTCTTTATGGAAAGGGTACCGATATAGTGGGAACCGGCGGCGGGGTGATCTGCCTGATACAGTGTATGCCCATGATTGGATGTATTTATCCTGTAGAGAAGGGGTTAAAGCGGAACTTTGATAAAGCAGGAAAAAGGATTTAGATAGAAGGAGGCAGGATATGATTGGATTTATTATTTGGGCTTTATGCGGTTTGTTGTTTATAGGACTGGGAATATCTGCATTTCATGCTAAAGAGGCAGTGGGGTTCTGGGCAAATGCAAAAGTGCCGCCTATTGAAAATGTAGCAGCATATAATAAGGCAGTAGGCAGATTATGGTGTGTGATGGGAGCCATTTTTGTTCTGTTAGGGCTTCCGCTGTTATCAGGACAGAATTCACCGCTTATTCTGATTTCTATTATCGGAGTATTGATTGAGGTAATAGCTGCGATGGTGATTTATACCATTGGGATTGAAGGAAGGTACAGGCAGAGATAATTTATAACATTTGATTTGGGAAAGAATCAAGGATGTATTGTATATAAGATGAAATAGGATACGCTCTTTTTTTAATCCAAATAAGGCAGAACCGAAAATACAGGTTCTGCCTTTTGTGAGGATTTATTTCATATCTTTCATAATAAATGTTGTATTATTAAAGGAATCTATATCTATCTGATGTTGTAAAAAGTCATCAAAGTTTTTAATGATGCTGTATCCGCTTAACTCCTTGACATTACAGTCGTAAGTGAGGCGGTATCCGGTTCCATCTTTTTTTACAAATAGGAAACTCAGTTCATTAGAATGAATATTTTCTGAATCATTACGTTTGGAATATAAGTAATGAATTTCCTTATACTCTTCTGAGATACCAAACTGGATTTTTAAATCCTCTTTTGCTTTTTCATATAAAGCAGGGGCACTTTCTTCTGCTGCGGATACAGATAATTCCTCCGCATAGAAACCGCAAGAAATAGACGCATCTTCTACAGCTCCAGTTTGCGCATTAATCATAAATGTGTAGTATGCCGTATGATTTGCTAAATAACTGATGTTGTAAATAGGATCTTCTTCTGAATTCTTAGCGGCTTCGTAAAACTCAACGTTAACCGTTAATTCTGTATCACCTTCTGCTAAAGTCTTTTCCAGACCGCGGGAAAGCAGTTTCTGTTTCAGTTCTTCCGTAATCTCCCTGCCGGATTCTCCTAAAACCTTGCTGCGGAATTCATCTGCAATGGCAAGAGCCTTTTCCTGATTAATGTTACATGCCTCAGATGCTTTTTGTTGTGCTGCTTTTGCGGCTGCTATCTCATCTTTATGCTCTCTTTCGTATCGCTCCTGCACTACATATTCCTGTTTTTTTAGTAAATCTATCACTTGCAAATGTTCTTCATCAGTAAGATCCCGTTCAGGATAGTATACACGTGCCCGATTGTATACATAGTAAAGGGTATCTTTGTCTAAATTATTTAGGTCTCTTATATTATCTGCCCGTATCAGCGTAATTTCGTTTTCCGGAAATTTGCCTTTAACGTATTCAGCAGTAAGTTCTAGCCTGCGTTTTTCTTCTGATGCCGTTAATTTCCGTGATTCATAGATTGTTTCAGATGGCACAGAGTCTATAATCTTTAAAAGCTCTTCTTTCTTTTTTTCTGGCATAGCTTCCATTCGCTGCTTTACCATATCCTTTACAACTGCACGAGTAGTAACCCCTCCAGCACCTAATGCTGCAATTACAATTGCCCATATTGCGACTTTTTTCTGCCATTTATGTCTTGTTGAATGTTTTCTCATATTATGCTCCTTTTCTTTTAATTCGGAGATAAAGGAATCCGGCATGGGATATTCAGTATCAAATCCCTGGGCTTCGCAGAGCTGGTCTACTAAAACATCCGCTTCTCTATAATCTCCATGCTTAATTGCTGAATTGATTTGCTTGATAGAATCTATTTTATTTGTTGAATCAGCTGACATCATAATTCTCCTCCTGTATTATGATTTTGTTTAGGTGATTACAAAATATTAAAAAACTTTAATGGAGTTGTAATCATCTAAAATTTTTATCCGGATATCTATATATGTTCGTGAAATCCAAATGTAACAATTAAAAATCCGAAAGTTGCAATTGTTTGATTAAATGGCGGATTCTTTTTCTCAGTCTCACATACCGCATTCTGATGGCAGTTTCCGTCATTTGCATGTTTTTGGAAATCTCACGCATGGGCAGCCGGTCTTTATAATGTGCGTCATATAATTGTCTGTCTTCCACAGAAAGCATGTCCAGTACCTTGTGACGGTACGCTTCGATATTGACCCGGTCATCATACTGCTGGCAGATAAGATTAAAAACATCGGATTGTGGCAGGGAAATATTTTCATCCAGCTCTTCCGTTATGTATTTTTTGGATTTTCTGAAATATTCTAAAACCAGGTTTTTGGCAGTTTTATAAAGGAATGCTTCCGGTATATCATGCTGCAGGAAACGGTCTCCTTTTTTTAATGCGATATAAAAAACCTCCTGTGTCAGGTTTTCGGTTTGCTCTTTGTTTCCCGTTGCTGCTAAAATATATTTAAAAATCCGGGAATAATTTTCTTTACAAATTTGTTCAAAAGTTGTTTGCATTAAATCACCACCTCATATATATACGACAGATTTTAGAAAAGGTAACAAATAAATATTGAAAATTAAGATATAGATAAGGCAGAGCCAGTTTTGTGACTCTGCCGCTCGTAAACTTATTTTAATTTTTTAGTGACAGTTGTATCCTGGCTCATCCGTTCATTGTATTCACAATCTGCCATATACTCTTCAAATATCTCTCTTGTTGTTTCATAATAACAGCTAAATTCCATAGCAACACAGTCATACATTATATAGTCTCCTGTTCCGTCTTTGTTTAAAAAGAAAAAATGTATTTCATTCCAATCAACTTCTTCATGGTCATCTTTGGTATAGGAACAGTAGATTTCTTCATAGTCTTCTGAAATGCCGAAGAGAATCCTTAAGTCTTCTTTTGCTTTTTCATATATGGCAGGGATATTTTGTTCTGCCACAGATGCATCCGCTTCTTCAAAATCAAAGTTAACGGATATTTGCTCTAAAGTTCCATCTTCTGCATTGATTACAAAAGAGTAAAGTCCCCGGTTACTTGTACCATAGTTGATACAATATGAATAATAAGGGCATCCATCATATGGTTCAATCAGTGTAATATCATAACTTAATTCCGTATCCCCATCAAGCAGGGCTTCTTCCTGACCGCGGGAGATCAGGATCTGCTTCAGGTCCTCGGTGAATGTTTTGTCAGTTTCCCCCATACCCTGCTGCGCCATTCATCTGCAATGGCTATCGCCTCTTCTTCACTGAGACCGCCGTTTGTTATGAATTCCTGTTTCATTGTTTCGTAATCATTGAATTCATCTGCACATAGTTTCTTGCCTCTTTCAGTTATCGCATATTCAAATTTGGTCGTGTAATCAATAATTTGTAAAAGCTCTTCATCCGTAAGCTCTCTTTCAGGCAGGTGTATGCGTCCGGAGTTTCTTATATAGCAAAGAGTATCGGAATCTGTCTGGCTTGCATCTGATACTCTAGTGATCTCACCTTGCGGAAATATTCCTTTTTTGTAAGCGGCAGCCATTTCTGCTTTGCGCTTTTTCTCTGTTTTCGTATATTCCCGTGATGTGTAGAGTGCATTCACGGGGGCGTCTGCGTCACGTAGATAGGCTTCTTTTTGTTCTTCTAACATACTTTCCATTCTCAGTGCGATTGAATCCCCTATGACTGCATGGGAGGAAAATCCTTTGGTTCCAATGATTGTGATTACGGCTACTAGTGTTAAGATTGTCTTATGCCATTTGTATTTGCTTAAAAATTTCTTCATAGGATGCTCCTTTTCCGTTTTTTTCATGGTAATAATAAAAGATTCCGGTGTCAAGTTCCTTCATAAAATATTAAGAATTATGTAATAATTGATATCAGCTGTAAAGATATGTACAGCTTTCCCTTTCAATCAGCCGGCAGGGAAGTTCAATACGTACATTTTCCTTATGGCGTTTCTCTTTCCTGTCCAATAAAAGAGTCAGTGCCAGATGGCTCATTTCTTTTTTGGGAATATCTATAGTCGTAAGCATGGGAGATGTTTTCTGGGAAGCTTCTACATTATCAATAGCAATAACGGAAGGAAGATATCCTCTTTTTTTACTTTGCCTGAGTGCCTGCAAAACACCAAGGGCAGTGCTGTCATTTGCACAGAATATGGCGGTTGGTCTGTCTTCTCTTTGTAAGATGGACAGCATTACCTGATAGCCTTCTTCGCGGGTCTGGCTGGTGGGATAGATATTTGTATGATTTAAGGGTAATTTGTGGTTTAAAAGAGCCTGGTAATATCCGATGTAACGTGCTTCGTATGTACAGTCCCCGATATAGGCAATGTTTTTATGACCCAGGGAAATCAGGTATTCCATTGCTTTTTCTGCGGCAGTCACTCCGTTACAGATGACTTCGTCATATTCATAATCTGTTGGATTCCGGTCAATTCCGGCAATACAGGAATATCTTTTCCGGAGTATGGGAATCAGCCCGGAGGGACATTTCCCCAAGATAATAAGTCCGGTATTTTCCTTGCACGGAATAAAAACAGTGGAGGATATGGTATTTTCTTTCATAAATGCGGAGGCAGACTGGTAGGGAATCGGTTTCACATCATGAAAGGAATTCCCTAAATCCATAATGTCCACGGAATTGAGAATTTCTCCAAGCAGACATCCTGTTGCAAAAAGCTCCTCTTTTATACACTGGAATAATTCCTTAAAAAATATATCTTTATCCAGGGAATCAAATCGTGTATGAAAAATGTCTACAGTAAAAGGCGTTATGGCGTCTTTGGATCCCAGCCGTAAATTTCTTGCAGTGGTATTGGGAATATAATTGAGTTTGGCAGCAGTTTCCCAGATTTTCTCCGTAAGACCGGGTTCGTTGCAGCGGTGTTCCGGATGATTCAATACTCGGGAAACAGTGGCCGCAGAAGTGCCAGATAAATTCGCAATTTCTTTTAAAGACATGGTTTTCCCTCCTGTCAGATATATCAGGTTTTCCACGATTACTTAGGATACTTTGTTCCTTTTGGAAATAAAACGGCTATTTTTTTCATGGCAGATATGAAAACGTTTGCAAAAAGTGGAAGAAATATATCAGAAAAATATAAATGATAATATAAAAAGTATCATAATTTGAAGAAATATACAAGTGAAAACGTTTGCAATAATGATGGTTTTCAGAAAGGAAAAAAAATAGTAAATTAAATGAATAAGACAGCTGTAAATGAAACAATCATAAGTATATAAAGAGAGGGATTTAAAAATGAAGATGTGGAAAAAATTATTATTAATGGGAACATTGATATTGACAGCAGCAGTGACGGGATGTGGAAATGGTTCAAAGAGCGGGGAAACAGAAGTTAATATAGGTTATTTTAATAACGTAACACATCCACAGGCGCTTCTCATGAAATCAGAGGGAAGCCTGGAGGAAGCGTTTGGAGAAGATGTTCAGGTAAAATGGACAGCATTTAATGCAGGACCTGCTGAGGTGGAGGCTCTTTTTTCCGGTGATATTGATATCGGATATATCGGACCAGTGCCTGCCATCAGTGCAAATGTGAAATCCCAGGGAGATGTGGTAATACTATCAAGTGCAACCCAAGGAGGTGCGATCCTGATTACGGGAAAGGATTCTGGAATTAACAGCGTGGAAGATTTATCCGGTAAAAATGTGGCGATTCCTCAAATCGGAAATACCCAGCATTTATGCCTGCTTCATCTGTTAGAAGAAAACGGATTGAAGCCTGTTACGGATGGTGGAGACGTTACGGTCAGTGCAGTTGCCAATGCGGATGTGGCGAATACCATGGAACGCGGAGATATAGATGCTTCACTGGTGCCGGAACCGTGGGGAGCAACTTTATTGGAGCAGGGTTCCGAGATTTTATTAGATTATGACAAAATATATATGGACGGACAATATGATGTAGCTGTAGTCGTAGTTAGAAAAGAGTTTATGGAAGAACATCCGGAATTGGTTGAGAAATTTTTACAGGAGCATGAAGCGGCAACAGCTAAAATAAAAGATGACAGGGATAATTCTTTAAAAAGTATCAATGCGGAATTAGAGAGTGCTACCGGTAAATCCTTAAGTGAAAGTATTATTAAGGAGGCATTTGAGCGGATTGGAGTTCAGACGGAGTTGAATAAAGAGTCGGTAATGGGATTCGCAGCAATCAGCAAAGCACAGAAGTTTATTGATGAGGTGCCTGAAGAGAGCACTTTGTTTGCCAAATAGTGGAGGGACAGAATGTCTTTAGTGATAAAAAATCTTTGCAAGCATTTTGATAACAGTGAAAATGCAACCTTAAATGAAATTAATCTGGAGGTACAGTCAGGGGAATTTGTCTGCATCGTTGGTGCTTCTGGCTGTGGAAAGAGTACGCTGCTTAACCTGGTTGCAGGTCTGATTACCCCTACCAGCGGTCAGATTCTGTTAGACGGAAAGGAGATTACCGGTCCTGGTGCTGACCGGACCGTAATGTTTCAGGAGCATGGTCTTTATCCATGGCTCAATGTAATTGAAAATGTAAAATTCGGTCTGAAGCTGGCGGGTGCATCCAAAGAGGAACAGGAAGAAAAAGCAATGCATTATCTGGAAATGGTGAATCTGTCAGAATACCGTGATTATCCGATTCACCAGATTTCCGGCGGTATGCGGCAGAGAACGGCACTGGCAAGGGCACTCACTATGGATTCGGCGGTATTGCTGATGGATGAACCGTTTTCTGCACTGGATAAACAGACGTCGAATCGTTTAAGAGAAGAGCTTCAAAGGATATGGATGGAGACGAAACGAACCATTTTGTTTATTACCCATAGTGTGGAAGAGGCAGTGTATCTTGGAGACCGTGTAGTAGTGCTCACTCCCGGATCGGAGAAGGAAATGGATATTGTGGAGATTGGTCTGGAACGTCCAAGACATGTGTATTCACCGGAATTTGTGGAGCTTAGGCATCGCATTTTAGAGGAGATCAGAGGGGAGGCAATTTAATTGGGTGTTATTATTTTCTTATGTATATTAATTGCAGTTTGGCAGGGCTTTTACTGGGTCAGTGTTGACCTGCTTGCCCTTTGCAAGCCGTATTCAGTTCCTTCCCCAATCGGTGTCGGGGAGCGGTTTATTGAGCTTTGCAGTAATGGAACATTGTTAGAGGCGACCGGAAATTCCCTGCTTAGGGGGATAGCCGGTTACCTGATAGCTGTTGTTATTGGTCTGATTCTGGGACTTGTCATGAATCATTTTAAGTATCTGCAAAAGAATCTGAAGCCTGTAGTGTTGGGAGTACAGACTCTCCCCAGTGTCTGCTGGGTTCCTTTTTCCATTCTGTGGTTTGGTCTGTCTACTCAGGCAATTTTATTTGTTGTGGTGATGGGGGCGGCTTTTAGTATTGCGATTGCAGTAGATAATGCAATTAAGAATGTACAGCCTATTTATTTGAAAGCGGCATTGACCATGGGAGCAGGAAAAAGGCAGCTTTACTGGCATGTCATACTTCCCGCGAGTCTGCCGGAGCTGGTATCCGGGCTTAAACAGGGGTGGTCCTTTGCATGGAGAGCATTGATGGCGGGAGAAGTCATGACTACCTCCATCGGACTTGGTCAAACCCTGATCATGGGGCGGGATCTGGCTGATATTAATCAGGTCATGCTGGTTATGCTGGTTATCGTAATTGTAGGTATCGTTATTGATAAATGTATCTTTTCCGTGATTGAGAAACGGCTGCTGACAAAGAGAGGATTGTGGACGGCACAGTAAAGATATAGTGTAAAAAATGAAAATATATTTTGTTGGTTAATTTAAAGCAGGCATAGAGTTCCGTAAGCGAAACTCTATGCCTGATGCTTTTCAGTTTACTTTTACCTTTTTTATTCCAGACCATTTGCCATAAACCTTTGCTTTTGTGGAATCTGTTTTATAGGCACGGATGCGGACATAATAGGTTTTGTTGGATTTGAGTCTGTCAAATGTTCCCGTTGCAGTTTTTTTGTTCTTCAGCGTTTTATTTCTTGTTGTTTTTTTCGTGAATTTCCTGGAGGTTGATATTTGTATCTGGTATCCTTTTACAGAGGGAATTTTTTTATATTGGATTGTCAGTTTATTTCCGTTGACAGAAAGCTGCTTGATGGAGGTCTTTTTGACTTTCACCTTTTTCCAATGTGCATAAACCGTCATATCAGATGTTAATGTCATTCCATTTTTGATTTTCTTTCCACCTGATTTTTTTGTATACCAGCCTTTGAAAATGTAGCCTTTGCGGGGAAGATTTTGATCAGCATCAATTTGTGTAGTAACCCATATACAATGTATAGGATCATTGGTATCGTAGTTTTTATCAAATATAATAGTATAATATCCGTCTTCTATTTTTTCCCAATGTGCATACAACGTCATATCAGAGGTTACTATGGTTTGTTCAGTGATTTCGATTCCACCATTCTCTTCTGTAAACCAGCCAATAAAAATATATCCCTTTTTTTGGGGGTCAGATGGAAAAGATTCGATAGCAGTATTTTTATCAATTAACATTGTCCACAAATAGCTGTCATTGCATCCATTTAGGGTAACAGAGTAAGTAGTAGGTTCTTCAACAGGTGGATATAAATTCTTAATGGAATCCGGGTCTAATACAGGGTGTTCTTCTTCTGGTGGGAGGACTACTACAGGGTCATTCAGCACAGCATATAAGGTGGTGTCTTCATAGAAGACAGTATCTGATGTGACAATATTTCGTTCCGGAATAGGTACGCCCGGATTCGTAATCCAATAAGCCAGACTGGCACCATTTGCTGGTTCGGGAATCCACAGGTCAAGGGATTCACCGGGATGAATGGTAACGGTTTTTGTTTCTTTCAGATAAATATACGTAATGGTAATGAAATCAGTTTCCTGATTATCAGCGGCAAAAACCTTTATTTGTGGAAATAAAACGATAATACATATAAAAACAATAAATGATAATAGTTTAAATTTTTTCATACTCATCTATCCTCCTATTTTACTTTCACTTTTTTTATTCCAGACCATTTGCCATAAACCCAATTAAATCGTTTTTTTAATGAGCATTGTAGAAAAATCATTTTTATTATATCATCCGGGACACAATAACGCAACTAAAAAAACAGTATTTGAAAGATGTAGATAAAAATTAGGAAAAGGACTGGGGAGAATAAATAAAAAACAAGTGATTTTCTTTCTCTGGAATGGTACAATATTTTTGCCGTTGGAGATAACCTATGGATAGGGGGAAATGTGATAGTGCTTCCCGGAGTTCCGCTTGGTGATAATGCAGTGATTGGAGGAGGCATTGTAGTGACGAAGAATATTCCGCAAGGAGTGATTGCGGTAGGCAATCTCTGCCAGGTAATCCATGAGATAACGGAAGCGGATAAAGATGAATATAAAAGAGGATAGCAAAAAATACACAAAAAGCAGGCAGTATTGGAAATGTCAGCTTTTTGTGTATTTTTATTCGTGTAATCAAATATTGATTGTGGCGGTCATGGATAGGGATAACCCCTATTGTACCAGAGGATTGGCGTTTTAATTACCTCCGGGACCGTCTCTTCTTTCCCTGTCATCATTTTGCACGACATATTTGGATGTGGAAGAATCCTCGTCGGAATTGGTTTCGGAAACCTGAGCAGTTCTTTTATCCTTCTGCTGTCTGTGGCAGTCTGAAAAGGTATCTGTCTGCTGATTGTTTGCTGTCTTATTTTTCTTCATAAAAACTTCCTTTCTGTTCACAGGTAAATCCCCATTAACGGTTTCCTGAATAGTATGAACCCATAATATGGAAAATATTCAGATTATGACAATATATGAAAAATCGGTTTACTTTTTCCGACGCTGGGGTGTATGATGGATAAAATGGAATTGCACAATAGATAAAAAGGTCAGAGGTGAAAACACAATGCCAGAATTTATTCGAACGAAGATGATGAACCGTTATATGCTGAAGTTAGCGATCAGAATATTAATTTTTATAGTAGTCTTTATTTTTTATGTGTTACATAAGGATTTGCTTTGTGATCTGATGACCCAGTCCATATGGCTTGGAATTACACCGCTTCATGCCTTGTGGATGGTTTTTATGCTTATGATGGTTACACATATTTTTCCTATGGATAAACTGACTATGGCACTTCGTAAAGCAGAGCCGGAGCAGTATCAGAAGGTAAAAGGATATTCGGAGCTTGCATTATATCGTTTTGTGCGGGAGCAGAATATAAAGGCGTGGAATGTTATGCTGGTATGGCTGATCTTTAATGCCATATTTGGCTTTTTATATTTGGTACAAATTCTTGACAATGCAGATTTGCTGATGCTGACGGTATTTTATTTTTTATGTGACTATATCTGCATATTGTTTTACTGTCCGTTTCAGTCGGTTATCATGAAGAATAAATGCTGCATTAACTGCCGCATTTATGACTGGGGACATTTTATGATGTTTACTCCTATGCTGTTTATCCGGAATTTTTTCAGCTGGAGTTTGTTTTTTACCTCCTGTGTGGTGCTGATTCACTGGGAAGTTATTTATGCAAAGCATCCTGAACGGTTCTGGAGCGGCTCCAATCAAACGCTGCAATGTGAACACTGTAAGGATAAGACGTGTCAGATAAAGAAAAAGCTGTCGTCTAAAATATCACTACTTTAAGTTAAGCTTTGCATGTGCCAGACTTGAGTATCAGCTTTAGGATAGGCAGATGGTAACAATTGTAAGTAAAATAGCTTGGACTTATAAGTGTACTATAGTATAATTAAAGTAAAAAATTTTAATAGGAAAAGGGGACGGTTGGATGGAGATTTTACAAAAAGCAAAGATATGGAAAAAGTACATATTTCTTTTTGTTTTGTATGTAGTTGTATTTTGTCCTGTGCACGCACAGGCAGCAGAGGCAGATCAGGAGGTTACGATCTATGGATTGAATAGCACCTATCTTGAGAAATTAGCAATTTCGGATAGTCTGCCTCAAAGCCATCAGCTTACGATTGGAGAAGGAACGAATGTTACCTACAGTATTTCCAGCGGGAGTTCTGCAAAGGTTTCGGTGGATGGTCGTATTACCCCCAAATATACATATTGGAAAAGGTATCCCGGTTATAGTGCTTCTGTTCCTGAGGGTCAGGACTATGATTATTATACGATAAGTGCAGGAGACACTAAAATTATAGCAAAGACGTCCAATAAATCCTACACCATAACCGTACATGTGAAGGACTATGCCATAACCTATGGTGACGAGATTATGGATGCGTATATTTCCAAGAATGTGAAAGAGAGTATGACGGACTACGAGATTATGGAGGCGGTTGCTAAATTCCCAGCCAGTTATGATTATTCTGCATCATATTCCAGCGTATATTCCATGATCATATATGGTGGTGGAGACTGTTGGGCGAGTACATCTGCGATTGTTAATTTGTGTAATAAGCTGGGTATTAAGGCTTGGTCAAGAAACGGCAATAAGGATCCGGGAGCAGGCAGTGGACACATGAATGCGATGGCAGAGTTAAATGGTATTTATTACGAGATTGAAGCTGGGTATAACATGTCTAAAAATGACCAGGGATACCGTCCTTATGACGTTACTGTAAGAAATTCTTTATTCAGCTATTATTCATTATCAAATGGTCTTACAGTTTATCAGTATGATGGTGATGATACTACCGGTGTACTGGAGGTTCCGGAAACGATCAATGGAAAGACAGTTACCGGAATTTATAAAAGTGCCTTTAGTAATACCAAATTCTCAGAGATTATATTACCGGATACCTTGACAAGTATCGGTGATTTTGCATTTAGCAGCTGTAGCAATCTGACCAGTATTGAAATTCCGGCCGCTGTCACGTCTATTGGCAATTCGATTTTTTCCAGCTGTAAGGGGCTTACAAATATTTCTATTGCCAGTGGCAGCACAAGCTATCAGGTGATTGACCAGGTGGTTTACTCTAAGGATGGGAAGACTTTAGTGACCTGTCCGGCTGCCAGACAGGTTACAATCCCTGCTGCGGTAACCAAGATTGCAGACTATGCTTTTTATTATAATACGAATTTACAGAATATCACGATTCCGGAATCTGTCACAGAGTTGGGAGAAGGTGCATTCGGTAATTGTTCGGGCTTATCCGGTATCACTTTTGAAGGAGAAGGTCTTACTGCAATCGGTACCCACTGTTTTCGGTCTGATACTTCCCTTTCGGTAGTCCGGATACCTGCTTCTGTGAAAACGCTTGGAGCATATGCGTTTAGCTATTGCAGTGGGCTTAAGCATGTTTATTTTAAGGGGGATGCACCGACATTTGGGGAAACGATAGATGGCACATTTTATGATAAGGTTTTTTATTCTTGCACAGCAAATGCTTATTATCCGGAAGGAAATGCCACATGGACACAGGATGTGCTGACGAATCATGACGGCACCCTTACCTGGTCAGCATGGGCAGGTGCAGAGGCTGGTTCCATTGATGAAGCAGAGATTTCTTTGGAGCGGAACAGTTATACATATTCAGGGTCCGGTATTACACCAGCTGTCACGATTATTCTGGATGGTCAGGAATTAACACTCAATGAAGATTATGTTGTGAATTATACGAATAATACAAATGCCGGTACTGCTGCTGTAACAGCTGTGGGTATCGGTTCGTATACCGGAAGGATTTCTGCAAACTTTACCATTGCAAAAGCCAAACGGAGTTTAAATGCTTATGTTGGAAAGAGCAGAATTATGGAACAGGGGACAACGGATATATATTATAGTTCTTATTCGAGAGTAGATTATATTTATACATCGGATAATCCATCCGTTGCAACGGTAGATAGTAATGGTGTGATTACCGGTGTTTCAGCTGGAACAGCTGTCATTACAATTCAGGCAGAGGAATCAGAAAATTATCTGGTAGCAAGTGCAACTGTGAAGATTACCGTTACACATGATTTAAATGGAGTGATGGAAGATGGCACGGTGACAGATGGAAAGGTAAAGATGAAGTGTCCACAGTGTCAGGAAGTATTTATGGCATCTGTACCAACCAGCTTTTGGACATATTGGTCGTTAAATCATGATCCATATTATTACAGTACCTGTAAGAGTAATTATCAAGTAGGGGATATTTTGGAATGCGATTGTTTTGCTGATTCTGATGTGGATTTAGATGAGATAGAGATTATTTCACACAATAGCAGTGTAGTAACAATTACAGATAACAGATATCTGCATTTTATAGCAGATGGCACAGCCAAAGTAGAGGTTCGTCCCAAATACAACCCGTCTATTGGCAGGGTATACACATTTTATGTAGGAAGTGCAGCTGCTGGAAGGGAAGATCAGTGGCAGGATGGTATCCCATCAGAGGATGATAAGACGGATGCTGATGCCGGGGCGGCAGTAAACTGTTATGATCAAAAGACAGGCATTACGATTTCGGTGGCGAAGGGTGACAAGAAAAATGCTACATTATTATCTGTAGATAAAAAACATGCAAAAGGCAGTCTGGTGATTCCTAATACACTCAAGGTTGATGGAACCACATATACGATTACATCTATTGCAAAGGCAGCATTTCAGAATAACCAGAAGATTACAAAGGTCACTATTGGTAATAAAATAAAGACTATTGGAGAGCAAGCGTTTAGTGGCTGTAAGAATTTAAAGACCGTGAAGCTTGGCAAGAATGTAACCGTTATCGGCGATCAGGCATTTTATAACTGCCGTAAGATTACAGGAATCACGATTCCTTCTAAGGTAAATAAGATTGGAAAGAAGGCATTTTATAATTGTAAGAAGCTAAAGAACATTACAGTCAAGACCAGTAAGCTGACCTCCAAGAAGGTTGGAAGCAAAGCTTTTACAGGTATTTATTCAAAGGCAGTCATTAAGGTTCCCAAAAGTAAGCTTACAGCCTATAAAACATTATTACGCAAAAAAGGTGTTGGTAAAAAAGCAGTCATTAAAAAGTAGACGGAAGTGGGAAATATGGAGCTGTTACTGGATGTGGCAGCTTCATTGTTGTGTGAAATCGTTCAAATAAATCTGTAAAATATTTTTTGAAACATTGTAAGGATAAGACGTATCCGATAAATAGAAGATTAAACAACAGAACAAATGTTCGAAAAAAGTATTGACTTCCCATCGTAATAGTAGTAATATTAGATAAAGGTTTTCGTGAATAGTATATTATATGGAAAGGAAAATATAGATTATTTATATCAGACGGTTTGTAGATAAATATAATTTATATGCAATGATAATTATGCATTTATTTGATAATATGAAATCTAAGAAAAATAAAAAGTTATATGATACTACTGTACAATTGATTGAACAAAAAAATATTAGTAATTTAAGAAAAAGACTTAAAATACTTGTTGTCGATGATGAAGACGATGCTATTTATGAAGTTCTGAAAGAACGTCAATATGAAGTATACTATAAAAATGATATGACATATGCTATAGAGACGGAACCTTTTGATTTGATTTTAATGGATGTGCGAGGAATTGCGAAACGGTTAAAAAGTAGTATGGAGGGCTTTGCACTTGCTTGTGAAGTGAAAAGTAAATATCCGCTTAAAAAGGTTTGCTGCTATTCAGCTAGTGTTCATAAAGAAATAACAGAATTATTGGCAGATAATAGAATAGATGCTTACTTTATGAAGGATTTAGATGTTGATAAGATATGTAATAAAATAGATAATCTTATACAAGATTATGTAGATATTGATAAACAGTGGGAAGTATTAAGGTCAATATTAATAGATAATCAAATAAATGAAAATGATATACAACAAATAAAAACAGCTTATTCAGAAATGTTTAAAAAGAATGATTTTTCAAAATTGAATGAGATTATTGCAGGAACAATGAAAAATGCAACAGTATTATTGAATATAACGGCATCAATTTTAAATTTAATAAAGGTTTTGGCGGTATGATTATGGAAGAATTGAACATATTACCCATTTATAGAAATGGTATTGGAGAAATTACAAATGGTATAGATATTACTGTTCCACAGTTTTGTCGTAAAAATTGTGAAAGTGATAAATGTAGAATGCATTATAATAAAATGTGTAAAGCAGATGAAGGGTTATATGAATGCCCATTTGGATTTAGTTCCTATGTTTTTGAAATAGAAAATGAGAACTGTATTTTTACTTGTCTGAGGGTGGAGAAAAGTTATAAGAGAGAAAAGCTATTGCCTAAATTGAAAGATATGGGAAAGCAATATAAAGAGATTACATATTCAAATTTAGAAAATTATGCAAAGGCGTATAAGGAGTATTGGTATAATCAAAGAAAATATGAACAACATAGGGATTTAATTAATGATATATTGCATGATGTGAGGAAATACAACCAACAGCTTAAAATTAAAAACGAGAAAATTTTTAGAGCATCACAAGAGAAAAAGAGCTTAGCCAAATTTAACGATTTATCTAAAGGTATTAGTGTATTAAGCTGGTATTTGACTTTAAGGTTGAATAATTATGATTTTGTTTATAATGAAGAGTTGATGAAAGCAGATGTTCCGTCGTCATATAATTTATATGGAATAATATATAAAGTTAAGCATTGTATTAAAGAGAAGGCAGATGAAAAGTCTATAGATATTATAATGGAGGCAAATAGACAGTGTAGAGATATTGAAGCATATGATTGTATTGAATTGCTACCTTTTTTGCTGGTTGATAATGCAATTAAGTATTCTCCTAATAATGAGATTATAAATATAAATATTGAAGAAAAAGCAAAACAACAATATGTTCAAATTAAGTCATTAGGTCCTGCTGTATCAGATAATGAGTTATTACAATTATTTAATCAAGGATATCGTGGTGAGGGTGCAAAACAGGTTACAACAGATGGAATGGGTATTGGATTATATACTGCAAAGTGTATTTGTGATCTTAATGGGATTCAAATTTCTATAAATTCGAGCAAAAATGTAAAAAAGACGATAAATAAAGTAAGATATTCGGAATTTTGTGTAGACTTTTGGAAAGAATTATAGTAGAATTAGCATGTTTATCAAAGAGGTGATAATATGATTTCAGTTGAAGAATTAACTAAGGTTATACTAAGTTGTAGGACGGATATATCTAATAAAAAACTTCAGAAGTTAGCTTATTATGTATATGCATGGTATTTAACGATATATGGATTACAGATAGCAGATTTAACTTTTGAAGCATGGGAACATGGTCCTGTTTCTAGAACAATTTATAATCGTTATAGGCAATATGGTTGGAGTGTTATACCCCAATATGTCGGTTTTGTATTAGTACCAAATGATAAAATCAAATTTATAAAAGGTGTTATAAAATATTATGGAAAGTTTGATGCAGATACTTTGGAAAAAATGACCCATAATGAAATGCCATGGATTAATGCTAGAAAAGGTTATAGTCCGCATGAGGCGTCTGATGCAGTAATATTACCAAAGGATATGGTAGAATATTACAGTCAACAAAAAGAGATACTTTCAATTATTTCAGATGAGATAAGGTAAACACAACCTTGACATTTTAATTCTGATATTTTATTATTAAACCTAGTTTTAAAGGTTGTGAGAAAGAGGAGTAGGCGTTATTCCTTGCCAGAGAGAATAATTCACCGGCTGAGAGATTATTTCAAGAAGAAGACGTTGAAGGTAGCTTTTGAACCGCATGGCTGAGAAAATGAAACATTGTGCTGCTAAGTTCAAAAAGACTTCGCTGAGTGTGCAGGTGTGCTTTCGTACCAGACTCGAAATATACCTTGCCAAGTACAGAATGTAGGTCATGACGGCATCGTCCCCGTTACAGGACAGGATAAGAGAGAAATTAAGGTGGTACCGCGATGATTCGCCCTTATATCGATGAGATATCGATATAAGGGCTTTTTATATGCATAGGAAAATGCTCTGCATTTCCTGTTTGTTCATCGCCCTTAGCGTAGCTTAAATAAAATATATATCAGATGATTGCGAAAGGAGTTAAAATCATGCCAAAAGAATTAGAAAAAAATTATAACCCATCGGAGATTGAAGACAGGATTTACAAAAACTGGTTAGACAAAAAATATTTCCATGCAGAAGTTGACCGCAGTAAAAAACCATTTACTATTGTAATGCCCCCGCCGAATATTACTGGTCAGCTGCATATGGGTCATGCATTAGATAATACAATGCAGGATATTTTAATCCGTTATAAAAGAATGCAGGGATATAACGCATTGTGGCAGCCGGGAACTGACCATGCGGCTATTGCGACAGAGGTTAAGATTATTGAATCACTGAAGGAAAAAGGGATTGATAAGGATGATCTCGGACGGGAAGGTTTTTTAGAGAAAGCATGGGACTGGAAGGATGAATATGGCGGACGGATCATCAACCAGTTAAAAAAGCTTGGTTCTTCTGCGGACTGGGACAGAGAGCGGTTTACCATGGATGACGGCAATAATGATGCCGTAAATGAGGTCTTTTGCAAGCTCTACGAAAAGGGCTGGATTTATAAAGGCTCCCGTATCGTTAACTGGTGTCCGGTGTGCCAGACGACCATTTCTGATGCCGAGGTAGAGCATGTGGATCAGGACGGTAATTTCTGGCATATCAATTATCCGATTATCGGTGAAGAAGGCCGATTTGTAGAGATAGCAACTACCCGTCCGGAGACTTTATTAGGGGATACCGCGGTTGCAGTGAATCCGGAGGATGAGAGATATCAGGATATTATTGGCAAGATGTTAAAGCTGCCGCTTACGGACCGGGAGATTCCGGTGGTTGCAGACCCTTATGTAGATAAAGAATTCGGAACCGGATGTGTGAAGATTACTCCGGCACACGACCCTAATGACTTTGAGGTTGGTAAACGCCATAACTTAGAGGAAATCAACATTATGAATGATGATGCTACCATTAATTCCCTTGGCGGAAAGTACGCAGGAATGGATCGTTACGAAGCACGTAAAGCAATGGTTGCAGATTTGGAAGCAGAGGGATTGCTGGTTAAGGTTGTTCCCCACAGCCATAATGTGGGTACCCATGACCGCTGTAAGACAACTGTGGAACCGCTGATAAAACCTCAGTGGTTTGTAAAGATGGAGGAAATGGCAAAGCCTGCTTTAGAGGCAGTAAAAAAGGGTGATTTAAAGCTGATTCCTGAGCGCATGAATAAAAATTATTACAACTGGCTTGAAAATATCCGTGACTGGTGCGTATCCCGCCAGCTCTGGTGGGGGCACCGGATTCCTGCATATTATTGTCAGGATTGTAATGAGATTACCGTGTCCAAAGAGGCAGTATGCAGCTGTCCCAAATGTGGTTCTTCCAATATGAAGCAGGACCCGGACACACTGGACACATGGTTTTCTTCCGCACTATGGCCGTTTTCGACTTTAGGCTGGCCGGAGAAGACAGAGGAAATGGATTATTTCTTCCCCACTGATGTACTGGTAACGGGATATGATATCATTTTCTTCTGGGTAATCCGTATGGTATTTTCTTCGTTGGAGCAGACCGGAGAGCTACCGTTCCATACTGTATTATTCCATGGGCTGGTAAGGGATGATCAGGGAAGAAAAATGTCTAAGTCTTTAGGAAATGGAATTGATCCGTTAGAGGTTATTGAGAAATATGGCGCAGACGCCTTAAGATTTACACTGATCACAGGAAATGCACCGGGAAATGATATGCGTTTTTACTGGGAGAGGGTAGAAGCCAGCCGTAATTTTGCAAATAAAGTCTGGAATGCTTCCCGTTTCATCATGATGAATATAGAAAAGGCAGATGTAACGGATATTGAGCTCGGTAAGCTGACGTTAGCAGACCGCTGGATTTTGTCTAAGGTGAACACGCTTGCCAAGGATATGACAGAGAATCTTGATAAGTTTGAGCTTGGTATTGCAGCATCTAAGGTATATGACTTTATCTGGGAGGAATTCTGTGACTGGTATATTGAAATGGTAAAACCGAGACTTTACAGTGATGAAGATGAGACAAAGGGTGCTGCGTTGTGGACGCTTAAGACAGTTTTAGGCAATGCATTGAAGCTGCTCCATCCGTATATGCCATTTGTGACAGAGGAAATTTTCACAAACCTTCAGGACACAGAGGAATCCATTATGATTTCCGACTGGCCGGAATTTAAGGAAGAATGGAATTTTGCTGAGGATGAAAGGGCAGTGGATACGATTAAGGAGGCGGTTCGAGGAATCCGTAACCTTCGTGCCGAGATGAACGTGCCAAACAGCAAAAAGGCAACAGTTTATGTGGTTTCGGAAAAGGAAGAGGTTCGAAATATTTTTGAAGATGCAAAGGTTTTCTTTGCAACCTTAGGATTTGCCTCTGAGGTAGTGGTGCAGGCAGATAAGGCAGGAATTGCAGAAGATGCAGTATCAGCGGTAATCCATGATGCCGTAGTTTATATGCCTTTTGCAGAGCTTGTGGATATTGAGAAGGAAAAGGAACGTCTTGCAAAAGAGAAAAAGCGCTTGGAAGGTGAGATTAAGCGTTGTAACGGAATGTTAAATAATCCGAATTTTGTAGGTAAGGCACCTGAGGCTAAGATTGCCGAGGAAAAGGAGAAGCTTGAAAAATATACAGGTATGCTGGAAACGGTGGAAGAACGGCTGGCGCAGCTAGGGAAATAACAACAAACACTGGTACAGTGAATAATAAGTAACTGACACTTTGGCTTGTCTGATTGTTCACCTGCCAGGTGATTGTGAAAGCCAGAGTTTTCAAATGTATCGGTAAAATTGCATATAACTTTGTGAAAAAGAAAGAGAAATATCAAGCAGGGGTATGTTCCTGTATGATTATTTCTCTTTCTTTTTTGTTCCTGTACAATAAAAGATAAAGAAAGAAACTGCCATAATGAAATATTTGATTGTTTTCATCTTGTCGCTTTCTAAAATAACCCTAACTGGTCATTCGTCGCAAAAACTGGTTATTTATCCCAAAAAGCAAAAATAGTAATGAATATATGTTATAGTATTTATGTTAGTGGAAATAGTAAGCGATAATAAATTCTCGAAATTTTATAGGGAGGGATAAAGTTATGTCAAATTTTACAGTTAATTTCAATAATCTTTCTAGAGAAACGGAAATTTAAAAAGTATTACTAATGAATTATCAAGAATAATAAACCAGTTAAATGAAATTGCAAATAATATTAATGTGCAAGGTCCATCCAATACTATTATTAAAAAACAATTGAAATCAATAATATATAAAATTGATACATATAAAAATTCTAGTAACGATTTAAATAATTACCTATTAGATATTATTAATTGTTATCAAAATACTGAAAAAATGATAATAAATATTGATATAAATAAAAACAATAATTCTTCAAATGATAATACGGAGCAAGAAATTCCAGACAAAGAAGCATATGATGAAATGATGGCTGATCTTTCTGATTATGATAAAGAATGTGGTATTACGCTTGTTTATATAGATGGAAAATGGTATTATGATTATTCAGCTCCAATTAATGATCGTTTAAAAGAAAGTCTTGAAGAATTTCAAAAACATCATGTTTCTTCATATGAGGAATACATCAAAAAATATGGAACAACTTTTTATACACCAGATCCATTATTATGGAAATCAGGTGTTTTAGGTTCTTTTTGGTGGTTTAGAGATCAGGTTAATCATAATGCTCCGTGGGATATTAAACGTGAAGAGCCATGGCAAAAACAATTCGGTGATATGAGATATCCAGGTGCTGACGAAGCAGTGATTGTAAATGGTGAAAAAATGACAAGAGAAGATATGGGAAATTATACATATGGCTATCTTGGAAGTGCAATGGGAATAGATGATACTACTTTATATTGGGGAGGAGGTGTAGCTAAAAATGGTATGAGTTCTATATTTGGTGATGAAGTTTACCAACCTCCTTATTATGGTGACGATGCTAATGACCATATTATGATAGAAAAAGGAATAAATGCCTATTGTGAAGATTATCCTGATAATCTTCCTACGTGTGGTCTTATTCCATAAAGAAAGGGTAAAGTAAGATGACAAAAAAAAATAAAATTATTTTTATTGTTATAATAATTATAATTGGAGGTTTTATCATGAATGAATTAGTTAAATTAATGAGTGGGGATATTCCATCCCAAAAACAGGTAATAAAAACTTATCATGAAAACAAAGAAACTATAGATTATATTGCGTCATATATTTTTGACTTTGAAAAAGGAGATAAGGAAATTTTCTACATAAAACCAAACTTAATAGAAATTCGGGATAATCATGGGAGAGTGGAACGTAAAGTGGAATTTACTAATGAGTTTAAAAATAATATTCAAAACTTATTTAATCATAGTGATATTGTTCTTATTTATGATAGCCGGGAAAATGATAACTATCTCGTATTTGAATTTGAATGCAAGCATTCTTTTATATTTAATGGTATTGTGATAACTAAAAACGGAAACGAACCATCCTGGAAGTTTGTCAAACTCCAAAACAGTGAATATATTTCAGATGGTGTTTATTATTTTGAAGGAGAATAAGACAAGTGTTTTTCTTTTATATCCTAATATAAGAATATGAGAGTTTCACAATTGCCTAAAATAATAGGAAAATGAAAGAGTATTCAAGTGATAATGAATTAACGCATTTAAAAAAGGGGAAAACATGTCGATTTTTAATAAAAAAATATATAAGAATTTAATTTTATTTGTGATTATGATTACAATATTTAGTGGATGTAAAGCAAAGAAGGAATCCTCTAGTATGGAAGAACTTTATAGAATTGGACTTAGCAGATACTTATTGGATACGTTGAAACTGGGACAATATGATAAGGATCTATCAGAGAGTGATATGGGATATATTCCTAATGAGGAGGAAAGTAAAAGCAAGTCACAAAAAAATGACAGATTCGGATTGACTTACATCTATCTCCGTAATGAACTCCATTTGGAACGCTTGACTAAAAAACAGATTAAGCTTTTGCAAAGAGAAGCAGATCATATGGAGGACTATATGATTTCGGAGGAAGCAATGGATGTGATTATTAAAACATTTGCAGATGTGATTGCATATAAGCCGGTAGAAGCCCCGGCAGATAAAGAGATAAAAACACTTTATGATAATAATGGTGATTTTGTGGAAATAAATGCGATTGTATTAAGAATTGGTACACAAAGTGAATTTGATGAAAATGGCAGCTACGTTAATAAAGAGCATGAAGTTGAAAAACAGAGAAAACTAAAAAACTTTTCGGAACAGATGGAAGAACAGTTAAAAGGTAAGCTCGGCGACATACCTATCAGGGTTCAGCGGGATTTTTCTCTTTTTGATGAGGGAGAGTAAGGGACATAATAGAATTTCAATATCGAATAAATGAAAAAATAATAAAAATCTAGGAAAAGTAAATTTTATAATTAAATAATTGGCACTTCACTTAAATTTCAAACAGAAAAGATAATATCCGTAATATAGACGCATGAGAATATATCGGTCAGATTGTGGAGATTATAGTATAAGCGGTTGAAGATAGGAGAATATGCCAATGAATACCATTTATTTACATGTTGGAACAGCGAAGACAGGAACGACGGCAATACAGAATTTTTGTAGTGAGAATCAGGAGGTACTGAACCGCCAGGGGTATTATTATCCGGAATTTTCCTATTGTTATCCCAGTGCAAGTAGGTTAAGAAACGGGCATTTTCTGTTTGGACGAGTATGTGATGAAGACGGATTAAGAGATGATAAAAGAGAAGAGGAAATCTTTCGGGAAGGATTTCATAAAATCTATGAGGCATTTGAAACTTATCCTAATATTATACTTTCTGATGAGGGATTATGGACTTGCGGTTTTCGTGATGAGAAAAATGTATGGGAAAAGATAAAGGAAGAGATTGGGGAAAAGCAGATTGTGATTAAGGTGATTGTGTATCTCCGCATGCAGGATACTTTTCTTTACTCATGGTGGAGTCAGAAGGTGAAGGAAGGGTTAAGAGCAGAGTCCCAGCTTACATGGGAAAGGATGGCAGAAGAACTTCCTAAGATTCAACTGGATTATTATGATATGCTGGAAAAGATAGCAGGATATGTGGGCAGGGAGAATATTATAGTAAGAAGGTTTGATGCAGACCGATTTATCGGAGGCACATTGTATACAGATTTTATAGATGCACTGGGGTTAATCTATTCAGAGGAATATCATATTAAAAGTGAGATGAGAAATATCAGCCTTACCCGGAATAATAATGAGATTAAAAGGATTTTAAACAGACTTCCAGAGTTGGATGCAGATGGGAATGCAATGTTCCGACAGCTGTTAGTGGAACAGTCGGGATATCAGGGAGAGGATGATATGTATAGTATGTTCTCCGAGGAGGAGAGAACTGTTTTCCTGGCGAAATATCATGAAGGGAATATCCAGATTGCAAAAGAATATCTGGGGGAAAATGAATTGTTTTCCCCGAAAGATTGGAAAAAGGGGAAGTGGAATCCTCATGATGGATATATGCTGGAAGATGTCATACTCTTTTTCGGAAGCCTTGCACTGCGTATGGAAAAAGAATTGAAAGAACAAAAAACTGAGCTAAAGGAACAAAAGCGGCAGATTAACAGGATCCGGAATATAATAAAACATCCCTTTGGTGCCATTGGCAGAAAATTATTCAGTAAATAATGAAAATAGGACATTTTCTTTATTTATGCTTGACAGACGTGAACTTCTTATTTATAATTCACTTTATGACGTTAAAGCTTTAAAACATAAGTGCTTTAAAGTTGCAAACAGCAGTGTAAGGTTGAAAGATAATATATACTGTGCTTACGTCAGAGAAGATAATATGAGATAGGGAGAAAGAGAAAATGGCAATCAAAATTTTGTTACTGGTAGTATTTTTTGCAGTTATGATCGGTATTGGTATTTATTCCAGAAAGCAGGCTACCAATGTCAACGACTTTGTATTAGGAGGAAGAGGAGTTGGTCCATGGCTTACTGCTTTTGCGTTTGGTACTTCTTACTTTTCATCGGTTGTATTTGTCGGTTATGCAGGGCAGTTTGGATGGAAATATGGTCTTGCCTCTACATGGATCGGTCTTGGTAATGCATTTATCGGAAGTCTGCTGGCATGGCTGGTACTTGGGCGGAGAACCCGTGTTATGACACAAAAGTTAGATGCAAAGACAATGCCCGAGTTTTTTGGAAAGAGATATGATTCCAAAGCACTTCGGATTGCAGGTTCTGCTATTGCTTTTGTATTTCTTGTTCCTTATACAGCATCCATATATAATGGACTTTCCAGATTGTTTGGTATGGCATTTGATATAGATTATAAAGTCTGTATTATCGTAATGGCACTTTTGACAGGTGTTTATGTAATCGTTGGTGGTTATATGGCGACAGCGCTGAATGACTTTATCCAAGGTATTATTATGCTGATTGGTATCTGTGCAGTTATTGTGGCAGTGTTAAACGGACAGGGTGGATTCTTAAATGCAGTCAAAGAGCTTTCAGTTCTTTCCGCAGATGATGTGGCTGTTCCGGCATTACAGGGTGGTCATGGGTTATTGGCAAGTTTCTTTGGACCGGATCCAATGAATCTTTTGGGTGTGGTCATTTTAACTTCTCTTGGTACATGGGGTCTGCCTCAGATGGTTCACAAGTTTTATGCAATCAAGGATGAGAAGGCTGTAAAAACCGGTACAGTGGTATCTACCTTCTTTGCCATCATTATTTCCGGGGGATGTTATTTCCTTGGTGGTTTCGGACGTTTATTTGACTGTGCGGCAATTTATAAAGAAGACGGAAGTATTGCATTTGATTCCATTGTTCCGCAGATGTTATCTACTTTGCCGGATATCCTGATTGGTATTGTGATCGTGCTTGTGCTTTCTGCCTCCATGTCAACCTTATCTTCTCTGGTTTTGACATCCAGTTCTACCCTGACGCTGGATTTCTTAAAAGAGTCGGTTGCTAAGAACATGAGTGAAAAAACCCAGTTGATCGTAATGCGTGTGCTGGTTGCGGGATTTATAATCTTATCAGTTGTACTGGCATTAAATCCACCGACCTTTATTGCACAGCTTATGGGGATTTCGTGGGGTGCACTTGCCGGAGCATTTCTGGCACCATTTATGTATGGATTATACTCCAAGAAGATTACAAAAGCCGCAGTCTGGGCAAGCTACATTGTCGGCGTGGGCATAACGGTTTCCAATATGTTTATAGGCTTTATTGCATCACCCATTAATGCAGGAGCGATTACAATGATTGCAGGGTTGGTCATTGTTCCAATCGTAAGTGCTGTTACACCAAAGGTGAATATGGAATTGGTAGAGGATATCTTTACCTGTTACGATGAAACAGTAACCGTACATAAGAAGAGTTCATTGGAAGAGTAGATACACTTAATGGTTTAAGAAAATCTTCTTAAAATACTGCAAGATATAGCAGGAAAATTAGTTAAATATAATTAAAGAATACCCCTTTTTGTAATATGCTGTAAGTTATAGAAATAGTAATTGCATATTATAAAGAGGGGTATCTTATTTATCATAAAAAAAGAGGTAAAAGTGTAAAAATACATATGTTAAAAAAATAATTTGTATGATATAATGAATAATACTGATGCACAAGCAGGTCATCAATTTTCTCGGAAAATTAGTGATATATAACATATGCAGATTTCTCTGTCGGTAAAGGCGAATATGTATGATTTATTCCCGTGAGCAATGAGACAAGTAGTCGCACTAGTGTGGATATTTGGCGAGGTTACGGGGTTTTTGACTGTATGTGCAACGTGCATGATATAAAAAGTGCATAAAGGAATGTATAGAATTTAAAATGCCTATGAATTCTATAATAGTAGCATCGTGCGGACAGCAGCGAGTAGATGAAAATTTGATCAGGGATTGATATAACTAATCTTAGGGCGATGTGTAAGTATAAGGGCAGCGTTATAATGAATATAAGGAGGGTGTGCAGGAATGAGAAAAAAGAATCTAAGGTTACTAAGTTTTACATTAGCAGCGGCACTTGTTTTGTCATCTGCTAATACTGGTGGTGTTGTATTGGCATCAGGTGTGGATGAGTCAGTAGTGCAGCAGGAAATTGTCTCTTCAGAAAATGCAGGACAAAGTACGGAAGAGATTAGTGAAGAGGTTACGGAAACAGAAGAACAGACAACACAACAGGTTACGGAAGAGGAGTCAACGCAGGAAATGACGACAGAAGCTGTAACGGAATCAACAACCAGTGAAGAATCTGAGCAGACTGATTCATCAGAGGAAGAAACAGAAGAGGAACTGGTGGAAGAAGAGATAGATAAGAAAGAAGTTGCAGATGCTGAACTGGTGTTTAATTTAATCACGGATTCGGCATTGTTTCAGATGGTTTTGGATATTTATAATACCCAGACAGCATCTAACAAGACAGCAACTACATTTACATATGCAGATTTAAGTACATTTACCGGGGAGATGGACTTTTCTTCCCAGGCAAATGCAGCAGCTGTAAAAAGTGTGAAGGGATTAGGCTCTGCTAAGAATGCTGTTTCCATTAATATGAACGCTTTTACAAATGTTACAGAGATAGAGGCAAAAGAATTTCAGAATTGTAAGATGACAAGTGTTGCTTTGCCGGCAAATTTAAAAAAGATTGGCGAGCAGGCATTTGAAAGCTGTACTGCATTGACTGAGATTAACGCAGGAACCCAGAAGAATACCCTGCCGGCTTCTTTGACGGAGGTAGGACAGCAGGCATTTAGCAGTGTCAGTGCCTTAAAAGAGATTATACTGCCGTCCTTTACCGCTGGAGGTACGATATTACAAAATTCAACGTCACTATTTGCTAACTGCTCCAGTCTGGAAAAGATTACTATTGGCAGGGGAATCCAGACAATTCCTGCCAGTGCATTTACCGGAGCAGGTAAAGCCAGTGCAGATGGTGTTTCCCTCATTTTTGAGTCAAACAGTGCATTGGACAAGATTTTAGGTGATGCTTTTGCCAATATGAAATTTACTTCGGATGCGACCCTGAATCTGACAAATTGTGGCAAGTTATCAAGTATTTCTGATGCGGCATTTAGAAATGCAGAAAATCTGACTACAGTCATACTGCCAAGCGGCTTAACAAGCCTTCAGTTCGGCAGCAATACTTTTGCAAGGACAAACCTGACAGCGATGTATGTATCAGGCAGTGTAAAAACAGAAATTTACCTGCCGGATTATGTGACAGGAATCGGAGCAGGCTGTTTTTATGGTAATACAGATATGACTTCCATTTCATTGTCACCTAATCTGACGGCGATTCCGGATTATACATTTGATGGCTGTACTGCGTTAAAGACTGTTACCCAGCGGACAGCATCCGGACAATGTAAGGTAAAAGAAATCGGCGATTGTGCATTTCGTGAAACAGCAATTGAGAATACAGATTTCCTTTTAAATATGAACCAGTTAACTACAATCGGCTATCAGAAGCTGTCTGTCTGCGGAGTGGGAAATACGAATAAGGATAAGGTACTTTCTCCCGGTCTTGGAGGGGAGAATGTGAGAGTTGTAAGTGCTGTAACCCATGAGAAAGTAGTGCAGCAGGGCAGTCAGAGCAAACCTTGTGGAAGTGAGGTATTTACTAATTGTACTTCTTTGACAAGTGTCAGCCTGCCGGCATCTGTCCGACAGATTGGAAGCCGTGCGTTCTATTTTGCGGACAAAAGGTATGGACAGGAACTTTCTTCAGCAATTACTTCGGATTCACAGATTACAACGGTTACCTGGGCATCTTCAACGGAGAAAAATGCAGAAAGAAGGATATATCCGGAAGCATTCTATGGCAACCAGATGATGACGAAAATGGTATTACCGGAAAATAAGGGTTCTGGAGAAACTTTATATATTGATGAGCACGCATTTTGTAACTGTAAATCATTGGAGACTATCGGTACCAGTGCAGGTGGTAATGTATTTCCGGTTACTTTAAGTGGAATTGGAAAAGGAGCATTTGAATTTTGTGCATCCATACCACAGGTAACAATCTGTTCAACCGAAGCAGGAACCTGTCCACAGTTGGGAGAACAGGCATTTCAACATTGTACTTCTATTGCTTCCGCAGTCCTGCCCAAAGAAACAACTGAGGTTCCGGATCATTTCTTTTATAATGCACCGGTGGCAACATTTAGTGTGGGGACGGGTAATGCTATAGAAAGATTTGGAACTTTGTCATTCCTAGGCAACCAGTTTACGACCTTGGATTTATCTAAATATACTAAGCTAACGGAGATTGGTGCAGGTGCTTTTGCAGACTGTGACAGTCTTGTAGAAAATGATGAATGGGATAAACTTTCAAAGTTGACAGGTTCAGGGCTTGCAACATGTAATGAGCAGCCTACATTAACGACAGTGATATTGCCGGCACAGGTGACAGGTGAGAGTAATACACTTCATTTGAATAGTGGTGCATTTGATACCCAATTGGCGTTTACTACGATGAAGACTCCAAATGCAGGTATAGCCGGACAAATATATATTCCGGATTACATAAAGGAATCCGGATATGGAGTATTTGCCAAAACGGGAGTTTCCAAAGTAATCTGGCAGGCAGATACTACAGGGAAGAACCAGTGGAAAATGATTCCCACTCATTTTTACGAAGGTTGTATTAACATAATAAAGGCAGAGGATGTACTGCCAAAGGGAAGCTATGTAGAAAGGATTGGTAAGCGTGCATTTTATGCAAGTAGTATACAGTCAGTTGATCTGTCCCACTATACTTCCTTAAAACAGATAGGTTCGGGAACTTTAACAAGTAATGCTAATATGTTTCCCGGAACCTTTGAGAGTTGTGTGAAGTTAAAGAGTATTAAGCTTCCGCAGTCTACATTCACTTTAGAGGAGAAAACATTTTATAAAGATACAGCATTAGGAAGTGATAATGCTGTTATCGATCTGGGTGGTGCTACCAGTATTGGCAAGAATGGTATGGCTGAATGTGACGGTATGACACAGATTGCATTTCCGGCATCTCTGGTCGAAGTGGGAGAGAATGCATTTTTGGGTTGTGATAATCTGGAAACTGTAGATTTTGGAAGTCTGCAAAAAATCGGTAATTACGGATTTAAGAGCTGTCCGAAATTGGTACTGACCGGCAAGGGACTCCCAGATAGTCTGTTGTCAATAGGAAATGAGGCATTTATGGGAGATGGAAGCCTGGGTACGGTATCCTTTGGTTCTAATCTGAAATCAATCGGAGTTGGTGCTTTTAAAGAGAGCGGGATGAATAAGGTTGATTTTTCCAAGGCAAAGAATCTGGAAAAAATCGAAAACCTTGCTTTTTCCGATACCAAGCTGACAGAGTTCAGTATTTCCGGTACGAAAGTGACCATGATTAATACGATTTTACAAAATTCCAGTTTGTTGACAACAGCCTCCTTTGGCGATGAGGTATTATATATCGGTAAGGATGCATTGGCAGGATGTCCGAAATTCCGTTCCCTTACCTTTGCTTCTACAGCTACGGTAAACAATCAGGTATTTTATACAAAGCATGCAACTTATGGTACAACGGCTCAGCAGTCCTTAAATCCCGGAACAGTATCCATTACGGTGAATACACCGGATGAAACAACCATACCGATTGGAAGAACTTTTTACTTCCCTTATTATGTGAATCAAAAAGGGAAATCCAGTTTCGATTATATATTAGTGGGGAATGAATCCTCACCTGATACCATTGACCAGTATTTAAAGGTTACTGCCAATCTGACAGACGGTTATTATAAGCAGAGACAGTCAAATGATGACGGAGACAGGTATAAAGTCACCGATCCTGCATATTATCAAAAGGTAGAGCCGGCACCTAGCATGACGGTTGCTGCTACGAAACAGGAGATTGATACGATTCAGTTAGAGGGATTGAAAGCAACAAACGGCAAGATTGATTTTAGGGTTGTATGCAGTATTTCCTTTGAGTGTCAGGACAAGGAAGTGTCTATCAATGCAAATAAGTTTTCAGCAGATTATAAGCTTAAAGTAGAGATGACACCGCTGGTGGCAGAATTATATAAAGACAACAAGAGGGAGATTCATATTCCGGCAGGACAGGCAACTCACATACAGGCAGCTAATTCCCAAAAGGGTGCAACGCAGTACTATTATGATATGGTAGATGCAGGAGGAGAATATAGTACACCGGATACTTACGATATTGTGGTGGAGACCAGTAATCCGGACGTAATTTATCCTGGCTCCAGTTCTTCTGCAAAGAAGCAGGCATCCTATACTACCAATGTAACCAGAACAGACAGCACTGGGAAGATTACAGGTGATGCGGGAAGACAGAATTTTTATCTGATTCCTGCTGGGATTGGTACGGCAGTGATCAAGGTATATCCGAAGGGATATCCACAGTACGCACATACATTTACGTATACAGTAAATTCTGATATCCAGTTAATTAAATTAGCGATACCAAAGGAGTACCAAGCTAAGCTAAATCCGGGTGCAGTGTTCTCGGTATTTTCTGAGTATAAGAATTATTTTGGTCAGATCGCATCCGTAACAGATATGAGTACTTTTGACAAGTATTCAAATCAGAAGATAGTATTTACTTCCGATAATCCGGAGTATGTGTCTGTAGATCAAAAAGGTAACGTCAAAATCCTAAAAGCAGATGTAAATCAAAAGTCGGTAAAGATAACGGCTATGGCACCTACCTCAGTGGAGGGAAGAGTTGTGACAACCAGCCTAACCTTGAATATTAAGTATCCGGATACGAAGCCTAACGAGAATGTAGTAGATTCTGCAACAGGAGCTACAGTGGCAGTTACGAAGCCAAGCAAGAAAGATTTGGAAGGAGAAGCCAAATTCGTTAAGTCTCAAAGTAATACGGGTACGACTGTTACGGTACCGGATACCGTTACCGTAAATGGAGTACAATATAAAGTTACTTCTGTTTCTGCAAATGCGTTTAAGAATAATACCAAGATTAAAACAGTTAAGATTGGTAAGTATGTAAAAGAAATCGGGGATAATGCATTTTATGGATGTAAGAATATGACCAAGATAACGTTACCGGCATCCATTACAAAGATAGGGAAAAAGGCATTTTATAATTGTAAGAAGTTAAAGACTATATCCATCCCCAGTAAGGCAGCTCTTACAGAGATAGGAGATAGTGCATTTTATAATTGTATCGTCCTGACCAAGATTACAATACCGGCAAAAGTAACAAAGATTGGAACAAAAGCATTCTATAATTGCAAGAAGTTGAAAACTATCACAATTAAATCAACAGTATTGAGTTCTGTTGGTAAGAATGCATTTAAGAACATTCATAAAAAGGCAACGATTAAGGTTCCAAAGAAAAAGCTTGCGGCGTATAAAACATTGTTAAAAGGAAAGGGACAAAAGAAAACAGTTAAGATCAAAAAATAGCAAAAAAAGACGGAGGCGAGAGTCTCCGTCTTTTAAATATTCCAAACAGAATTAAAGAGTAGATATCGTATCAATCATTCATTGCATAGGTTTCTTCTGTACTTAACAGTTCAAATGATGATTCTGTAATTGCATCCAGAGCTTTTTTCTGGTCTCCGGTTTTGATGACGATAGAGGCATTTTCATCACCCGTAGTCAGACCATACATATATTCCACGTTGACACCGGCGCTGGAAAGAATAGAGAGGAGTTCTCCTAATTTTCCTACATGCTGTGTTAGCTTTACTGCAATTACATTAGTGATCATAGCAGAGAATCCGCTTTCTTTCAGAACAGTAACCGCTTTATCCGGATTGGATACGATCAGCCGGAGTAGTCCGTAATCGCTGGTGTCAGCCAGAGAAAGGGAAACAATATTGATATTGTTTTCTTTTAAAACCTGTGTAACCTGTTCCAATCTGCCCGCACGGTTTTCGATAAATACAGTGATTTGTTTAATAAACATAGTAATGCCTCCTTTTGCTATACAAGCTTACGTTTGTCAATAACACGTACAGCTTTACCCATGCTGCGCTCAATGGTTTTGGGTTCTACCAATTTGATTTTGGCATGCAATCCAATTGTCTGATGAACGGCATGTTCGATTTTTTTCTGAAGAGTTTCCAATTCTTTGATTTCATCGGAGAAGAAACGTTCCTCTACCTCTACCAGAATGGCAAGGGTATCCTGATGGTTTACGCGGTCTACGATAATCTGGTAATTTGGTGTAATGCCATCTACAGTCAGGAGTGCGGTTTCTATCTGGCTGGGGAATACGTTGACACCACGGATAATCAGCATATCGTCAGAACGTCCGGTGAAACGGCTGATTCTTGCAGTTGTACGTCCGCATTCACATTTTTCATGAGTAATACTGGTCAGGTCCTTGGTGCGGTAACGGATTAGCGGAATACCTTCTTTGGTCAGTGTCGTGATTACAAGCTCTCCAGTTTCACCATCTGGTACAGGTTCCAGCGTTTTGGGATCTACAATTTCAGGGAAGAAATGATCTTCGAAAATATGCAGACCACTATGATAATGACAGTCTGTTGCAACGCCGGGACCCATGATTTCGGAAAGACCATAAATATCGTGGGCTTCAATTCCCAGACGTTCTTCTATCTGTTTTCTCATGTTCTCTGTCCAGGGTTCTGCACCGTTTAAGGTAGCTTTTAACTTAATCTTATCCTTTAATCCCTTTTCTTCAATCACTTCTGCAATATGCATCAGATAAGACGGCGTGCACATCAGTCCGGTTGCACCAAAATCAACCATCATATCAATCAGCTTCTGCGTATTGCCGGTAGACATCGGGACAACGGTTGCACCTAAATGTTCTGCACCGTAATGTCCGCCAAGACCACCGGTGAACAATCCGTATCCGTAAGCTACCTGAATGATATCATTTCTTCCAAGTCCTGCCATGGCACAGCATCTTGCCACACATTCTGCCCAGACATCGATATCTTTCCGGGTGTAACCTACGACAGTAGCTTTACCGGTAGTTCCGGAGGAAGCATGAATGCGCACAATTTCGCTTAAGGGTACGGCAAACAGTCCAAACGGATAGTTATCCCGTAAATCATCCTTTGTGGTAAATGGAAGTTTTGTGATATCCTCAATATTGGTAATATCGCCCAGTTCCAGACCAGCTTCCTGCATTCTTTTGCGGTAAGGCTCCACATTGTGATATACACGGTTTACCACTTTCTTGAGGCGGGCACTTTGCAGAGTGTTTAATTCATCCCGGCTCATACATTCTCTTGCTTCATTCCAAATCATGTTCCTTCTCCTTTTTATCGTTATATTATTTATTGTATCATTGTACCATAATTAGGGAAAAGATAAAAGGAAAAAGAACAGAGCGGATGATAGTAAAAAAGTTTGCTAAACGGCGATTCTGAAGAAAAAACGGTTATTTTACTACTTGAGTTACTAAATACCGTATGATAAGATGATTAGTATAATATTGGGAATAAAAGGGAAGGCAAAGGTGTATGGTACAGATAGATTTTGAACAGGACATTGAGAAGAGAAAAAAGTACCGGTCAGCATTTAACCGGGTCAGTAATATAATCGGGGGCATAAAGCTATGTTTGTCCCTGATTATTTTTGCTACAGTGTATACGGTGTGGGTAAATCATTTTCCGGCAGGCGGTGTTTTGCTGATAGCAGCAGAGGCTGTCGTTTTTGTGATTGCCTGTATTTATCATGACTATTATATTGAAAAGGTGCATCATGAGGAAGGACTGATTGCCATTCATCAGAATAATATTATGAGAAAAAACGGAAAATGGCAGGAATTTTCTGACATTGGGGAAGAATATATAGATGAGAATCATGATTATGCTATGGACCTGGATATTGTGGGAGCAAGGTCTCTTTTCCAATTTCTGAACAGTACGTATACCTATTACGGAAGAACTGCATTTTCAAAAGATTTATTACATGCCAGATATTCGAAAAAGGAAATCGAAGACAGACAGAAAGCAGTTGCGGAATTAGGCAGTATGTATGAGTTTGCCAGCGAACTGGAATACAGGTTTTCGAAAATCGAACTAGATCGGGAATTTCCGGAACTGGTAACAGAGCTGAAGCGGACAGAGAAGTTTCTGAAACATTCCTGGATGAAGGTACTCTTATGTGCCTCACAGATTCTGACCATGGCTTCGATTCTTTGGGGTATTTTTACAACAGGGGAAAATAAATGGGCGGCAGTGGGTATTATGCTTAGTGTTCAGATTATTTTGTGTATTCTGGGTGCCGGAAAAATAAAAAGCTATATCCATATTCTGTATCGGAGCTCCTGCAAGATTGATGCCTATAATCCAGTGCTGGAATGGATATGCGGTCAGGAATTTAAATCTGATAAAATGAAGGGGATAAAAGAACAGGTACAATATTCAAGAACTGCCGTGAAAAAGCTTTCTCTTATTTATGAACATGTCAGCCAGTGTCATAACGGAATCATGAAAATGATATTAGATGCATTTTTTTTATGGAGCTACAAAAATGCACTGGATCTAGAGATATGGAAACAGAAGTATGGGGCGTCCATAGAGGGCTGTTTCCTCCTTTTGGGAGAATTGGAGAGTCTGTTGAGTTTTGCCAACCTTCCAAGGGTGTGTGAAGGAGTCTCCCTGCCGGAATACAGGGAAGAAGACAATGTGGTCAGGGCAGAGGGGCTGGGGCATCCATTGATTGGAAATGAAAAACGGGTCTGCAATGATATGACACTTTGCCGGGAGATTTTTATTATTTCCGGTTCTAATATGTCGGGAAAGACCACGTTTATGAGGACGGTTGGAATTAATCTGGTGCTTGCCTATGCTGGCAGTTTTGTCTGTGCAGGGAGGATGTCTTGTTCCGGTATGCGGATTGTCACGTCTATGAGAATTGTAGATGATTTAAAGGGGGGAACCTCGACTTTTTATGCAGAGCTAAAGAAGATTAAGAGGATAATCGATCTGGCAGGTCGGGATAAACATACTTTATTTTTAATCGATGAAATTTTCAGGGGAACAAATTCCGTAGATCGTATGAAAGGAGCAGAAGGTGTGTTAAAGGAGCTTTGGAGATACGGTGCGGCGGGAATGATTACCACGCATGATCTGGAAATCTGTAGACTGGCGGAAGAAGAGGAAGATGTAAAGCAGGGGGATTTATCCCAAAAGGATACAAAACCATCCAGGGAAAAGAAGTATCAAAACATTGTCAATTACAGCTTTTGTGAAACTTATCAAGGTGATGAGATTCAGTTTGACTATCGCTTACGGAAAGGAAGATCAACTACGACAAACGGTGAATATCTGTTGAAGCAGATTGGAATATTGTAAATGAAAAAACAGCAATATTCGTGTTTCTTTTGATTGACAACAGAAAATAAAAAGATTACACTAAATAGGCGTATGGTTTTCACTATCATGAAACCATATTCAGGCATTGTGAATTCAGATAGAAGGAACAATATTCTACAAAAGCCAAATGAATAATCAGGATAAGGAGGCATGGAAAATGATTAAGATTTACAGGACAGAGAATAGTAAAATTGGAGAAGAGCATGCCTTTGACCCCGGTTCATGGATTCAGCTTACCGATCCCAGCATGGATGAACTGGAATTGATTTCCGAACGGTTTGAGATTGATATTGCCGATGTCCGTGCCGCTATGGACGCAGATGAGAGTTCCCGTGTGGAACTGGAAGACGAGTATACCCTGATACTGGTGGATATACCGATTATTGAGATTCGTAATGACCAAAAGGCATATACATCTATCCCGCTGGGTATTCTTTTGCTGGACGATTATCTGATTACGGTTTGTGCAGAGGAAACGCCGGTATTGCAGTATTTTGTAAATTCTACGGTACGTGAGTTCAGCACGAAGAAACAGATGCGATTTGTATATCAGATTTTATACAGAACCTGTATGGTATATCAGCTGTATCTTCGGACCATTGATAGTAAGAGGACGGAGATTGAAGAACGTGCACAGGAAAATATGAAAGAAGAAGATTTGGTAACGCTGCATGAGTTAGAGTCCAATCTTGTATATTTTGCCACTTCTTTAAGGGCAAATGGGACCGTGATTGACAGATTATCCAGATACAGCCGTGTACGCCAGTTTCCGGAGGACAAGGATTTATTGGACGATGTGAAAGTGGAAAACGGACAGGCTATTGAGATGACGATTATTTACCGGGATATCATTCATGGTACAAGGGAACTGTTGTCAAATATTATCGATATACGGTTGAATAATGTGATGAAATATCTTGCAGCCATTACGATTGTCATGGCAATCCCTAATATCATTTCCGGATTTTACGGAATGAACGTAGATGCAAAATGGGTGCCGCTGGTGCGTACGCCCTTTGGTTTCGGGATTATCTGTGTGATGACGGTTGTAATCTGCGTGATTGTGCTTAAGGTTTTGAAGAAAAAGAAGATGTTATGATCCTGCAATGGAATGTGCCACTGTATTCTCATGAAGCCAGCTGCATTTGTGCGGATATTTGAATGTTATATAGATCAGGGTGTCGGGCTTATATTTTTATAGGCGTGACACCCTGATTTTATTATAGAGAGGAAGATTTCTGGAATTAGGAAGCTGGTATAACGTTTTGTCTTTTAGGTAATAAAATATTGTGGGAATGCCGATATACAATATAGGTTATTGGTTTTGTAGAATTGGAGGTTGTTTATGAAAGAATGGATGAGATATAAGAATAAAATTGCAGTTTTATTAAGTATAGTGATGCTGGTAGGGCTGGTTCCGGTTTTGCCGGGACGTATGCAGGAAGTACATGCCGCAGCTTATAGTGTTGAAATTGTGAATCCCAGAGATAGCCATATGACAAAGACTATAGGTTCCGGGGCTGCCAGCCAGACGGTTTTGACAGGAGCCATGACACCAGTGATTTACCGAGCAGATGCAGGATATTATTTTCCGGATGATTATCAGGCGGTAGAGGGATACGGAATTAAGGTTGCACGGAATGGGAGCAGTTATTCCGAGATTATCATTTCCGGAACCCCGACTGACAATGTAACCATTGAACTGAATGCAGCAAAAGAAAAAGAGAAACAGGAAAAACCGAGAACGGATGTTGTTTATGGTGGTTATGGAGTAATTTTGGGAACTACTACTGCAATGGAATTTGCAAGAACTTCCAATTCAGCTGTATGGTTTGACTGTACTAAGGATTCCACAGTTGCCGATACTGGAGTCTGGTATGTTAGATTAAAGGAAACGGATACGAAAAAAGCAAGTGAGCCGGTACATGTAAATGTTCATCAAAAGACCACACCGGTAACTCCGAAATATACGGTTACCATTACGGCACCGTTAGGTGCAATAAGGGATTCATCTTCCGGAGCTGCTACACAGGAAAATCTTTCCGGAGCTATGACAAGTGTGATTTACAAAGCGGGAGCGGGTTATTATTTTCCTGCTGATTATGGTACCATATTTGGAAATAAAAACGGAATCACGGTTACCTGGAACAGTCATAATCAGATTACCGTATCTGGAAAACCTACTGGGAATACAGCAATTACACTTCCCGCATTATCTGTAAAGGCTGAACAGCAGACTCCTCAAGTAACAGGAGGGATTTTGAAAATAAGTGGAACTACAACAGCGATGGAGTATGCATCATCACCCACTGCGACAAATTGGAAAACCTGTGGGGAAGGTGAGACGGTGGTAAGTGCCGGAACCTGGTATGTGAGATACAAGGAAACTGATACTAAGAAAGTCGGGACACCAGCAGTAGTAACGGCGAGTCCTCAGACTCCGGAAAATCCTGACAACCCTGACAACCCTGACAATCCCGACAACCCTGATAACCCAGATGATCCCGATAATCCCGATAACCCGGAAAATCCAGATGATCCATCTGATTTGGGATATAGCGTAATCATTAATAATCCATCAGGAAGCCATATTACAATGCGTTCCGTTTCCGGTTCTGATTATCAGACCGGATTGACTGGTGCAATGGCGACTGTCACATATATTGCAAATGCTGGTTATTATTTTCCGGAAAATTATAGCATTGGACCTGTAAACGGAATCTATGTAACAAGAAAAAGTGATACATGGCTGACTGTCTGGGGGATACCCACAGCAGATACAAGGATTACATTGATACCGGCCAAGTCTGTTGATACCCGCCCTTATAAAGTAACAATACATAACGGAACTGGCAGTGGTGAGTATGCGGTAGGAAAGGAAGTTTCCATTACGGCAAACGCACCGGAAGCAGGGAAGAAATTTGATAAATGGAGAGTCATAAAAGGGAATGTAACTTTGGAAAACAGTAAGAAAGCGACAACGAAGTTCACGATGCATTCCGGTGATGTGGAAATTGTAGCGGAATATGTGGGAGGTCAGACAACTCCGGGTGGCAGTACCGGCAATGACATCCCAGGTATTAACGGGGAGGTACAGATTCCAACAAAGGAAACGATAGATAACAATGGAGTTGTCCTGAGTCAGAAGATTAAGACCAGTTGGAAAGGAAACGGTTTAACGGTAAAATGGGGTAAAATAGCAAAAGCAGACGGTTATGATATTTTTGCTGTGGAATATGGCAGAAAACTGACTGACAAGAATCTGGTTAAGAGTGTGAAAGGAGAGAATAAAACATCAACAGTCATTTCCAAAGTCAGCCAAAAGAAACTGAACACTGCCGGTTCTTACAGCATAAGAGTAAAAGCATACCGGATGATAAAAGGAAAAAAGGTCTATATAGCTGACGGTATGACGCTTCATATTGCAGGGAAAGGGAATCGCACATATACCAACGTAAAAAGCATAAAAATTTCAAAAAAATCCTTTGTATTGAAAAAGGGAAAAACGGCCAGGATAAAGGCAAGCGTTGTAAAACAGGATAAAAAGAAAAAGCTGCTGCCTAAGAGCAGGCTGTCTTATCAGACTACGAATAAAAAAATAGCTACAGTTAATAAATCTGGAAAAATCAAAGCCTTGAAAAAGGGAACCTGTTATATATATGTAACAGCATCTAATGGAGTGAAAGCCAAAGTGAAGGTCAGGGTAAAATAATAAAGATGAGTATATAATGATTTGAACTAAGGAGGATGGATGAGGAGAAAAAATGTGCTTAAAAGTACGATTATTATAATGGCAGTTGGTTGTTTGGTGTCATTTATTATATTAAATTATTTATGGAATAAAATGCAATATAAAGTAGAAAAGATAGATGATCAATATATTGTTTCTATAAATAATGATCAGGGGGAGATTATATATAAAGACGCGTATACGCTAGAACCTGTGATTTCAAAAATAGGTGGAAGCACATTTATGGTAACAGTAGGAAAAGGGGATAGTTGGAACACAAAGTTTATTAATAAAAAAACCGGTATTGTATCAGAGGGCTTTGAAAACATAAGTGCATGTAATGAAAAAATAGTAATATATGGAACTTATGAAAGTGATAAGTTAAAAATTATTATCAGAGATATATAATAAAGAAAAATATTATGAAGAAATTATAGATACATTTCCGAATGTAGCAGTTGGTTCTTATATAATAAAAGAGGTGCAAATACATAGTAATGGTTCCGTTAATTTAACTTATTATGTGAATAATGATTGGAAGGAAAAAAAGAAAGTTGTATTTTGGGATGAATAAGCACCTATTATAGATCTTATGATGTTTGCAACATTAAGCAGGTATTATACTAAGTTTAATATTTATACATAGCAATATCGGGGATATTTTTTGAATATCCCCGATTTGTTGTAGAAAATATGTTATTAGGTCAGCACTTTTCCGGTTCAGGATATTCCTCGCCAAAGGTATCCACAGTCATAGACTGGATTTTCTGTTCGGTAAGAGGTCTGTCATTATAATCCGTTTCCACACAGGCAATTTTGTCTACGATATCTAATCCCTCTGTTACTTTTCCAAATGCAGCATATTCACCGTCTAAGTGAGGGCTTGTTTTATGCATGATGAAAATCTGGGAGCCAGCGGAATCCGGCATCATGGAACGTGCCATGGATAACACACCGGGGGTATGCTTTAAATTATTCTCAAAGCCGTTCATGGAAAATTCACCTTTGATACTATATCCCGGTCCTCCCATTCCGGTTCCCTCCGGGCATCCTCCCTGAATCATAAAGCCTTTGATTACACGGTGAAAGATCAGCCCATCATAATATCCCTTTTTTACCAGGGAAATAAAATTGTTTACAGTGTTTGGTGCGATATCAGGATAAAGCTCTGCTTTCATCACATCGCCATTTTCCATTGTAATTGTTACGATTGGATTTGCCATAATGAAATATTCCTTTCTGTTTTAACTTGAGATAAAGGCATTTTACCATTAATCGGCAGACATTACAAGTAAAGCAAATAAACTAAAAATTATAATCATGTGTGACGGATTGGGTACTATGAATTTTGTGAACCCATTGAAAAATAAGAAAAGAAAAAGAGAAAATTTTACTTTAACATTAAAAAGAACAGTGATATAATAAAAAAATAAGCCAAGCATATTGCATTTGGCAAAGGCAGCAAGGTCGTGGCAGAAAGTAACATAAACGCTGGAGACGGAGCATGCAGATTCGGAGAACAACAGGTACATAACAAACATAATTAAAAGCATATTCGTCTCCACAGTTTAAACAGTAGAAGGAGAGATGTTTTTATGAAGAAACAAATGATGGGCATTTGGACATTAATGATGATACTTTCATTGGTGTTATTGCCTGGAGGAATGACCGCCAAAGCGGCAAAAGATAACGAACAGGTTAATTATTGTATTTATTTTGATGCAGATAATGGCAAGCTTTATAAGGAGAGTGGTTTTGACCCAAACAGTTCTTCTAATACTGCGGAATTATGGGAGCCGGAATTGTCAAAAGAATATACTGATGTCAGTTCTATTACCTGTAATGGGAATGAACTGACTTTGCATAATTTTTATTTATTTCCCACAAAGATTGCGATTATCATAAAGGGTGATGCGGTTATCAGGTTATCCGGAGAAAATGTGATAGATAAAGGGAATCTAAATTCTGCAAGATGTGGCATTTATGCTTTTGATAATCTATCCATTACTGGAACGGGAAGTCTCAATATTGATGCTTTTTGGACAGGGATATATACGGAGGGCAGTCTGACGGTAAAAGATGCAGTTGTTAATACAAGAAGTGCGTATTATGCTGTGCATGCAAAAAAGGATTTTGTTATGGAAAGCGGTTCCGTGACAGGACAATATGCAAGTTATTATGGTGATAATAACGGAGGACATAAATTGCATTCAATTTATGGCATTCGCGCAGACGATAACATAGTAGTAAAAGGAGGCATGCTGACCGGTGGAGTGTCAGGTGGGACTCCTGCATATGGAGTGAGTGCTGGTGGTAATATTACAGTAAATGCTGGAATATTATCTGGAACTGCTGTTCCGAGTCAGGGTGCAGTTCCGGGTGTTGGATATGCAATTGCAGCTGATGGTACGATAACAATGAATGGGGGAACTTTGGCAGGCACTTCACGTAATGTGGATAATGTCAGTTTTTACTCATATGGAATCTATGCAGAGCAGGGTATTATTCTAACAAATAATGCGGAAATCATAGGTGGATACAAACAAGAAAATATACATTCTGATGTGCAGCTTGCAGAGAATAAAAAATATTTTGAGGATAAGCAGGCTGACAAGAATTGCAGACATATTAGAATCACAACAAAGGTAACTGGAATTGGAAGTACATCCCCGTCTAATCCGAGTTTGGTAATCGGGGGCTCGACGGAATTGGATGTAACTGTGATACCGGATAATGCGTCCGATTCTACAGTTAAATGGGAATCCAGTGATGATACAGTTGCTTCCGTAGATGAGAACGGAAAAGTGACTGGTCATAAGCCTGGTACGGTAACGATTACGGCAACGACGGAAGATGGTGGACATAAGAAAGAATTTACGGTAACGGTGTCCAAAAAAGACGGTGCATCAGCACCTACAGGAATTACCGCAGTTCCTCCGACTACGCTGGGAGGAAGCGATGGAAAGCTTGTTGGTGTGGATGCGACAATGGAATACAGTACCAATAAGGATTTTACAGATGCAAAATCCTGTACTGGTAACGAGGTGACTGGTCTGCCGGCAGGTACTTACTATGTACGTGTGAAAGAGACAGACACAACAAAAGCAAGTGCAGCCACAGCTGTGACGGTTCCGAATGGTGGGAATTCTGGCGGCGGTACAGGCTCAGGAGACCCTAAAACAGACCAGGCAGTTGCTGACGGTCTGGGAGTATCCACAGACACGGCAAAGCAGATCATTGATGAGGCATCTAAGCTTGGGGTTTCCACAGATACCCTTCTGATTACCGATACTTCCATCAAGAACCAGAAATCAGACGCTGACCTCAAGGGTTCCACTTTCGGAATGCTGAAGGCGAGAACCTCCAACCTGAAAAAGAATTCAGTAACGGTAAAATGGGATAAAGTAAAGAATGCAGACGGCTATATCCTCTATGGCAACAAATGCGGTAAGAAGAATACGTTCAAGCATATCAAGACCTTTACTAAAAACAGCACGGTAAAATACACACAGAAGAAACTGAAGAAGGGAACCTATTACAAATACCTTGTAGTGGCATATAAGAACATAAACGGTGTAAAGGTGACGATCGCGGCATCCAAGAATGTTCATGCCACCACTAAGGGCGGCAGATTTGGTGTGGCAAAATCAGTCAAGGTGAATAAGACCAGCAAGACCCTGGCAGTAAAGAAGAAATTTAAGATTAAGGCTTCAGAGGTGAAGCTGGATAAGAAGATCAAACACCATCGCAACATCAAATTTGAATCCGATAACAGCAAGGTGGCCACAGTAAATAATAAGGGAGTAGTGACAGCTAAGCAGAAAGGAAAATGCTATATCTATGTATACGCACAAAACGGCGTCTACAAGAGAATCAGGATTACGGTAAAATAACAATGATACAGGCATTATAATTTCTTGTTAACATTAAAACTGGCAGATTCATTTGGCAGGATGAATCTGTCGGTTTTTTTGTATTTATTTACTTGCGTAATAATGAAGAATCCTCTATAATAAAAATAACTGTGTTTAACATGAATGAACTGAACTTATATATAAAATGTAGATTTGGGTATTGGAAGGGGAAGTTGTTATGAGGAAGATTAGTTTCAGGGTAAGGAATTTTGAAAATGAACAGTTTCTGACTTTTAATATTGATAATGAAGCAGAACTGGATGAGGAATTACTTGATTTTGTAGAAGATGAGGAACCGGCAGGGATCGTTCCGATTATTTTTGAAGAAGGGGAAGAGTTTGATACTTTTTCTTATAATATTACAGAGAAGATTCATCTGAGTGAATTATCCAATCAGGAAATTAATGCAGAGATGGTTCTCAGGGTATTGAGAGGGCTTGTATTGACGTTTATTGATATGGCAGAATACAGGATTCCTTTGTCTTATCTGGTGTTAAACCGTAATTATATTTATGTAGATTCTGACTATAAGATTGAATTTATATGTGTTCCGTTAGAGGATATGAATGAAGAAGCTGATTTGATCAGTTTTTTGAGGAATTTCATGGCAAGTCTTAGATTTGAACCTTCTGAAAATGGGGATTACGTGGCCAAATTGTTCACTTATATTAATAATCGTGCTATTTTTAATCTCCGCAACCTGCTTACTATGGTGGAAGAGTTGATGGAATCAATGGGGATTGAGATTCCGGAGGAGGATTCCGCAGAAATTTATGCAGAATATCATGAGGTAGAGGAAGAAGCTGAGAAGGAGCCTGAGGAAGCTTTTGAAGAAGCTGTTATGGAAGAACCGGAAGAAGTCTTTGAGGAAGAAGAGGCTGTGGAAGAGCCGGAAGAAGCCTTCGAAGAAGATATAGAAGAATCAAAGGAAGTCCCTGAGGAAGAAGAGGCTGTAGAAGAGCCGGAAGAAGCTTTTGAAGAGGATATGGAAGAATCAGAGGAAGTTCCTGAGGAAGAAGAGGATGTAGAAGAGTCGAAAGAAAGCTTTGAAGAAGGTATAGAAGAATCAGAAGGAATTTCTGAGGAAGAAGAGGATATGCCGGAAGAATCTTTTGAAGAAGAGACAGAGGAACCGGAGGAGGCTTTTGAGGAAGAAGAGGATATAGAGGAATCAGAGGAAATTCCTGAGCCGGAAGAGATTGCAGAAGAACCGGAAGAGGATGAAGTAACTAGTGAAAGTCAGGAAATTGTAAATAAAATAAAAGAGAAACTGTCAAAAAATAATAAGGCTAAGAAATCCTCAAAAGTTGAAGCGGAAGATTCAGGAAATAGTATAACTAAAAAACCGCTCTTCAAGACAAAAGAAACTCCTGTGACAGGTGTCGTGATTCAGGATGAACTGGATGAGTTCCTTGCAGAGAAAGAGTTGGAAGAACAGCAGGTGAGCCATGAAGAGACGGGACTTAAGATTAAAAAGAATATTAAGATTAACCGGGCAAGCATTGTAAAGAATACACAGGAGGAATTAAAGGCAGCAGAAGAAGCTTCAACAGAACCAGAGAATGAAGAAACTCCGGCAGAAGAAGAGATTCCGGAAGATTCCAGTGAGGTAAAAGAACCGGTAAAGACTGCTCCGATTCCTAAGGTGAATCCTTATCTCATCCGCGTGAATACAGAAGAAAGAATCATGATCACAAAACAGACCTTCAAGCTTGGAAAAGCCAGTATGGGAGTGGATTATACGGTAAAGGGGAATGGTGCGATCAGCAGGGTACATGCGATTATTACAAACAAAGATGATGATTATTATATTAAGGACAACAAATCTACGAATCATACTTTTGTGAATGGCAAAGTCATTGAAGAGGGTGAAAGTGAACTTCTGACACATGATTGTAAAATTGTATTAGGTGATGAAGAATTTATCTTTAAACTGCAATAATAAATAAAGAGAGAAATAAGATTATGATAAAAGCAGTAGTATTTGATATGGATGGTGTGATCTTTGATTCCGAGAAGCTGTACCGTAAGCATTGGATGATAACAGGAAAGGAATATGGTATTCCGGAAGAAGAGATGCGGCAGTTATGTAATCTGATTGCCGGGGCGACGAAGGAACATAACGAAAAATTATTGAAATCCCATTTTGGGCAGGATTTTGACTATGAAGTGTTCCGTGGAAAAACCATGACCAGAATGGATGAAGATATCAGGGACAATGGTCTGGATTTAAAACCGGGAGTGCTGGAACTTTTCCGTTATCTGAAAGATAACGGGAAAAAAATTGCACTGGCTACATCCACGGCACAGGAACGGGCTGAGCGCAATCTGAGGAATGCGGGCATTTTAGAGATGTTTGATCAGATTGTATACGGTGGGGTTGTACCCAATGGCAAACCGGCACCAGACATTTATTTAAAAGCATGCAGAGATTTAAATATTATGCCGTCAGAGGCTATCGGTGTGGAGGATTCCATTAATGGTGTAAAATCTTCTTCGGCAGCAGGACTTTATACGGTCATGGTGGTTGATTTAATTGAGCCTACCGAGGAAATCCGACCGCTGGCAAGACAGATATATAATTCTTTGTTTGATATCATTGACCTGTTAAAAAAGGGAATAAATTAATTTTTCCACTCATATATTGCACTAAAGGTGAGCAAAGCGAAATGACAAATCCGCTGCTCATACAATAAAGATTATGAGGAGTGTAGATATATGAGTGTTGGAAGAAAAATGATGGTTGTCATGAAAGGATTGATTTTTTCTTATGCAGTAACCGGTGTTTTGCTAGCGTTGCTTGCCTTTTTAGTATTCAAATTCCAGTTAGGGGAATCCATAACGGATATAGCGATTGTTGCGATTTATGTAGTGGTAACCTTTATTGGTGCATTTATTACGGGAAAGAAGGTTAAGGAGCAGAAATTTCTCTGGGGTTTTTTGCTCGGAGTATTATATATTCTGATTATATCCGTGGTGGCAATTATCATCGGGCAGACATTTCATGTGGCAAGTACTGCAAACCTCAGCACGGCTGCCTTGTGCATTGGGGGTGGGCTTCTTGGAGGCATGTTAAGTTAACTTGAGTTTCCGCAAATTGTAATTTCAAAACGAGTATATTCAGCCTTAGCACTAA